>CAVKKI010000009.1:0-23448 GCA_963656725.1 Oribacterium sp. | reverse complement strand
GTAAAGTCCGTCGTAGCTCACAATGTGATAGGTGCTGCTGCCGCTGCTGGTTTGCTCAAAGCGCCAGAGTTGGCCCCGTGTGTAGCCCGAGCCCACGGTGATGGCCGTGCCCGTGAGTGGGGTGGATGAACCATTCGAGGTCACAGCGCGTGTGCCGCGGTGGGGCGTGTACATGCGAAACCACTTAGGGCTTTCCGCTGTAGAAGCCGTGATGCCGTCGGCCCAAGCCTGTGTCACGCCTCCTAGGCCTGTCAGCACTAGCAAGGCGAGAATTGCTTGCGAAAAAAGTTTTCTCATAATGTGTTTTAATATGTATGTAGATTAGATGTTTTATAGAAAAAGAAGAAAGGCTCTTCGCGGACAAAGTTAAGTAATTTTCATGAATTATTAAGCCACTCCTTTAATTGGAAGGCTTCTAAAAGTGAATATTTCCCTAAAAAAGAAATGCTTTGTATAGGGTTGGAAACATCTTTCTCGCTCTTCGGGGAGCATTTCTTTACATTTTTACGCTCGTTTTCAACATTATGTATTTGCTTATTCGTATTTTTGCATCTAAGGAAATGAGGCTCTCTAAAAGCTTTCTAAAGAGAGAAAATGAAGAGTTCCGAAATACACATATCTTAATTAAAACACGAAGCGAACCATGAGAAACGCTATCTTATTGCTTATGCTTTTCTGCACGTCGGCCGTCTTTGCCGACAAAGTCAATTCTCCCGACTCTTACAATGTGAAAAGAGCCGTTGAAGCCATACAAAATGGAGATTCAGAAAATGCCTATAAATATCTTAACCAAGAGACCGACGAACACCCCGAGAATGGTTATGCCTATATGTGGCTGAGCATTTTGCGAAACTACGATGGCGATTACGGATTGGCACTAAGCGCAGCCAATACCGCAGTGAAGAAGATTCCGGCAAAAGACAAAACGAACCGAGCAACCGCCTATTATTCGCGTGCAAAAATTTGGCTCAATCTTGAAGACACCCTGCAGGCTATTAAAGACTATACGGAGGCTATAAAATGCACTCCCGAGGATTTGGATATATATAAGGAACGCGCGCAAGTGTATTTCGAACAAGAAAAATATGACCTTGCCGACCAAGACTATCGCAAAATGATTTCTCTAGACGAGGGTGACGTGGTGGGCTACGTAGGCTTGGGGCGCAATGCCAGTGAGCGCAAAAACTATGATGAGGCCATCAAGCAATATAACTATGTGGAGAAGTTGGCTCCCGATTATGCGGATGTTTATAACTGGCGAGCCATATCGTATAGCGAAATGGGAAAATACAGTGAGGCGCTAGATGATGCCATCACGTCGCTCTCTAAAGATCACAGCAACGAAACGGGCTATCGGCAAATCTTATGGCTGGCGGACTCCATCTACACTCAAACCGTGGTTAAACTGAAGGCGCAAAAAATAAAAGAACCGAAGGAGTCGATATGGATGTATTGCCTCGGAGCGGTCTATGAACAGGCCAAAAATTATGCTGAAGCCATTCGTAATTATAAGGAGAATTTTGCGCTCGAACAGCTTCCGAGTGTGGCGGGCAGAATTGCTTCGTGCTACGAAAGTCAAGGAAATTACGACAAGGCCGTCAACTATTATGAACAGGCCATGGCGCTCGATTCTGCCGATACTTACTACATTTTTCAATCGGCAAATGCCCTTAATCAGTTTGGCCGAGCAGACGAGGCTCTTAAAATGATGAACAAATATGTTGAGGCGAACCCCGATAACTATGCAGCCTATATGGGCAGGGCGCAGATGAAATCAGACGCGGGCAACATCGATGGAGCTGTAGAAGACTGCACCATCTGCCTGACGCTTGAACCTAGCTTTGCCTATGCTTACTTGGTGCGTGGTAAACTTTATAAACAAAAAGGTGACACGGAAAAAGCGCGAAAAGATTTTGAGCAATGCATCCAGCTCGACAGCATTCCCGAAAACAACACAAACTTCTTCGCCTATTATTACTTGGGCAATAAGGAAAAGGCCCTCGAAGAACTGAATAAAGCATTAGAGAGTGCGCCCGACGACACCTATTATAATGCTGCTTGCCTCTATTCGCTCGTGGGCGATAAAGAAAACGCTTTGAAGTATCTTCGCTTGGCCCTCGAAGGCGGTTACGAGAATTTCAACCACATCAGCCGCGACAAAGACCTCGACAACGTTCGCTCTGAAAAAGAGTTTGAAGCACTCATTAATGAGTTTAAGCAAAAGCAATCAGAGCAGAATGTGGAGGAAGACAATAGCGACAACGACGTCTACGAACAACAAACGGAAGAAGTGCCTTTCTCCAAAGACGGAGGCGTGTGTAAGGTGAAGTGTCACATCAACAACCTGCCGCTTCACTTCATCTTCGACACTGGCGCGTCCGACGTGTCTATCTCCTCGGTTGAGGCCACCTTTATGATGAAAAACGACTACCTCACAGCGGCCGACGTGTTGGGCAAACAAAACTACATGACGGCCGATGGCAACATCTCTGAAGGCACCATCATCAACCTGAAGGATGTGCAACTTGGCTCGCTCCACTTGCGCAACATCCGCGCCTCTGTGGTTCGTAACCAATCGGCTCCCTTGCTCCTGGGGCAAAGCGCTCTTTCTAAACTCGGAAAGATTGAAATAGACAATGACAGCAAAGTGCTACGCATCACTTATCGCAAAAAAGTGAACTAGAAAAAAACTTGTGCGAGGAAACGCTCGAAGTTCTTTCTGCTTTTGAAAGAACTTCGAGCGTTTCTTTTTATTCTGAACGGTTCGCTGGGCGCTTTATAGGGGATGTAAACCGTACATTTTGTCAGATTTCAAAGCCAAAGATTCAGCCCTTAGGCAGCAAAACGTGCTAATTTGTCAGTAATTATAAACAAGTGTTATTGCTTGACGAAACTGGCACTAGTTGGCAACTCGTTTGCAATAAGAAGAGGTGAAAACAATTCACAAACGAAACAATAAAAAACAAACAATATGAACTTTGACAACTTTACGATTAAAGCACAACAGGCCGTGCAACAGTCCGTTGACTACGCACAGCAGAACGGGCAGCAAGCCATTACCCCCGTTCACTTGCTAGCAGGCGTGTTGGCCGTGGGCGAAAACGTCACGCAGTTTGTCTTTGGTAAACTAGGAGTGCCGCTTCAAACGCTTCAGCAAACCGTGAAAACGGAGCTAGAACGCCAGCCCAAAGTGAGCGGCGGCAGTCCTTATTTGGAAGATACCACCAACAAAGTGTTGCTGCAAGCACAAGAGTTGGCACGCAAGCAAGGCGACACTTACGTGGGACTTGAACCTCTGTTGCAAGCCTTGCTTGAAGTGAAAAGCACCGCCTCACAAATGCTGAAAGATGCAGGCGTGACGAGTGATGGCTTGCGCAAGGCCATTGAGGAATTGCGTGGTGGACATAAAGCTACCTCACAAAGCAGTGAAGACACCTATCAATCGCTGGCCAAGTATGCCCGCAACCTCGTGGATGAGGCGCGTGAAGGCAAACTCGACCCTGTGATTGGACGCGACGAAGAAATACGCCGCGTGTTGCAAATTCTTTCACGACGCACCAAGAACAACCCTATCCTTATAGGTGAGCCAGGTACAGGTAAAACAGCCATTGTGGAAGGCCTTGCCGAACGCATTGTGCGTGGCGACGTGCCCGAAAACCTAAAGAATAAGAAACTCTATTCGCTCGATATGGGTGCATTGGTAGCCGGTGCAAAATACAAGGGCGAGTTTGAGGAGCGACTCAAGAGCGTTATCAACGAAGTGACGCAAGCACAAGGCGACATCATCCTCTTCATCGATGAAATTCACACCCTAGTGGGCGCAGGCAAAGGAGAAGGCGCTATGGACGCTGCCAACATCTTGAAGCCCGCCTTGGCTCGTGGCGAATTGCGCAGCATTGGCGCCACCACGCTCGAGGAATATCAAAAGTACTTTGAAAAGGACAAGGCCCTTGAACGCCGTTTCCAAACGGTGATGGTTGACGAGCCTTCGCCCGAGGATGCCATCAGTATTCTGCGTGGATTGAAGGAACGCTACGAAAACCATCATAAGGTGCGCATTCAAGACGATGCGCTGATTGCTGCCGTGCAATTGTCACATCGCTACATCTCCGACCGCTTCCTTCCCGACAAAGCCATCGACTTGATGGATGAGGCTGCAGCCAAACTCCGCATGGAGCGCGACTCACAACCCGAGGAACTCGATGAGATTACGCGCCGACTTCGTCAACTTGAAATTGAGCGAGAGGCCATTAAGCGCGAGAATGATGAACCGAAACTGCAACAGCTCAATAAAGAAATTGCCGAGCTGAGCGAGAAGGAGAAAGACCTGCGAGCCAAATGGGAAGGCGAGAAGGAAGTGCTCTCGAAAATTCAGCAAGACAAGCAGCAGATGGAGCAGCTGAAGTTTGAAGCAGAGCGCGCCGAACGCGAAGGCAACTACGGACGTGTGGCCGAAATTCGCTATGGTAAACTCAAGCAATTGGAGCAAGACATTGAGCAACAACAGTCGGCCTTGCGCAATCGCCAAGGGGCTGAAGCTCTCGTGAAAGAGGAGGTGACGGCCGATGATATTGCCGATGTTGTGGCTCGTTGGACGGGCATTCCCGTAACGCGTATGCTACAAAGCGAACGCGAAAAATTGCTTCACTTGGAGGATGAACTACACCGCCGCGTAGTGGGGCAAGACGAAGCCATCGAAGCCGTTGCCGACGCCGTGCGCCGCTCACGTGCGGGATTGCAAGACCCGAAACGCCCCATTGGCTCATTCATCTTTCTAGGCACCACTGGTGTGGGAAAGACGGAGTTGGCAAAGGCCTTGGCCGACTACCTCTTCAACGACGAGAACATGATGACGCGTATCGACATGAGCGAGTATCAAGAGAAGTTCAGCGTGAGCCGACTCGTGGGTGCGCCTCCGGGATATGTGGGTTATGATGAGGGTGGCCAACTCACTGAGGCCGTGCGTCGCAAGCCTTATAGCGTGGTGCTCTTCGATGAAATTGAGAAGGCGCATCCCGATGTGTTTAACATCTTGCTGCAAGTGCTTGATGATGGCCGACTGACTGATAACAAAGGTCGCACTGTGAACTTTAAGAACACCATCATCATCATGACTTCTAACATGGGGTCGCAGATGATTCAGCAGAAGTTTGAGGCCATTGCCAACAAAAACGCCACCGAGCGCGAGCGCATCATCAACGACACAAAGACCGAGGTGCTCGAGATGTTGAAGAAGACCATTCGCCCTGAATTTCTCAACCGCATCGACGACATCATCATGTTCCAACCCTTGACGCAGCCTCAGATTGAGCAGATTGTTCGTTTGCAAGTGGATGGCATTAAGCGCTTGCTCAAAGACCAAGATGTGGACCTCAGCGTGAGCGACGCAGCCGTGAAACTTGTGGCTCAAGCCGGTTTCGACCCTGAGTTTGGCGCTCGTCCCGTTAAGCGTGCTTTGCAGCGGCTTTTGCTCAACGACTTAAGTAAAGCCCTCTTGGCTGGCACGGTCAACAAGCAACAACCCATTCAGGTGGATGTGCAAGGTGATAGGCTCTATTTCCACAACTAGCATTTGCCAAACTACTTGAAGCTATCATTAATAAAGCGCGAGCTTCGGATGAAGAATAAATCTTTCATTCGAAGCTCGCTTTTTTTATGATGTAGTGTTCTTTTCCTCACTCCATCAGCTCGCATAAGAGTGCATGCCGCCCAGCACGAAGTTAACGCCGAAGTAGGTCATCAGCACGGTGAGGAAGGCCAGAATGCTGAAAAGGTGAAAGTGGCGAGGCGAGCGGAACCAGGGCAACGACTGCGCGTGAAAGCTCAAAGCGTAGGTCATGAAGGTGATGAGTGCCCACGTTTCTTTCGGGTCCCAGCTCCAATAAGTGCCCCACGACTGGTTAGCCCACACGGCGCCGAGAAAGATGCCAATGCCTAAGAAGAACACGGCGGGATAGAGCAGTAGACGGCCCAACAACATAAGGGCCTCTGCTTGGCGTTTCATGCACAAGCCCATGATGCCTGTGAGCATCACGAAGGCCAAAAGTGAGTAGCCCATCATCACCATCGACACGTGCAGACTGAGCCAGGGTGAAGCCAACACGGGCATGAGGTTGGTGATTTGTGGATTGCTTTGCCCAAGGAACGACACCAACAAGGCAAAGCCGGCCAAAATAAAGCCGAAAGGCAATAACACTTGGAAGCGACGGTGCATTAAACTCGACACCACCAGTGTGGTCAGGGCCATGAATTGCATGGTTTCAAAGCCGTTGCTCATGGGCACATGGCCGGCTATGTACCAGCGCAAGCCGAAGGCAAAGGCCAACACGAGGGTGCAGACGTATAGGGCTGTGGATAGGATGATGCGCTCGCTCTTGCGCTCTTTGAGTTGATGCACGGAGCGCCACACTAGCCGCACAAAGGCCAACAATCCGAGGGTGAGGCAAACCATGAAGAGCACCTTGGCAAAGGGGATGCGGTTGTAAAGCAATTCAGCCTTCACGCGCAGGGCACTTAATGGTTGCACGCTGCCGTCTTTGGGCAGAGGCTGAATGAGTGTGCCTTTTTGCAGCATCATGATGAGGCCCACTTTCTCATCGGTTTCGGCAATAGCCTTTTGCAAAGGGTCGTTGGGCTCAGCGGCTTGCGCGTTGCCGCCTTTCCAATAGCGTTGCAGCACATAATTGTTGCCTTGGAAAAGGTCGGTGAGGCGGGCATATTTCCCCTCAATGTGGAGCAACTGGCGCAGTTCGGCGTTTTTAATGAGAAACATGGGCTCATCTTGCCACACCTCAGGACTGAATAGCCAACCCGACACCACTTGTTCCGCGGTGAGGCCGTGATAGGAGGCGCGACCATAGATTTTTAGCAGAAAATCGCGCGCCAAGGTGTTGAATGGCGCCACGCGGTCGTTGTAGATGATTTGCCGCTGAGCCAACGAGTCGGCTTTTTCACGATTAAATGCGGGCAACTCTCGTGCTTGCAGCGTGGATGTGGCCGTTAGCAAGAGCAGAAACACGAAGGTGCCTTTGCGCAACAAGGGGTGATTGAGCAAGCGCACAAACTCCTCGCGGCGGCTCAGCAACACGGCTAGCATGCTTAGCAATAGCAGCGTGTAGCCCACATAGGTGAGCCCCGTGCCCCAAGGGTCGTAGTTCACGCTAAGCCAACTGCCTTGCTCATCGGGGTCGTAGGATGATTGGTAGAAGCGATAGCCTTGATGCTTGAGAATGCGGTTCATCGACACCCGTTGTGTGGAGAACCGCTCGCCTTGAGCTGAGAGCAGACTAACGTAGCTGGCATAGTCGGCGGGGGCTTCGGTGCCGGGGTAGTGCACAATGTGAAAACTATCGAGTTGCAAGGCGAAAGGCAAAGCGTAGCTCTCTTTCAAATCCTCGCTTTGAAATGCCGACACCTTCACACCCGGTTGCAGATGAACCACTCCCTTTTGTGAGGTGTGGAAGGTGACTAAAGCGCCTAGCAGAATGACGAAGAATGAGCCATGAAGCGCACACACCGCCCAACGCCGCCACAGTTTATAGTGCACCAGCGCTGCCACAAGCCCCAGACTCAGCACGGCCCACAAGGCAATAAACCAAGGGGAGTGGTAGATGTGGTCGGTGGCAAAACTTGTGCCGTAGGAGTTTTCTATCAATGTGGCCGTCCCCATCACAAGGAGGCAAACTGCATAGAGAGTGACTAACAGTCGTTTCATTATATTGAAGAAATAGGGATTGATGCAACAGGGGCTTGCAAGGTTTCGATGTGCCTTGCAAGCCCTGGTTCTTTTTTTATGTTGAACGAAAAATTACGGTGCTTTAGAAGCGGGGAAACTCTTCATTGTGGATTTCTTTGGTGGCCATACACTCCATTTCGATGAGCCAACCTGGGCGGCACACGGGGGCGTAGACAATCACCTTGGGGATGTGGGGAAAGCGCTCTTCAAACATTTTGCTCACCACGGTGTAGTCGGCCGTGTCGCGTAGGTAAACAATCATGTGTCCCACGTGGTCGAAGCCACATTCGGCTTCTTTGAGCAAGGCTTCTACGTTCACCCACATGCGCTCCACTTGTTTGCGGATGTCGCCCACGTGCACCACGTTGCCTTTGTTGTCGATGCTTGCCGTGCCAGAGATGAACACTTGTCGGCGGTCGCCATAGTCCACATAAGTGCCGCGTTCAAAACTAACGCCATATTCGTAGGTGGGGTTGAGGTATTCGGGAGCGTAGAGAAAGTGCACTTGCTTCTTCACGTCGATGCCCGTTACGGCATAACTGTCGAGCTGCACGAGCTTTTCGGGGTTGGGATTGCGGCCATTGATGCCTGTGCTTGTGATGAAGTGAGTTTTGCTAGTGAGTCCTTGTGCATAAAACTCCTCGTTGCGAGCCTTCACCACGCCGGCATAGTTCACGTCAACGTTTTGCACGAAAAACCAGGTGCGAATGCAATTGTCGGCCAGTTTGGCTCCGTTGCAAAGCAGCTGCATGGTGTAGTCTTTAAACAAAAGACTGGTCTGCTCCTCCGAGGTTGGGGCGCTACTCACGGCCGTGCCTCCCCATAAGTGGGTATAGGCACCGTGTTGCACCTTGTAGAGTCCGTTGCTGAAAGTGCCGGCTCCGATGCCCGTTTGCAGGTAGACCCACAAAGCAATTTTTGTGCCGTTAAGCGGGGCTTGTTCCACCACGGAACAAGCGCAGGCAGGTGCTTCGGGCACCGATTCCATCACGATTTTATACTGATTGGCGGCATCGCTCAGAAAATAGCGCTTAAACACCGATGACGCGCCTTTTAGTTCGCCTTCGAGCAGGTTGTAGTAGGCATTTAGAACGGCATTGAGCTGCTCTTGAAATGTTTGCTCGGGGCAGGTGGCATGCACCATTACGTGGTACTCTGTTACGCCACCTTCTACTTCAAACTTTGAAATCTCAACCTGTGCGCCTTCTTGCTTCACAGTTGATCTTTGCTGTATGTTTGCCATACTGTTTGTTTATCCTTTATTCTTTATCCTTTTTTACTCTATGTCAGTGATTCTGACTGCATTTGCAAATGCTCTTGCAGTCAAAAAATGGGCAGTGAAAAGCTTTGTTCAGACTTACTGCCCCCAGCGTAGTTTTTGTTTTCGGTTGATTTCCAACTGCAAAGTTACGAATAAAACAAGTTGTCGAGCCTCTTAACATAAGATTAGTTCGAAAAATCACCATAAGTGGGTATATACTAAAGTTCATTGTTAACTTATTCGTAAGCAGATTGCAATGATAATAAAACCGCTAATCTTACGAATGAGACGAATACGGGGTAAATTCGTTTTATTCGTAAAATTAGCGGTTCACTTTATTCCTATAAAGAATGTGCGACAATATGTGCTGTGTAATCAGTGTGCTCAAACTTTTCGTAAGAGCCAGTTCCTATTCCTCTTTAATAATCCACTGTCCGAGTGTGCGTTGCTCGCTATCGTAGTTGACGCCCACCTTTACGAGTCGTTTGCCATTGGCGGAATAGGGAATGAGGTAGCCTTTTTCATCGATTTGTTTGAGTGCCTCATCGGCTGAACCATCGAATTTTAGCTCGAACACATAGGTGGTGGTGGGCATATGCAACACAGCGTCGGCACGGCCTATGGCGCTGTCTTCTTCCACTTTAATGAGTGTGCCTAAAAGATTGAATATAAGGTAGAACACGGTTTGAAAGTCGCGCTCGTTTTTGTTCGACAGTCGGTTGGAAATGCTCGAGAGATAAACCTTAAGTTGCGTCAACGCTCCTTCCAAATCGTCTTTATAAAGATGCTTTATAAACTCTCTGACCAAACCATTGTTTTCAGTGGAAATGGGCGACAGATAGTTGGGCGCAAGACTCTTAATCATGCCTCGTTTCACTTCTTGGTTGGGGTAGCCTAGTTTGTAGCTGTCGATGAGCGGAGTGTATTCTTTAATGGTGAGGTAACCGCTTTGGTAGAGCAGGGGTAGGGGCGAGGTCATTTGTTCGGGCGAAACGTCGAAGTCTTCCACGCTGACGTCGTTTGGCTCAATGTCCATCACGTTTACGTTATATTTTTGCAAACTCTTGATAAGGTAGGAGGGTGTGCCAGAGCCGAACCAATAAGAAGTTATTTTCTGCATGTTCATGGCTCTGATTAGGCTGAATGGATTGAATATGTCTTCCGAATTTTCACTAAAGTGATATCCGTCGTAATATTCTCGCAGTGTTTCCAAACATTTTTCATAGCTCATGTCAAGAGCTTTTCCCAATGCTTCCACGTCGGGTTTCATCAGGGTGGTCAATTCGGTTAGGCTGATGCCGCAGATGGCAGAGAAAGGGTCGGCCATGCTGATGTTTTCCAAATTGTTTAGCTCGCTAAAAATGCTGAGTTGTGAAAATTTGGTGATGCCCGTGATAAAAGTAAATTCAAGATAAGGGTCGAGCTTCTTCAGCGGACTATAAAAGTTTTGCATGATGAGGCGAAGCTGCTGCAGATTGTCTTTTTCATGCACCACGTCGAGCAAAGGGGCATCATACTCGTCGATGATGACCACCACTTTTTCGCCCGTTTGCCGATAGGCCCGTTGCACCAGTCCAGTTAGCCGTTCGTTGGGCTCAATCTCATCTTCCACCCTCCCGTAAAGTTCCTCATAGGGCTTTAGTTCAAGGCTGAGATAATGTTTCAGTTTTTCCGCATCGAAATGTTTGGCTCCGCTCAGGTCGAAATGCAGCACGGGGTGTTTCACCCAATCTTTCTCATATTGGGCTATGGCCAACCCCTCGAAAAGTTCTTTTCGCCCTTCGAAATAGGCTTGCAGCGTGGAGGCAAAGAGCGACTTCCCAAATCGCCTGGGGCGACTTAGAAACACGTAACTCATTTTCTTTTTTCGAAAATCAACGATATAGCCAGTCTTGTCTATATAAAGATATTCTTTTTCTCTGAGTTTTTTGAAACTTTGTATTCCTACAGGGTAACTGTTTACTATTTCGGTTTGGGCTAACATAGTCTTAAGCATTATCTCGTTGGCTAAGTTACGAATAATTTTTAATCCGTGTGGAGCATACCCAAAAAATCCACTTTCTTTTTCAGCTTTGAGTCCTTTTCGGATGGTGAATAAGTGGAATACCTTGTAGATGTCATTTTTCAGATGTCATTAGGAAAAGGTGTGCTTTTCGGCTGAAGCAATCTTACGATAGGCTTTGTTGTTGGTTATGAATGGTGAATGTGATCGTCGTCCATCGGTCGGTGTACGGCTGTACATCGGTCGGTGTACGGTCGTCCATCGGTCGGTGTACGATCGTCCATCGGTCGGTGTACGACGATTAGAATGACGATTCAGACATTTTCTCAATAGGCTTTGTGATTTGCTCTCGCTACTTATTCAGATGGGTGGTGAATTTGTAGCGGTGAACAAATTACTCTAGGCAACAGTAGGTGAACAAAATTATCCCTATTACATAAAAATAATTTTGATCACCTATTTAAACTATGCATAATAAAGAGCCGGGAATAAGTTTTAATGGTAACTTATTCCCGGCTCGTTAGAATTTTATCCGACCTTTCCAGTCGCCTCTTTGCTAGAGGTTGTTATCCTTTTTTATGTTGGCTGTTTCTAATATTCTTTCGGTTTCACGCCAAAATATTCTTTGAAGCAGCGGGTGAGGTAGCTTGGGGTGGAGAAGCCCACTTCGTAGGCAATTTCGGCCACGCTCATCTCTGTGCGACGCAACAACTCGGCGGCCTTCTTCAGTCGGGCCACGCGGAGCAACTCGTTGGGCGTGTAGCCCATCAACGATTTCACTTTGCGGTAGAGCTGGCTGCGGGCCATGCCCATTTCGCTAGCCATGTCTTCCACGTTGAAGTCGGCGTTTTTCAAGTTGTCTTCCAAAATTTTGCGCAATCGTTCGGCAAAGCCTTTGTCTAGTTCGCTCACGTCGCTGGTGGTGATGGCGGTTTGGTCGGTGAAGAAGGCTTTGAGGCGGCTGCGGTTGGCAATGAGGTTGCGCAAGCGAGCCTTAAACATGTCGGGGCTGAAAGGCTTGGCAATGTAGGCGTCGGCTCCGCAATCGAAGCCTTTCACACGCTGCTCGTCGAGGGTGCAGGCGGTGAGCATCATTACGGGGATGTGTGATGTTTGCCACTCGTCTTTCAGTCTTCGGCAACATTCCCATCCATCCATCACGGGCATCATCACGTCGCACACCACGGCGTCGGGAATGATTTGGCGCGCCTTGTTGAGGCCGTCTTGTCCATCGACGGCGGTTTCCACCACGTAGTCGGTAGAGAGCAGGTGCTTCAGGTAGTTGCGAATGTCTTCGTTGTCGTCGATGATGAGCACGGTGGGCTTGTCGGTTGCCTCGGTGGACTCGCTCTCATCGCTCAAGTCCATCATTGCGGGGGTGTCTACGCTTTGAGCCTCTTCTTCCTCCTCCACTTGTGGCATGAGGGCGGGGGCCGTTTCGTCGTCCACCTTCGTCTCTTCGTAGACGTGTGCCTTTTGGGCAAGGGCGGTTTCGTCGCAGGGCACAATCACAATGAAGCGTGTGCCTTTTCCAGGCACGCTCTCGGCCTTCACCGTGCCTCCGTGCAGTTCCACATAGGCTTTCACCGTGGCAAGGCCAATGCCCGAACCATCGTGGCTGGCGTCGGCTTGATAGAAGCGGTCGAAAATGTGTGGCAGTTTGTCGCGCTCAATGCCTTGACCCGTGTCTTCCACCACAATGTGTAGCCTTTTGCCTTGTTCGGGGTGGTGGGTGATGTTGGCCGTGACAGAGATTTTGCCGCCTTCGGGGGTGTATTTAAAGGCGTTTGAGAGAATGTTGTAGACCACGCTCTCCATTTTGTGTTGGTCAATCTGGCCCGTCCATTCCTTTTTGGTGACGGTGGTGCTGCAGGTCACGCTGTAGCGTATCATCTTTTTCTTGGCTAGCGAGC
The DNA here is from genome assembly GCA_963656725.1 of Oribacterium sp. GTDB lineage: Bacteria > Bacteroidota > Bacteroidia > Bacteroidales > Bacteroidaceae > Alloprevotella. The sequence goes on along the minus strand of CAVKKI010000009.1, from coordinate 10,537 downwards.
GGAAGGGCTTGCACCACTGCTCTAGGGCTTGGTCTATGCGCAGTTCGGAGAGGTCGAGCTGCAGTTTGCCGGCTTCAAACTTGCGGAAGTCGAGCATCTCGCCCACTAGGCGCAGCAAAATGTTGGCGTTGTTGTGAGCCGTTTGCAAGAGGTCGCGTTGCTCCACGGTGAGCGTGGACATGGTGAGCAACTGCTCAATGGGGGCCACAATGAGGGTGAGGGGCGAACGAAGGTCGTGCGACACTTCGGCAAAGAAGCTAAGCTTGTTTTGGGTGTTTTCTTCAATCTCTTTGGCTAGTTTCACAAGTTGGTCGCGCTGCTCTTCGAGTTTACGCTTTTGTTGTGCCAGCTCTTCGTTGCTGTGTAGGGTGTTGTAGTAGGAGCGGATGCCCATGGCCAGCATAATGCCAATGAGCAAGATGATGGCAATGCAAGCAATGAGCAGCATGTTTTGCATGGAGTAGCGCGAAAGGAATTTATCCATTTGCATGCCCAATTGGTCAATGCGTTGCTCACCCTCTTTCACTTGGTCGCTTTGTATGCGGAAAATGCGCGCCGTGTTGGCGTTGATGAGGGCCGAACGCAACTGGGTGTCGCGGGCAAAGGGCTCTTTTTTAAGAATGTGTAGGGCTATTTGTATGACTTTGTCGCCCCCGGTGGGGTAGACGAAGGTGGCTTGCAATTGGCCGTGTTCCACATTGTCGAGTCCGCCGCCAGGCGCTGACAACCCATCCACACCAATCACCTTGATTTCGGGATGGCCTAGTTCGAGCAAGGCTTCGTGAATGCGCACACCTGTGCGGTCGTTGGGGGCGGTGAGCAGTTGGGGCACAATGCCACGGTCGAAGAGCGAGTCGAGCTGTTGTTTCACGCGTGGGCCTTCCCATCCCACTTCTACGTGAGCCAACACTTTTACATCGGGCTCTTGCCTTAGCGCATCGTGAAAGCCGCGGTGACGCTCGTTGGCAGCGGTGCTGGCCATGCGTCCGGTCAGTTCCACCACCGTGCCTTCTCCGTTGAGCTCTTGCACCACATAAGAGCCAATGTCTTTGCCTATGCTATAGTTGTCGGCACCCACGAAGGCCGTGTAATGCTCCGAGTTGATTTTGCGGTCCACCACTATCACGGGAATGCCTTTCTGCATCACCTCTTCAATGGTGGGGGTGAGGGCGGCTGCCTCGTTGGGGGCTACAACGAGCAGGTCGATGCCGCTTTTCACCAAACTGTCAATTTGGCGAATTTGCAGTTCGTTGCTGTCGTGTGCTGAGCGAATGTCGAGTTGCACGTTTTTGTTGTAGAACGAGGCTTCGCGCAGCATTTCCTTGTTCATTTGCTGGCGCCAAGCGTCTTGGCTGCATTGCGATATGCCAATATTAAACTGCTCTTTTTTGCTTAAACAGCTCACACAAAAACAAGCGGTGAGAGCTAAAAATAGGGAAAAGATTAAGGGTCGTTTCATCGATGCGGTTGTAAGGGTATGTGGCAAAGGTACGATAAATTCTTTAATCGCCCACTTCTTGCACTGCCTTTTTGCTGATTGCTAGGCTATTGCGTGGCATCTCATGCTTCTCTCGTCGTTGTTCAATTCTAAAAACAAAAAAAGATGCCCTCTATCGAGAGCATCCTTTGTGACGTTATGCTAACAATGTGTGTGGGGCGGATTAGAAATCGCCACCGCCACCAAAACCACCACCGAAGCCACCAGGCATCATGCCGCCGCCGGGGCGCATGCCGTTGTTGCCACCTTGGCGATTGCCGCCTTGTTGCGGACCGCGATTGGGAGTGGCCTGACGGCAGAAAATGCTGTGAAGTTGTTGCGGAGTGAGTTGCTTTTGAAATTTGGCGTAGTATTCGCGCTTCAACTTCAGCTCCTTCTCTTCGCGCTCGAAGGTTTGCTCAATTTGCTTGGTAGCTTCCTCGTTGGTGAGCTGAGCGCTTTTCTTCTCTTTCTTGGTCTTTTCGCCATCGGTTTGGTTATTGGGAGCCTCGGGCTTGCCCTGCGGACGGCGCAAGGAGCGCAACGTGTCTTGATATTCAGCGTAGAGGGGAATGAACCACGCTTGTTGCTTGTCGTCGAGCTTCAGCTCGGTGGCCATGCGAGTGGCTTGGCGAGTGCTCATCTCCTTGCGGTCGTTACTGTTGTCTTTTTTGTCGCGCGGAGCAGCGGTTGCAGTCATGCCCAAGGTGAGGGCCATGAGAAGGGAAAGAATCGTACGTTTCATCATAATGTGTATGAATTTTATGTTGTTAATGGTTTAATCTACGGGTTGGCCTCTCGAAAAGTGGAATGTTCCTTTTTCTTGGGGCGTACATCTGTAAGACGGGGAAATGAGCAGAAAGTTTAATGCGCAACGTTGCGAAATCGGTCAACGGGGCAGTTCTTCGCACGAAATAGCCACTCTTCTTCAACGAATTTCTCCTTCCTAACATTCCCTTGAATGGGATGACTGAAGCCTAAATAGCCCCACAATTCACCCCATCTATATATATAAGGTGTAAGTTTCTAACTTAATACATGAAAATTAACGCTAGTTTTTTATAACTTTGCCCCATAAATTAAGTAAATAAGTCAACAATTTATCATGATGACAGCCAACGAAATTCGCGAATCATACAAAAAATTCTTCGAGAGCAAAGGTCACACCATTGTGCCTTCAGCCCCTATGGTGATTAAAGACGATCCCACGCTGATGTTTACCAACGCTGGTATGAACCAGTGGAAAGACATCATCCTCGGTCAGCGCGACCCCGAGCCGCGCCGCCGCACCGACTCGCAAAAATGCTTGCGCGTGAGCGGCAAACACAACGATTTGGAAGAGGTGGGACACGACACCTACCACCACACCATGTTTGAAATGCTCGGCAACTGGAGCTTTGGCGACTACTTCAAAGAAGGAGCCATTGACTATGCTTGGGAATACCTCGTTGATGTGCTACATCTCGACCCCAAAGACCTCTACGTCACCGTGTTTGAAGGCTCTGAAGAAGAAAACCTCTCGCGCGACGATGAGGCTGCATCCTATTGGGCAAAACACGTGCCCGCCGACCACATCATCAACGGCAATAAGCACGATAACTTCTGGGAAATGGGTGACACCGGCCCCTGTGGTCCTTGCTCGGAAATCCACTTGGATAGCCGCACACCCGAAGAAAAAGCCAAGGTGCCCGGACGTGAACTAGTGAACAAAGACGATCCTCAAGTCATTGAAATCTGGAACATCGTGTTCATGCAGTTCAACCGCAAGGCCAATGGCTCACTCGAGCCCTTAAGCATGAACGTAATCGACACAGGCATGGGTTTTGAGCGCCTCGTGCGCGCCATTCAAGGCAAAAACTCTAACTACGACACCGACATCTTCCAGCCCATCATCAAGAAGATTGGTGAACTCTCGGGCTTTGAATATGGCAAAGAAGAGAAGATTGACGTGGCTATGCGCGTTATTGCCGACCACCTTCGTGCCATCTCCTTCTCTATTGCCGACGGTCAACTTCCTTCCAACGCCAAGGCCGGCTACGTCATCCGCCGCATTCTTCGTCGTGCCGTGCGCTACGCCTACACCTTCCTTGGCCAACGTGAGGCCTTCCTTTGCAAGCTCGTGCCTACCTTGGTTAAGGAAATGGGCGAGGCTTACCCCGAACTCGTGGCACAGCAAGTGCTCATTGGTCGTGTGATGCAAGAGGAGGAAGAAAGCTTCTTGCGCACCCTCTCAACAGGCATTAACTTGCTCGAAAACGTGATTGAAGCCACGAAGAAAGAAGGAAAGAGCGTGGTGAATGGCGAAAAGGCATTCACACTGTTCGACACCTATGGTTTTCCCCTCGATCTCACCGAACTCATCTGCCATGAGAATGGCCTTGAAGTGGACGAAGAGGGCTTCAACGCCGAAATGCAGAAACAAAAAGAGCGCGCTCGCAACGCCGCCGCCGTTGAAACTGACGACTGGGTGGTGTTGGCCGAAGGCGAAACGCAATTCTTGGGTTGGGACACCACCACAGCCGACAGCAAAATTCTTCGCTACCGCCGTGTGCAGCAGAAGAAGCAAACCTATTATGAACTCGTGCTCGACCAAACTCCCTTCTATGCTGAAATGGGTGGTCAAGTGGGCGACAAGGGCGTGCTGATTGACGGTGATGAAAAGGTGGAAATCTTCGACACGAAGCGTGAAAACAACCTGCCCATCCATCTCACAAAGAAACTTCCCGCTCACCCCGAACACACTTTCAAGGCCGAGGTGAACGAAAAACTGCGCCGTGGCAGCGAGGCTAACCACTCAGCCACACACCTCTTAGATCAAGCTCTACGCGAGGTGCTTGGCACACACGTAGAACAGAAAGGTTCGCTCTGCACTCCCGACTATCTTCGCTTCGACTTCTCTCACTTCCAAAAGGTAACCCCCGAGGAACTTCGTCAAGTAGAGCGCATCGTCAATCGTCGCATCCGTGAGGACATCCCCTTGCAAGATCATCGCGAAGTGCCTATGGAAGAGGCCAAGAAACTCGGTGCTATCGCCCTTTTCGGTGAGAAGTATGGCGACAAGGTGCGCGTTGTACAGTTTGGCACGAGCGTAGAGTTCTGCGGCGGTTGCCATGTGAAGAGCACGGGCCGCATCGGTCTTTTCCGCATCGTTAGCGAGAGCAGCGTGGCAGCAGGTGTGCGCCGCATCGAGGCCATCACTGGCGAGGCTGCAGAAGAGAGCGTCTACATGCAGCAAGAGGTGCTTACCAACCTCAAGTCGTTCTTCAACAACGCAAAAGATCTCACTGCCGTAATCCGCAAGACGATTGAGGAAAACGACGGATTGAAGAAGCAAGTAGAGGGTTACGTGAAAGAGCATCTCACCTCGTTGCGCGAGAAACTCGTGGCCAATGCCGAGGATGTGAATGGTGTGAAACTCGTGAAATACGTCATCCCCACTTCTATCGAACCCAATGCGGTGAAGGACCTCGCTTTCCAAGTGGCAGGCACCTTGCCGAGCAACACCCTCTGCGTGTTTGGTTCCACTCACGAAGGCAAACCATTGCTCACCGTCATGATTAGCAAAGACTTGGTAGAGCAGAAAGGCCTTAACGCAGGTCAACTCGTTCGCGAAGCCGCCAAACTCATCAAGGGCGGCGGTGGTGGCGCTCCCCACTTCGCTACGGCGGGTGGTAAGGATGTCGATGGCATCGAAGAGGCCGTGAAGAAGGTGGTTGAGTTAGCTCTCAACTAATCAATTCTCCCTTTGGCTTAATATTTACATATAAGCAATAATAAAATCCCTTCGGCAGGGCGGCTGGATAGCCTTCTCTCGAAGGGATTTTCTTGTTTTGAAGAAAACTTCCGCCACGCATTCCATTAAGAGAAATGCGTGGCGGAAGTTTATTGTATGGAAGGAGCGATGGCTCTATCGTTTAAGTTTCGTTCGAATCAATGCTCCACACGCTTTGCGTTCTTCGCTGTTGATGCCAATGCCAAAGCTCAAGCCGAGCATCGTGGCCGATGAGAAGAGCGTCACAACCACGATGTGGGCTAGTCCGTTAAGTGGAAGCCATTGTGCAAAACCATAGGTAAGGGCGAGGCTTATAAACAACACGGCAAGGTTGCGCATCGCCACCTGTTTGCACCATTGACTGATGCTGAAGCCGGGCAACATTCGTCTAACATACACCAAGCGTAAGCCAAGCAACAGCACATAAACCGCCACTCTCACCCCCATCACGCTATAGACGGGCCAACCCAGTGCCAAGCACGCCCACGCCCCAAAGAAGGTGAGCGTAAACACGGGAGAGGTGATGAGTTGGTAACGGCGAATGTCTTTCTGAGCAAAGATGAGCATCCACAAAGGCGTGCCCAAACTGTCGGCGTAGATGGCCAGCAGCGTGAGCAAGCAAAACTCCACTGTGAGCGGAGGATAGTGCCCCAACCATAGCGTCAACACCCGAGGAGCTTCAATGCTGAGCGGCACGAGAAACACGGCAATGAGCAGTCCTGAAATCTTCGAACAGAATGCAATGAGCCGATACAGTCGCTCATGTTGATGCTGAGCATACTCCTTAATAATGGCCGGGTTATAGGCCGTTTCAAAACTTGCGGCAAAGTTATTCACCACGTTGCTCACCTGGTTGCTCACCCCGATAGCGGCATTCACCGCCACGTTGTAGTACACGTTTACCAACAGACTCACTCCCTGCGTGCTGCCCACCAAAGCGGCTTGGTTTAGCAAACTCCACCCCATGTAGCTAAAGATTTCCTTCAGCAGCGGCAAGTCCTTCCGATAGTGCCAACGGCAATGGGGCAACTTGCGCCTGGCATAGCCCCAAAAACACCCCATGTTGAGCACCGAGGCCAGCAACGTGAGCCATCCATAGTGAATGAGTACATCGCCGGGCATCACCACAAGCAAGTAGGCCACACCCAGTCGCACCCACACATCTACGATGCTCAGATAGGCAAACACTTTCATCCGCTCGTGTGCCACAATCAGCGCTTGATAGGGGGCTTGCACAATGCCCACCACGGCCGATGCCACGCTGAATTGATACACCCACAAAGCGGCCGTCATCCTTTCTGCTGGAAGGTGAAGCACCTTCATCACCAAGGCCAAACCCACCGTTTCGGCCAATACCACCAAGGCCACGCAAAGCAACAAATGACTCACAAGGCATTGCGTAAACACATGGCGGTTGCTCTGCTCCGTTCCCGTAGCTAGTTCGGTGGTGAGGTAGCGGCGCGAGGCGGCATTCAGTCCGTTGCTAAAAAAACTAAAAAAGACAATCACGCCACCCACCACATTGTAGATGCCGTAATTGTCAATGCCTAATTCGTTAAACACAATGCGCACCGTAAACAGCGACACTGCCATCTGCACCAACATTCGTAGGTACAGGTAGAGCGTGTTCTTAGCAATGCGTCGCGTTGTGCTCATGTTTTTTTTTAATCAAAATCATTCTATAAAAAGAAAGAGGAAGACTTTCCGTCATTAACTCAGCCTTCCCCTCTCTTTTTGTGAATCTTATTTCATTTCGTTAAATTTCAAACCATCTTGGTCGTCATACTGCTTCTGCAAACGCACAAGTTCTTTCATCAAGCGTTTCGTAACCTTCTCCGTGCCCTTTTGGCCGTAGATGTTGTGCATCTCGTGCGGGTCGGTGTTCAAGTTGAAAAGTTCCCACTCGTTAATGTCGTTGTAGAAGTGAATCAACTTGTAGCCATCCGAACTGCGCACACCATAGTGACGCTTCACGCTGTGTTCAGCGGGATACTCGTAGTAGTGGTAGTAGATGCTCTGACGCCAATTCTTCGGGTGCTTGCCTTCGAGCAAGGGAAGCAACGACACACCTTGAATGTCGGAGGGCACCTTCGCGCCAGCCAATTCCAAGAAGGTGGGAGCATAGTCAATGTTCTGCACCATTTCTTTAATGTCGCCACGTGTGCTGAGGCCTTTGGGCAGACGCATCACGAGCGGCGTGTTGAGCGACTCCTCATACATGAAGCGCTTGTCAAACCATCCGTGCTCGCCCATGTAGAAGCCCTGGTCGGAGGTGTAGACCACGAGCGTAGAGTCCAATAATCCCGACTGTTTTAAATAGTCGAGTGTGCGACCAATGTTGTCATCCAACGATTTCAACACCTTGGCATAGTCGCGCATGTAGCGCTGATATTTAAACTCTGCCAAGGCTTTACCCGTCAAGTGGCGACGGTTGAAGTCGGTGGCCAACGAGTCGTAGAAGTAGTCATACTCCGAACGGTCTTTTGAGTCTAATCGGCCAATCATGTTCAAGTAAGCATCGCTCAAGCGAGTCTTTGCGCCTGGGTAATACATCTTCGTGTCATACACAATGTCCATGTGGTCGTTGTTGGCAATCTCCATCTCCTGTGCAGCGGCAGCGGGGCGGCCTTCATAGTTGTCGTCGAAATTCTCGGGCAGGGCAAATGTCTTGTCTTCATATTCGCGCAAATATTTCAACTCGGGCAACCAATCGCGATGGCAAGCTTTGTGATGAACGAACAAGATGAAGGGCTTGCTCTTGTCGCGCTTGTGCTCCATCCAATCGATGGCCTTGTCCGTAATCACGTTCGTCACGTAGCCCTTTTCGGTGGTTTCCGTGCCGTCCATGTTGATAAACTCGGGGTTGTAGTAGTTGCCTTGAGCCGGCAGAATGTTATAGAAGTCGAAGCCGGTGGGTTGGCTCACCAAGTGCCATTTGCCGATGAGAGCCGTCTGATAGCCCGCCTTCTGCATCAGTTTAGGCATGGTTTGCTGTGAACCATCGAAAATGCCGTGCTCGTTGTTTGTAAAGCCGTTCTTGTGCGAGTGTTTGCCTGTGAGCATGCAAGCGCGGCTAGGTCCCGAGAGCGAGTTGGCCACATAAGAGTTCACAAAGCGCACACCATCAGCGGCAATGCGGTCAAGGTTGGGCGTTTCCACAAAGCGGTTGTCGTAGCAACTCATCATCTGCGCTGTGTGGTCGTCCGTCATAATATACACAATGTTGTAGCGTCCTTGTGCCGAAGCAATCGTGGGCAACAACATTGGGGCTAAAAGCAAAAGATTCTTTTTCATGGGTGGAGTAGGGGGTGTTTAGGGTAGAAGAAGAAAGCCTCACCCTTAGCGGATCTTCTCCTTTCTAAAAAGAAAAACCAACAAGGGGTGAGGCTTCAACGTAATTGCTACCTTATATATATAGGTATATAATCGTGTGGAAAAAGACGGATTATTTATCCTTCTCCTGTTGAGTCATATTATAGACGATGTCCATAATCTGCTTGCCAAGTGCGTCAGCCTCTTCCATAGTGTGAGCCTCCGAGTAAACGCGGATAATAGGCTCCGTGTTGCTCTTGCGCAAGTGAACCCACTTGTCGGCAAAGTCAATCTTCACACCATCAATGTCCGTCACTTGCTCATTCTTATAGAGCTCCTTCACCTTCTGCAAAATAGCAAAGATGTCGGTGGTCGGGTCAAGGTCAATACGGTTCTTGGCAATGTAGTATTGGGGCAACGAATTGCGAAGTTCACTAGCACGCATACCGGTCTTGGCCAAGTAAGTCAAAATCAAGGCAATGCCCACCAAAGCGTCGCGGCCAGAGTGAGCAGCGGGGTAGATTACACCACCATTGCCTTCGCCACCAATCACAGCGCCCGTCTCCTTCATCTTCGTCACTACGTTCACTTCGCCCACAGCAGCTGCCGTGTAGTTGCAACCATACTTCTCGGTCACATCGCGAAGGCCGCGGCTTGAGGAAAGGTTCGACACCGTGGGGCCAGGAGTATGCTTCAGCACGTAGTCGGCGCAAGCCACCAAGGTGTTCTCTTCGCCAAACATCGTGCCATCTTCGCAAACAAGAGCCAAACGGTCCACATCGGGGTCCACCACAATGCCCAAGTCATGACGGCCCTTACGCAGCAAGTTGCGAATTTCGCTCAAGTTCTGCTTCAACGGTTCGGGGTTGTGTGCAAAATTGCCCGTAGGCTCAGTGTTCAAGCCCGTCACCTCTGTCACACCAAGCTGACCCAGCAGTTTGGGGATGATGATGCCGCCCACAGAGTTCACCGTGTCGATAGCCACTGTGAAGTGAGCACGGCGAATAGCCTCGATGTCCACAAGTTCCAACTCCTTCACCATTTCAATGTGGCGTTGGTCGTAGCTGAAGTTCTTCGTGTAGCAACCCAAGCTGTCAACGTCGGCAAACTCAAAGTTGCAGTTATTAGCTAAGCGTACCACCTCTGAAGCTTCTGCGGGGGGAAGAAATTCACCCTTCTCGTTCAAAAACTTCAAAGCGTTCCATTGGCGAGGATTGTGGCTGGCGGTGATGATGATGCCACCGCAAGCATGCTCCATCGTAACAGCCAATTCCGTAGTAGGCGTTGAGGCCAAACCGATGTTTACCACATCGAAGCCCATACCCATCAGCGTGCCACACACCACATGGCTCACCATTTCGCCCGAAATGCGGGCATCACGGCCAACCACAATCTTGCGGCGGAAAGCACGACTTACCACGTTCTCACGCAGTGATGCAAATGCAGAAACCGACTTCGCAATGTCCACAGGGTTTAACGTATCGCCCGTGCGGCCACCAATCGTTCCGCGAAAACCAGAGATGGATTTAATCAGTGTCATAGTATCTTATAAATAACGTGTTTTGTTTTGAATTACAAAGATACGCCAACCCAACCGCATAACCAAATAAAAACGCAACTTTTTAAGCAACCCCTAGCACCTTCTAATAAGCCGCATCCTGTTCTGGCGCAATAAGCAACGTCCGTTTTCGTGTGTTCTTCTTTTTGCTTCTAGGCTTATAATGTCTTATGAAATCCTTTATTGCGCTTCTTGATTCTGTATTCATCTCCCCGTTCACCAACTGAAGCACACACAACCTTCAGCTGAAAGCAATGCTACCTCCAACTGAAGCACGCACGACCTTCAACTGATGCACACCCATTAAAACCGCATTCATCACAAACTCATACAGCCCATACAAAGAGTTTCTAATGCGCGACTCAAGCACTTGGGGGGCGACGCGTCCCGCGTCGGGGCAAGAAGCAACGCTAAAAAA
>CAVKKI010000008.1:0-24780 GCA_963656725.1 Oribacterium sp. | reverse complement strand
TGGCAACTCGTACCATCGAAAATCCTAAGAGCCGACTGATAACCATGCTCATAACGAGGTGTTTTAACATTGTTGTTTTTAACGCTGATTGTGTGGTTTGCATGGATGGGGGACGCACTGCGCGCTGGATTTTTTTTGTTTTGAACATTAATCTTCATTAATTATCCATTAATCTGTCATTAATGTTTTTGTGAGGGGCTTCGCTAGAGGTCGGTGGGGGCGACGTGGCCCGCGTCGGCGCTAGTAGAAACGCTCACTCTGAGAGAATTTCTTTAGAAGAAAAGGCATTAATGATAGATTAATGAATGATTAATGGAGATTAATGTTCAGAAAAAAACTAGCGCGCAGCGCGGCTTTTTATCTATCAGTGTTATCAGTGAAATCTGTGTTCAAACAAAAAAGAATTTCGTTTGATTGGCTTGATTTGTGGTTTCTTTTTTACTTGATTATTAGCTTTTCTTCTTGCCCCGACGCGGGACGCGTCGCCCCCCAAGAGCTTGCGTTGCCTCAAGAGCTTGCTAGTGTTGTTGGTATTTAGTGGCTTTGTGTAGCGATGAAGAGGTTGGAGGCAATGGTTGTGATGTTTTGACGGGCGCTTTCAGTTTGCAGTGTGAGGTCGCGTTGGCTGCTGTAGGTTTCGGCGTACATGTTGGTGTCGTAGTAGGTGTAGAGGGCTATTACGCTCGTTGCTTCATTGGCTTTAGCTTGGGTTATGGAGTAAACGTATTGTTTGTCTTCGTCGTGGCTAGGGTAGTAGCAGAGGGTGAGGATGTGTGGTTTTTTTACTACCCCATCGACAAGGTCGTTACTGTTCATGTAGAGATTGAGGGTGAGCTTATAGTGGAAATCTTTGTTGTTATTGTTTTTTTCACCAACTTCTTTAAACTGTATGGCTGCGTTGCTTGTAAGGTATTTTCCAAGGGCTTTCATTGCTTCGTCTGTCTGATCGATATATGCTCTGTTACCATTGAGAATATTTATAGCTTCGTATGAATCCATCTTGGCAGCCATTATAATTTTGGCTAGGTATTTAGCTTGCGCCTCGGTGACTTCTACCCCCACGTTAGTGGTTTGTGCTTTGCTGTTGATGAAGTAAGCTAGGTCGGAGTAGTTTTTGTCGTCGCTTGCTATGTTGTGGTTGTTGAGGGCGGGGAGGACGCAGAGGTGGTATTCATTCTCGTCTAACTGGTATTTGGATCTTTCGTCGTAGAACTTGCTCACGATGTCGCCTAGGGTGAAGAAGGGATAGAATTTGTTCTGCTTGTTTCTTACGCCTTTGCTCATTTTGTCTTTATAGACGAAGATTTCATTGATAGCGGCTTTAGGGGTGGAAACGGTGAAGCTATATTCGGGTTCGTAGTCGTTGGCGGTGGAGAGAAATCGCTCTTGCAATTGAGCCCCCGTTTTGTATCTCACGATGAACGACTGATTTTCCTCCATTTTGCTAACGTATCTGTTGGGGTCGCTGTAGAAATCGTTGAAATTGACAACAAAATTACGTTCATCTTTTTCCCAATTTACGTTGCGTGTTTGGGGTGTGACGTTGTTGAAGAGGGTGCGGTTGGTTTGGTTAAATTCATCGTTGCAGGTAAGGTGCACGTTGTAGACCTTGTAGGTGGTTTCGCCTTGGCCAAAATAGGAGCTCTTGCTGGTGTAGCCATAATAGATGGCATCGAGTTCGTCGGGCTCGGTGAAGAGTTTTTTTACCTCACTGTTTCTGCAATCGGCGTATTTTTCGGGCATGAATTTGCTCCAAAAACTATTTAAATCCCAAATGTGGCTCGTGGTGCGGACTTGATTCCAAGGAAATTCCTCTTGAGTGAATTTGTCTAGTCCTGCCACAGATTCGTCGGCATAGAGTGTGGGGTCGGCTAGTGAGCGGAGCAGGTTGAAGAAATTTTGCGTCATGCGCTCGCCATCAGAGCGGTTGTTGCATAGGGCGGTGGGCAAGACGAGGGTTTTGCTTTCAAGCGTTTTGTAGTTGCTGGGCAAGAGCTGGAGGGTGCACCAGTGTGAGGTTTTCAGTTTTTTGCTGACGTCGACGGGGCGCACACACACCCAGTAGGTTTTTTGGTTGCCTTCGGTTTTCTCTATAATATCGCCAAATGAATAGTAGGCTTCTTTATTGTTGTCGCCGTTGTCGCCTAATGCGGTGGGTGGCACGAAGCGGATTTCTTGCAGGGTGGGCAGTTGCTGCACGTTGACGTGAAGGGTGGCATAGAGGCTAGGGGTGTTGTTTACTTCAAAGCGCATGGTGCCAATGCCCTCTTGGCTCCAAGTTTGGTTGGTGGCGGTTGAGGTCATGCTGCTTTGCGTCATGCTGCAAAATTCGCGGTAGGCTTCGTCGGCGCTGCTTGTGGGCACGAGGCGCACGCTGTAAGGGGTGGCTCCGTCGGCTGCTTCGCCAATGGTGGGGTTGGCGGTGAAGGTGGCGTCGTTCCAGTTTTGGGGCAGGGAATCGAGGCCCGCCACAGCTCCCATTAGGCATTGCAGCGATTGCTGTTTTTGCCATTCCAAGTCGGTGAGTTCGGTGTAGTCTTTGTCGCCGTTGTGGTTGCCACCGTCGGCTAGGTCGTTGTCTTTACACGAAGTGATGCTGAGGCTGAGTCCGAGGCCTAGGGCTAGGGTGAACTTTGAGAGGGTGAGTGCTTCTTTTTTCATTGTTTTGTGGTGTTGTTTTGGAGTTATTATTATTAATGTGCAAATGTACGGATTTTTAATTACTTGTGATGTTTTTTTGAATATTAATCTTCATTAATGCTTTTGTGAGGGCTACGCTATAGGTTGGTGGGGGCGACGCGGCTCGCGTCGGCGCTAGTGGTGGCGCTAGAGGCTTGCAAAGCGATTGAGAATCGTTTGTAAATCAAGGAATAAAGACAAGGCCAAGAGGGGGTGTTAGGGCTCTTTTGGGCTTTGCTTTTTTATTGCGTTTCTGCTAGCGCCGACGCGGGCCGCGTCGCCCCCACCGACTTCTAGAGTGGCGAGAAAGGCATTAATGATAGATTAATGGATGATTAATGGAGATTAATGTTCAGAAAAAAACTAGCGCGCAGCGCGGTTGTTTATTTTTATTTGTGTTATTTGTGAAATCTGTGTTCGAAAAAAAGAATTTCGTCTGATTTGTTTGATTCGTGGTTCTTTTTTGCTTGATTATTAGCGTTTCTTCTTGCCCCGACGCGGGACGCGTCGCCCCCCAAGAGCTTGCGTTTGCCCCCACTGACTGTTAGGGGAGAGCGTGAATGTGGCGGTTGATGAAGTGTTTTAATCGGTGGGGTAGAGGGGGCTGAATCGTTGTTTTGATGGATGTGCATCAGTTGGTGGCCGTGCTACCTTCAATTGGTGGCCGTGCTGCTTTCAGTTGGAGGTCGTGCGTACATCGGTCGGTGTACGGTGAGGAGAATCGTGGTTTAGAGAGAACTAGAACTGTGAGGGACGAATTTTTTGTTCGGGCGGTGTGACGGCGTAAGGGAAAATTGCACGGTTGGTGTGCAGATTTTGCAGAAAACTGCACGCCAGGTGTGCAATTTTTGAGAAATATTGCACTGTCAGTGTGCAACTTTTGCAGAAAACTGCATTGTATGCGTGCAATTTTTGCGGAATATTGCACAAGAATAGTGCAAAATGCTTAGATTTGCAGAAAAAAGATAAGCTATGGAACAGTTGTTTGAATATTTCGACCGAAAGTTGCAGGAAACACCGACCGACTTGGTGCGCTACATGTATGACCGCATTGCTTGGAGTGGACACGCTTTGGGGCTAGTAGGGCCTCGAGGCGTGGGGAAGTCGACGTTGCTTTTGCAATATATAAAGAAGGAATTGAAGGGGGAACATGCTCTTTATGTGTCGGCCGATCAATTGTATTTCGCTTCGCATCGCTTGGTTGATGTGGCCGACCGCTTCTATAAAATGGGGGGTAAACACTTGTTTGTCGACGAAATTCATAAGTATGAGGGGTGGGCGGCTGAGGTGAAGCAGATTTATGATAGCTACTCCGACTTTCAGCTGGTGATTTCGGGTTCTTCGATTCTTGACATCACGAAGGGAATGGCCGACTTGAGCCGTAGGGTGCCGATTTATGAGATGCAAGGACTTTCGTTTCGCGAATATCTGCATTTGTTTCATGGCATTAAAATGGAGGTTGTGGGATGGGAGCAATTGTTGGGGCATGATTACGCCATTCTGGGGGTGGAGCACCCGTTGCCTTTGTTTCACGACTATTTGCGTCGGGGCTATTATCCTTTTGGGGGTGATGAGGCTTTCGATTTAGAATTGCAGCAAGTGGTGGCTCAAACAATGGAGAGCGACATTCCGCTCTATTTGAACACGAATGTTTCAACGGGGCGTAAACTAAAGCAGTTGCTCATGGTGATTGCTGAGAGCGTGCCTTTTAAACCGGTGATGCAGAAGTTGGCTGATGTGACGGGTATTAGTAGGAACGTTGTGTCGGACTATTTAATGTATATTGAGCGGGCGGGCATGATTGCTCAGCTTCGCGATGCTGTGGGGGGCATTCGCGGGTTGGGCAAGACGGAGAAGGTGTATTTAGACAATACGAACTTGATTTATGTGCTTGCTCCAAAACGTGCTGACATTGGGAATGTGCGTGAAACGTTTTTTATGAATCAATTGCGTGTGGTGGGCGATGTGTTGTGCTCGCCTGTGTCAGACTTTTTGGTGGAGGGCCGCACCTTCGAGATTGGGGGGCGCAAGAAGGGGCAAAAGCAAATTGCCGAGGTGACCGATGGCTATGTGGTGAAAGACGACATTGAGAGGGGCTATGGCAATGTGTTGCCTTTGTGGGCTTTTGGATTGATGTATTGAGTGGGGGGGGACTTCATATTGGGGGCGTTGCTTCTTGCGTTGCTTCTTGCGCCGACGCGGGCCGCGTCGCCCCCACTGACCTTTAGCGATTGTGTTCGTAACTTGCTGATTTTGTGATAGCTAATAAACTTATGGTGGCTTGAGATTGCACAAAATGATTGATTTTGTTACTTTTTAACTGCACAAAAATGGCGATTTTGGTTGTTCAAACTGCACAAAAATGGCTGTTTTAGGGGGTGCAAACTGCACAAAATAAGGAATCTGTCAAATTTGTTCTTATAAAAACGACAATAGAGACAAAGGGGGACAAGGCTTTGCTTTTGCTGTTATAAACAACGTAAGTAGGGAGGGTTGTCTTTATTGTCTCTATTGTTGTATTTTAACAAAGTAAGTAGGTAATCAAAGCAAATTTGTTTGATTACCTACTTAGTGTGTGGGGCGTGAAGAGTTTTAAGTTCTTCTTATCGTTGCTTCGCAGAGTTATTTCTGCGGCTGATCGTTGTGTTTCAACTCTTTTACGGCATCGCGCATTTTGAAGAGGTGGCGTATTTGGGCGGCGTAGGTGGGGTTGTCCTTGTGAGCCAAGGCTATGTCGTAGTAGAGTTTTACGGTGGCGGGGAAGTCGGAGATGTAGGTGGCTTTGTCTACGTGGAGCGATGGGGGAAGGGCATCGTAGTTCTCCTTAAACCAACTGATCACCTCGTTGATTTCCTCGTCGGTGTAGTGCTTCTTAAATTCCATGGTGCACTCTCTTCAGTGGGGGGTTATTCTTCTTCGCGCTTGTGGAGCTCTTCGGCAATGAGTTCTTCGAGCTGGGTGGCGAGTTCGGTGTTTTCTTTAATCACCTTCTTCACGGCTTCGCGTCCTTGCCCTAGGCGGTTTTCGCCGTAGCTAAACCAAGAACCGCTCTTCTTGATGAGACCAAGGTCTACGCCGAGGTCCACAATTTCGCCCTCGCGGTTGATGCCTTCGCCAAACATAATGTCGAACTCGGCCTTGCGGAAGGGGGGCGCTACTTTGTTTTTCACCACCTTCACGCGCACTTGGTTGCCAATGGGGGTGTCGCCGTCTTTGATGGAGGTGACGCGGCGGATGTCGAGGCGCACGGAGGCGTAGAATTTCAGGGCGTTACCACCGGTGGTGGTTTCGGGGTTGCCAAACATCACGCCAATCTTTTCGCGCAGCTGGTTGATGAAGATGCAGGTGGTGTTGGTTTTGTTGATGGTGGAGGTGAGCTTGCGCAAGGCTTGGCTCATGAGGCGCGCTTGCAGGCCCACTTTGTTTTCGCCCATGTCGCCTTCGATTTCGGCTTTTGGGGTGAGGGCTGCTACGGAGTCGATCACGATGATGTCGATGGCCGAGGAGCGGATGAGTTGGTCGGCTATTTCAAGGGCTTGCTCACCATTGTCGGGTTGTGAGATGAGCAGGTTGTCAACGTCCACGCCGAGCTTCTTGGCATAGAAGCGGTCGAAGGCGTGTTCGGCGTCGATGAAGGCTGCAATGCCGTTGTCTTTTTGTGCTTCGGCAATGGCGTGAATGGCGAGGGTGGTTTTACCTGACGACTCGGGGCCGTAGATTTCAATGATGCGGCCTTTGGGGTAGCCGCCCACGCCGAGCGCAGCGTTGAGCGAGATGCTGCCAGTGGGGATTACCTCCACGTCTTGCACGGTTTCGTCGCCCATGCGCATTACCGATCCGCGTCCGTAGTCTTTTTCTATTTTATCCATTGCTGCTTGCAATGCTTTGAGCTTGTCGGCGTTTGCTGCACCGTTTGCTTCTGTATTCTTTGCCATTGGATTTATCGTTATTTGGAGTTATTATTCTTCTTTGCAAAGGTAACTTTTATTTTTGAATGGGGCAAAAGTTTAGATATTGAACTGTTTGCCCTCGCGTCCGTCGTCGAAACCCTTGGTGTAGCCTTCGCGGTAGCCTCGGGCGTAGTTGGCCTTTTCGGCTGGGGTGGCGAAGGTGCTAGTGTCGTCGTAGTTGGCGCGCTCGGTGTTGGCGGCTCCGTCGTCGCAACCGGTGGCGTAGCCGTCGTCGTAGCCGGCTTCATAGGGATTGCGCTTGTCGCGGCCCAAAATGGTGTCGGGCAGTTGCGAGGGTACGAGGGTGTCGAGCGTTTGGGGCAAGATGCCTGGGTCGACGGTGGTGTCGGGCACGGCAATTTGCTGCTGCGTGGTGTCAGTCCTTCCGGGGGCGAGCAGTTGCTTTTGGGTGGCCGAGGAGCGTTTCATATAAATAATGCCTATCACCACGAGCAGGCAGAAGAGAATGAGGGAGATGATTTTCCACTTGTTGGGCGTGGGGCCGTTGTTGTTGTAGTTCATCTTATATGAGTAATGTATTTCTTAGAGGTTTGTGTTAGTGAAATGTGAGTTGTGGGTGGGTGGAGCTTTTATCGGGTGGTGTCGATGGGGCGTTTGCGGTTGGCATCCATGCGCAGGAAGATGAAGAGCATAAGGGTGAAGCCCCACAGTGAGGAACCGCCGTAGCTGAAGAAGGGCAACGGAATGCCGATGACGGGGGTGACGCCCATGACCATGCCTACGTTGATAAACACGTGGAAGAGCAGAATGCTGGTGACGGAGTAGCCGTAGACGCGGGCAAACTTGGTGACTTGCCGCTCGCTGAGGTAGATGAGTCGCAAAATGAGTAATAAGAAGAGCAGCAGCACGCCGGCCGAACCGAGAAAGCCTTGCTCCTCGCCCACGGTGCAGAAAATGAAGTCGGTGTCTTGTTCGGGCACGTATTTTAACTTGGTTTGTGTGCCGTTCATAAAGCCCTTTCCTTCCAATCCGCCCGAACCGATGGCGATTTTGCTTTGGTTGACGTTGTAGCCCGCGTCGCGATTGTCTTCGTTCATGCCTAAAAGCACTTGGATGCGCACGCGCTGGTGGGGCTCGAGCACTTTGTTGAGGGCGAAGTCGGCAGAGTAGAGAAAGGCCGTGCTACACAGGGCGAACACGGCAATGTAGAGCCGGGTGTTGACGCGCTGGCCAAACGATTGCCAAATGAGATAGATGGCCATGACGAGGCAACCCACGAGCAGCGTCCATGAAATGTCGAAGGGGAAGAGCAGGGCCGACACTAGGTAAGACACTGCGATAAGCGCGATGCCCACGAGCAGAAAGTGGCGGAAGGCTCGGTTGTGGCGGTCGTAGACGCGAAGCATGCCGAGGGTGAAAATCCAAATGAGCGAGAGCACCACAAACTCGCCGATGGAGGCAAGCGTGCCTGGAAGTTCCACTTCGCCAAAGCGTATGCCTACAACGAAATAAACCACGGCGGCCACGGCGCAGAAGAGAATGCAACCGGGCATTCCCTCGCGATAGAACATCAAGAAGAAGGCCAGATAAACGAGGGCCGAACCCGTTTCGCGCTGCATCACGATGAGCACCATGGGCAGCAACACAAGGGCCGCGGCTTTAAGGAAATTGCGCATCTTGTCGAGCGTGAAGTCGTATTGGTCGATGAGTTTGGCCACAGCCAGTGCGGTGGCGCATTTGGCAAACTCGGCCGGCTGAATGTTGCAGAAGCCGAGGCTCACCCACGAGCGCGAGCCCTTGATGTCTTTAGCTATGAATGGGGTGATGAGCAACACGAGCATCATGCCCCAATAGAAGAAACTGGCTAGGGTGTCGTAGTAGCGGTCGGAGGTCATCATCAACACGAAGCCCAGGCCGAAGGCGCAACCTATCCACACCACTTGTTTGCCGGTGCGAGCCGTCCAGTCGAGAAAATTGGTGTCGCCCAGCTCGTGGGTGGCGCCGCAAATGCTGAACCATCCGCACACAAGCAGGGTGAGGTAGAGGCAAAGCACCACCCAGTCGGTGTGGAAGAGCGGATATTGTTTGTTGTCGTTAAGCATAGGGTTTAGTCGGCGTATTTAATGTGCATGTTTTGGAAGTGTTGGGCTTTCTTTTCAGAACTGGCGGAGAGTTTGCCGTTGAGGTATTGCTCCATGATGAGGGCGCCAATGGGCACGCCATAGACGTTGCCGAAACCACCGTTTTCCACATAAACCGAAACGGCAATGCGCGGGGCGTTCATCGGGGCGAAGCCCATAAAGACGGAGTGGTCGTGGCCGCGGTTTTGCGCCGTACCCGTTTTGCCACACACCTCATAGCCGGGCAAGTTGGCGGCGCGGCAGGTGCCATCGAGCACGGCCTTGCGCATGCCCGCTACGCAATATTCATACCATCGACGGTCGACGCCAGTGTAGCGCTTCTCGTGGTAGATGGGGTCGAGCTGGCCGTTTTGAATGGCGTGCACCACGTGGGGCGTGATGAAATGTCCGCGGTTGGCCACGGTGGCGGCGAGGTTGCATATTTGCAGCGGGGTGGCGGTGACTTCGCCCTGACCGATGGCGATGGAGATGACGGTGAGGCCGTTCCACGACTTTTTGTAGGCTTTGTCGTAGTAGTCGGCGTTGGGAATCATGCCGCGCTTTTCACCAGGAAGGTCAATGCCTAGTTTGTAGCCGTAGCCCATGCGCACAAGGTAGTCTTTCCACACGGTCATGGCCTTTTGCACGGAGCCATACTTGCGCTTGTTGCTGAGCAAGCGGAAGAGGTTCCAACAGAAATAAGAGTTGCACGAGGTGCCGATAGCGGGCACAAGGTTGATGGGCGAGGCGTGGCCGTGGCAGCCCACATGAAGGCCTTTATAGTTGAAGCCGTGGTGGCAGGGAAAGCTCACTTGCGGGTCGATGCTGCCCTCTTGCAAACCGAGCAGGGCTTGCGTGATTTTGAAGGTGGAGCCTGGGGGATAGGTGCCCATGATGGCGCGGTTGAGCAAGGGGCGCTTGGGGTCGCTCTCGAGCAAAGCGTGGTTTTTGCCGCGCTCGCGGCCAATCATGTTGCGCGGGTCGTAGCTGGGGGCAGAGGCCAAGCAGAGCACCTCGCCCGTGGAGGGCTCAATGGCCACAATGGCCCCTTTCTTGCCTTCGAGCAATCGTTCGGCCAGGGCTTGCACGTCTTTGTCGATGCTCAGCGTGACGTTTTTGCCGGGTTGTGCTTGCTTGTCGTATTTGCCGTTTTGATAGTGGCCTTGGGTGCGTCCGCGCACGTCGCGCAGCATGATGCGCATGCCTTTCTCGCCTCGTAGTTGCTCTTCGTAGGCTCGCTCCACACCGAGTTTGCCGATGTAGTCGCCCGAGGCGTAGTATTTCAACGAGTCGTTTTCTAATTCCTTCTCATTAATTTCGCCCACATCGCCTAACAGGTGGGCTGCGATGCCGCTGGTGTATTGGCGGGTGGAGCGTTTCTCCACACTAAAGCCTTTGAAACGGAATAGCTTTTCGCGGAAGAGGGAAAACTCTTGGGCGGGAATTTGCGCCATGAAGAGTTGGGGGGTGTAGCGCGAGTAGCCAGGGTTTTTATTGTGGTCTTTAATCTCGGCCATGCGCTGCATATAGTATTCTTTGGTGATGCCGATGGTTTGGCAGAAGTCGAGGGTGTCAACGCCACGCTGGTCGTTCATCACCACCATGATGTTGTAGGAGGGCTCGTTATAGACGAGAATGCGCCCCTTGCGGTCGAGGATGAGTCCGCGCGAGGGATACTGAATGTCTTTTCGGAAGGCATTAGAGTCGGCGTTCTTCTTATAGTCGTCGCTCCATAGCTGCAAGGTAAAGAGGCGGATGATGTAGACCAAGATGATGCCGATGGCTACACCGCCAACCACGTATTTCCGAAGTTCAAAACTATTGGCGTTGGGCATGAGTTTTTTCGAAGTGAAAAAATAGTGGGGAGTGGGGGATTATTTGTTGCGAATGAGCTCCATGGCTATCACGAAGAGCGTGGTGAGCAAGGTACTGCCTGCAATGTTGATGAGCAACACTTGCCAGTCGAAGAAGGAGAAGGCCTCGAGGCTGAAGAACACGAGGCAATAGACTAGCACGTTGAAGAAGGCGTATTTCGTAAAGCCGCTCCACTCCATCGTTTTGTGTGAGGGCACGTAGCTGTCGCTGCTGTCTTTGGGGGCGAACACGTTGCGCAATAGGGGGGCAATGAGACCGATGAGGCAGAGCGAACTGGCTGCAAGGCCAGGGGTGTTGGTGAAGAGGTCAACGCACAGGCCCAGAGCAAAGGCTAGGGCCACTGAGGCCCAGCGTGGGGTGTCGCTAGGCAGAATGAGCAGGAAAAACACATAGGGCATAGGGGTGGCATAGCCAAAAATGTGCACGTGATTGAACACTAAGGCTTGCAGCAACACCAAAAGAATGAACCACCCGGTGCGCGATGTGATGGTTTGGAATTTCATGCTATATACTTCTTAATATATAAGTAATCTTATGGAGGGGGCGAGGGGAAGTGGATGATGGGGATTAATGCCCCGTTGGGCTATTGTCGTCCATTTGTTGGGCGTGTACTTGCAGCGTGTCGATTTCGGCCTTGTAGGGGGTGGTGATGACGAGCACATCGCGCAGGTTGGCAAAGTTGGTGCCGAGGGTTACGTCGAGACGGTAAGACTGCCCGTCGGCCGAGTTGCTGATTTTGCGCACACGCCCCACGAAGATGCCCGGTGGGAATACGGCCGAGTAGCCACTCGTTTCTACGGCTTGGCCTACTTTCACCTTGGCATAGCGCGGCACGTCGTCGACATAGGCGCTGAGCATGCTTGAGCCATCCCATTGCAGATAGCCAAAATAGTTTTGTCCGCGCACGCGGCAACTGATGCTCGACTTGCGATTGGTGACGGGGATGACTAGCGAATGATGTGGCCCTGTGAGGTAGACGATGCCCACCACGCCACCGCCGCCCACCACGCCCATTTCGGGGCGGATGCCGTCTTGCTCACCGCGGTCAATCACGAGGTAGTTGTTAGTGCGTTCGGCACTGTTCGACACCACGAGGGCGGGAATCATCTGATAGTTTTGCAGGTGTTCGCGCATAAGCCTTTCGGTTTGTGAAGGCTCTTTGGTGGCAGTGGCCAGGGCTTGGCGCAGTTGCTCGGCTTCGCGTTGCAAGGCAATGTTTTGTGTGGTGAGGTCGCGGTTCACCTCTTGCAGTTTCACAAATCCCTCCATGGCTGTGTAGGTGCCGTTTACTTTGGCCGCGAGCGAATTGGCCGCGCTAAAGTAGACGCTTCCTTGATAGTTGTTGAAGCGGAACAGAAGGATGAGGCTCACCACTTCGAGCACCACAAATAGGGCGAAGTGGCTATATTTGGCCGTGAAGCTGACAAGGCTGTTTTTGGGAGTGTTGTCACTCATGTTTTTTGTATCTAGTTTTAGGAGGGAAGGATTTCTCCTTACTATATATAGAATTATTACAAATTTATATACAAAGGGGCTTTGCCTTCTCGTAATCTGCTTTCATCCTCGCATAGGGAGTTGGAGCAGGGATAACCGACAAGGCAAAGCCACTTTTTGTGTAAGGATAATTTCTAGATTTGTTTTGTGCAGGAGGCACGTTCCCCCTCCTTCTTTTTTATCGCATCAAGAAGGTGAACTTCTCCACGTTTTTCAGTGCAATGCCTGTGCCCTTTGCTACGCAGAGCAAGGGGTCTTCGGCCACGTGGAAGGGAATGTTGATTTTGTCGCTCAAGCGCTTGTCGAGTCCGCGTAGCAAGGCGCCACCACCAGTGAGGTAGATGCCGTTTTTCACGATGTCGGCATAGAGCTCGGGCGGTGTGTTAGAGAGGGCGTTGATAACGGCTTGCTCAATTTTGGCGATTGACGTTTCGAGGCAGTGGGCAATCTCTTGGTAGCACACGGGCACTTCCATAGGCATGGTGGTGATGCGGTTCGGGCCGTGAATCACGTAGTCCTCGGGAGGGGTGGGCAGGTCGGTAAGAGCGGCACCTACGTTGATTTTGATGCGCTCGGCCATGCGCTCACTAACGCGCACGTTGTGCTGGCGGCTCATGTATTCTTGAATGTCGCTTGTGAAGTCGTCGCCAGCCATTTTGATGGAGTTGTTCGAAACAATGCCACCTAGTGAGATGACGGCAATTTCGGTGGTGCCACCGCCTATGTCGACAATCATGTTGCCCTCGGGAGCGTTTACGTCAATGCCAATGCCGATGGCGGCTGCCATTGGTTCGTAGAGCAAGAATACGTCGCGTCCGCCGGCATGCTCTGCCGAGTCGCGCACGGCGCGTAGTTCCACTTCGGTTGAGCCGCTAGGCACACCGATAACCATGCGCAGTGAGGGCGAGAACAAGCGCTTGCCCGAATGCACTTTCTTGATGAGGCCGCGCATCATTTGCTCGCAGGCATTGAAGTCGGCAATAACGCCGTCGCGAAGGGGACGGATTACTTGTATTTTATTGTTTGTCTTTTCATACATTCGCTTGGCTTCTTCGCCCACGGCAATCATTTTGTCGCTGTGTGCGTCGAGAGCCACTACAGAGGGCTCGTTCACCGAAATTTCACCATCGGCAATGATGATGGTGTTGGCGGTGCCAAGGTCGATGGCCAACTCTTGTGTAAACGAAAAGAACTTTGAGAAAAATCCCATATCGTGTGTGTAGAGTAAGGATGAGGTCGGGGGGCGAGTGGGGAGCTACTGGTTGCTTCTCTTGGGTTACTTATTCCGCTTGCGCCTCGGCTTGAAGTGATGTCTGTTTTCTCTTATTGGGGGTGGAGTGCGTGCCTGTTTTTGTTAGCTGGTTTCTTCTTTTCGAAAGTGCAGCACACATACTCCCTTCCCGTTAGCCTGCTTATTTATCGAACCAAGCGTGGATGGCTGTGTCGTAGTGGCTGCTCACACCAAAGGCTTTTGTGGCAAACCATTTGCGGTCTTCGAGTTCGGTTTGAGCTCCATTTTTGTTGATGAGGTCGAGCAAGGGCTTGTATTCTGCCTTTGAAGGCACGATGACCACGTCGTTGAAGTTCTTTGCTCCAGCGCGGATGAGTGAGATGCCGCCTATGTCGATTTTCTCAATGATGTCGGCGTCGCTAGCTCCGCTTGCAACGGTTTGCTCGAAGGGATAGAGATCGACGATAACGAGGTCGATTTCGGGAATTTCGTATTCAGCCATTTGCTTTTGGTCGTCCTCAAGATTGCGACGTCCTAAAATGCCGCCGAAGATTTTGGGGTGAAGCGTTTTCACACGGCCACCGAGGATGGAGGGGTAGGTGGTTACGTCTTCTACCTTTTGACAGGGGTAGCCCAGTTCTTCAATAAACTTTTGTGTGCCTCCTGTTGAGAGGAATTTCACACCTTCTTCGTGAAGTTTGGCAAGGAGTTCTTCAAGACCGTCTTTGTGGAAAACTGACACCAAAGCGGTTTTAATTTTCTTTGTTGAGGACATATTATAGCTGTTGTTTTTATCGATGTGAATGTAGGGTCGCCACTTTCGGACGACTATGTGCTTGCAAAATTACGCTTTTTTGTGGGCTGTGGCAAGTTTTTTGGTTTAATTGTAGCGGCTTTTTTATTTTTCTTTTTGTACACTTGCGCTTTTCATAGCAGAATGTGGCATTGTGGGTGGTTTGAGCTAGGTTTCATCTTTCTTTTTGGCCTTCTCGCTTGCGCTTTCTGCGCTCCTCCTTTTGCTTTTGCAAGCCATGATGCTCTTTTGCTGAAAGTGAAGCGTTTAGAGTGTCCATTCATACCAGTCGTAGCAGATGCCGCGTCCGCCAAAACCTTCTTTTTGATGAATGAGCGAGAGGTTGAGTCGCAAGGCACTGTCGTCGTTAGAGGTGCCGAAGTCGAACCATCGGCCTTGAAATTCGGACCGTGATAACAACTGACGAAACAGGGCGTCGAGCGCATGCTTTTCTTTGCCTTCGGCCGTGGCCGAGATGTATTGTGTGTGCACCACTGTGGGGGTGAGATAGAGCACGGTGCCGCCTAAGATGCGCCCTTCTTGCTGCGCCACGTAGAGCTGAATGTTTTGGGGAAAGCGAGAGTGGAGCAACTCCATTTCTTGCAAGGTGTGAACGGGACGGGCTTGATAGGTGTGCATTAGGTTGTTGCACAGCACGTTCCAAAATGCGGCAAAGTCATCGGAGCGTTCCACCGCGATGCCTAGTTGCTCGGCTTTGTTGGCGCAATATCGGCGGTCGCGTTGCCACGACACGATGCGGTTGGGGGTGACCACACTGGCCAAGTTGCGTAGGCAGAGCTGCGCATGGCACACATTCACTAAGGCATATAAATCCTCGTTGGCTGGCAACTGCTGATAGTCCCATGGAATGGCTTTGTAAATCACCTTGTTAAAGCGTTGTGTGCGCAGATAATCGTTGAGTGCTTCAAAGGTGGAGCAAACGTCCTCGGCCGTGGCTTTGGCCGTGGTGAGCAAACCGCCGTAGGTGAGTCCTTGGTGAGAATAGTAGGTGCCGTTGCTCTCGTTGCCAGGCAAAAGAGCAAAGAGTTTTTCTTTGCGATAGACGAGCAGAGAATGGTCGCGAAAGCGGTCGCTATGATAGTCCATGTAGCCACGGTGAAAAAGGAAATTCCCGTTTTTGGTTTGTTGCAAAAACTGGTTCCATTCTTGCTGCAGAGAGGGGGTGTAACGCTGTATGCTAATCATGGGCTGAGGAGGGGAAAGAGCTAAAATTGTGTCGTAGTAGTCCCTTCATCTTGGCTATTGCAATGGGACAAATTTAAAAAGGCCTCACACAACCCAAGGAATGTGTGAGGCTTGAATGAGTGTGTGTGTTATCTGAATGAATCGGTGAGCAATTTTATCTCGATGGTAGGCGAGATGCGCTCGTAGAGAATGTTGTAGACGGCATCGAGGATGGGCATGTTCACATGATAGAGCTTGTTGATGTTCTTCATGCATTTTGTGCCATAATATCCTTCGGCAATCATTTCCATTTCAATCTGTGCCGACTTCACGCTGTAGCCTTTGCCAATCATGGTGCCAAACACGCGGTTGCGCGAGAAGTTGGAGTAGCCTGTCACCAAGAGGTCGCCCAAGTAGACACTGTCGTAGACGTTGCGGTCGATGGGGTAGACGGCCTTGAGAAAACGGCTCATTTCTTGCACAGCGTTCGACATCAACACGCTTTGAAAGTTGTCGCCATACTTCAATCCGTTGCAAATGCCGGCGGCAATGGCGTAGACGTTTTTCAACACCGAGGCATACTCAATGCCAATGACGTCGGAGGCCGTTTTCGTCTTTACATAACTCGACGCTAACGTTTCGGCGAAAGCCGCAGCCTTTTTGTTGTCAGAACAACCCACGGTGAGGTAGGTGAGTCGGCCTAGGGCCACTTCCTCGGCGTGGCTTGGTCCGCCAAGCACCGCAAGGTTTTCGTCGGGCACGTTGTAGACCACGCGGAAAAATTCGGAGCACACCAAGTTTTCATCGGGCACGATGCCTTTGATGGCGGTGATGATGAACTTGTCGTGTAGCTTCACCTTGAGCTTGCGCAGGTGATTTTTAATGTAGGGCGAGGGGGTGACAAAGACCAAGGTTTGGCAGTTTCGCACCACTTCGTTGATGTCGGTTGAGAAGGTGATGCGTGAAACGTCGAAGCGCACGCTTCTAAGATACGACGGGTTGTGCTCGGTTCGCACAAAGTCGTCGATGGCATCTTGGCGGCGCATATACCAATGCAAATGCTCCACTTTTTCGAGTAGCATTTTGGCTATGGCTGTGGCCCAACTGCCACTACCCATTACGGCTATGTTTCCTAAATCGTACATGGTGCGTGTGCCTGTGGTTCTTTGTTGTAGCGGGCGTTCAGGCGTGGCTCATTTAGCCCTCTTTCCGCTCTTTGGAATTCGCTTCCCTCTATGGAAGAGTGGTTGCTAAGGAGTGGGCAGTGCTTGCAGGGGCAATTTTCCTCCCCACTCCTTATTATATATAGGTGTGCGTGATTACACGTTCCAAGCTTCAATGTCTTGCACGCTAGGTTTGGCGATGTCGAGTTTAAACTTCTTGATGATTTCGCCAATCTGCTGCTGAATTTTCTGCGCTTTCACGTCTTTCAAGTCGCTTACTAGGTAGTAGCCCACTTTTTGCAGAATGGGCACGAGTTCTTCAGCAATGCCAGCCTCTACATACTTATCGGCCTTGTCGCGCGGAGCTTTCTTTTCGGGGCGCATTTGGGGGAAGAAGAGCACTTCTTGAATTTGTGTTTGTCCCGTCATGAGCATAACCAAACGGTCGATGCCGATGCCGATGCCCGAGGTGGGAGGCATGCCATATTGAAGGGCGCGGAGGAAGTCTTGGTCGATGAACATGGCCTCGTCGTCGCCCTTTTCAGAGAGGCGAAGCTGATCTTGGAAACGCTCTTCTTGGTCGATGGGGTCGTTGAGCTCGGAGTAGGCGTTGGCAAGTTCCTTACCATTCACCATTAACTCAAAACGCTCGGTGAGCGAGGGATTGTCGCGGTGCTTCTTGGTGAGCGGCGACATCTCGACGGGGTAGTCGGTGATGAAGGTGGGCTGGATGTAGGTGCCTTCGCAGAACTCGCCGAAAATCTCGTCGATGAGCTTGCCCTTACCCATAGTGTCATCAATCTCCATGTTGAGCTTTTTGCAGATGTCGCGAATTTCGTCCTCAGTTTTTCCGTTAAGGTCGTAACCCGTTTTCTCCTTAATGGCTTCGAGAATGGGAAGGCGGCGGAAGGGAGCTTTGAAACTGATGGTTTTGCCGTCGACCACGCTTTCGGTAGAGCCGTTTACGGCCACGCAGATGCGCTCTAAAAGTTTCTCGGTGAACGACATCATCCAGTTGTAGTCCTTATATTGCACGTAGAGCTCCATGCAAGTGAACTCGGGGTTGTGACTGCGGTCCATGCCCTCGTTGCGGAAGTTTTTACCGATTTCGTAAACGCCTTCAAAGCCGCCCACGATGAGGCGCTTGAGGTAGAGCTCGGTGGCAATGCGAAGGTAAAGATCGATGTCGAGCGAGTTGTGGTGAGTGATGAACGGACGAGCGCTGGCACCACCGGGAATGGGTTGCAGAATGGGCGTTTCAACCTCGGTGTAGCCTGCTTCGTCGAAGTATTCGCGCATGGTTTTAATCACCTTGGTGCGCTTCAAGAAGATGTCTTTCACATCGGGGTTTACCAAGAGGTCAACGTAGCGCTGACGATAGCGCAGTTCGGGGTCGTTGAAGGCATCGTAGGTCACGCCGTCTTTCTCTTTCACCACGGGCAGGGGTTTGAGGCTCTTTGAGAGCAACACGAGTTCTTTGGCGTGAACGGAAATCTCGCCCGTTTGGGTGCGGAACACGAAGCCCTTTACCCCGATGAAATCGCCGAGGTCGAGCAACTTTTTAAACACTGTGTTGTAGAGTGTGGTGTCGTCGGCGGGGCAGATGTCGTCGCGGGTGATGTACACCTGAATGCGTCCTTTCGAGTCCATCAGTTCGGCAAAGCTAGCCTTGCCCATCACGCGGCGTCCCATCAGTCGGCCGGCAATGCACACCTCGCGTTGTTCGTTTTCGTCGAAGTTGGCTTTAATGTCGTCGCTGTAAGCGGTTACTTCATATTCGGCAGCGGGATAGGGGTTAATGCCCAAGTTTCGCAACTCTTCGAGCGAATTGCGGCGCTGTATCTCTTGTTCGCTAAGATCTAAAACGTTCATTCGTTATGTTTTCTTTTTTTGTTTTTTCTATGTGCAAAGGTAGCGTTTATTTTTCACCTACGCTCTTTCTTGTGTTATAATTATGCATTTGCGCCCATGGCTTTTCGTTTAAGGACGGGCTGAAAGAGGCGTGACGACAATAGAGCCTTTAAGCCGGTAATCAACCTAATTCATCGTTCAGAAAGGTGTTGCTTCCGCATTAAAAATGTTTCAGACTCGCGATGCATGTGGGCGTGCACCAATTGGTGGTCGTGTTGCCACCAACTGAAGCACGTGCTACCTTCAGTTGGTGCACGCACGGTCTTCAGTTGGTGCACGCCCACTGCATTCAGCATTTAAGTTGAACGGAAAGCCTTATTAAAGAGCGTGTGAATGGAGTAGATAAAACGTATAAATTGCTAATGTGCAGGCACTCGGTCTCCATAAGAAATTCGTCTAAAAAGTTTAAGCATCAGCGTCGTAGAAGGCGTTTTGTTTTTTGCAGTAGTTGATGAGTTCGGCAAAAACGACATTTTGCGCAAGCAGCGGAGCGTTGCCAATAAGCAGAAGGTGCTTGCGGGCTCGCGTCATGGCCACATTGAGTTTGCGGTCGATGAGGTCGCCCGTGCGTGGGTCAACATAGGTGTTGCTGCTAAGAAAAGCCAACTGGAAATGCTTCTTCGCTGTGAAGCTGTAGATGATGACGTCGCGTTGACTGCCTTGATAGCGCTCCACGGTGTCGATGGTGATGGTGGCCAATCCCTCAATGCCTAGCTGACTGATGGCTTTGCGCACCGTGGAGATTTGGTTGCGGTAGGGCACAATCACGCCAATGGAACTCAGTGCGTTAAACTCTTCGGGCGCTTGCTCATAGGCTTGTTTCACCAATTGCGCCACAAGCGCGGCTTCGCGTTGGTTCACCTTGTTCATCTCCGTGGGGTCGTCGTTAGAATGGCACGACACGAAG
This sequence comes from Oribacterium sp., assembly GCA_963656725.1. Lineage (GTDB taxonomy): Bacteria > Bacteroidota > Bacteroidia > Bacteroidales > Bacteroidaceae > Alloprevotella. The sequence continues at coordinate 5,511 of CAVKKI010000008.1, read as the reverse complement.
GCCAACCGGTGAGCCGTAAGCAACTGCTCGCTCCACTGCTGTCGGGGGTTGAAGGCCGAGGTAGGGGCCGTTTGATGCGCTAAGGGCACTTCGCGCAGATGGCCGCTATAGAAGGCCTGGCTGGGAAAACTGGCGATGTCGTGGTGCATGCGCCCTTGCCGTGTGAGCATGTGACACACTTGCTCGTTGCGGCTGCCGTTGGGCAAGTAGCCATAGAGGTGAAGCATGCGCTCGAAGAAGGAGAGGCGGCAGTCGGTCAGGCCAATTCGTTGAAGCAATTCGTCTTTCACCGCCGACTCTTCAGCCGTTTGCTGCACCACGGCCGGCAGTTGCTTTTCGTCGCCAATCAGCACAAAGCGGCGGATGGCGCACTCTCCTTCGCGCGTGGCGCAGAGCAGGGGCATGATGTGTGGCTCGAGAATTTGAGAGGCTTCGTCCACAATGGCGAGGTCGAATGTTTTCACCTTTAGCAGCGAGAGTGAACTGCATAGCGAGGTGGTTGTTCCGCAAAACACTCTCGTGCCTTGCAGCAGATTGTTCACCAACAAAAGGTTGGGCCGTGGCATGGCCTTGATGCGCTCGCTCAGCAAGTAGGGCTTGTAGGCTTCTTCGCAACTGAAGTCGCTGCCTAGGCGCACAAAGTCGATGCCCTGCTCCACGAGTTTGCTGCAAATTTCGTCGACAGCTCGGTTGGTGTAAGAAAGCAGCAACACGTTGGTGCCCTCGTGCAGCAGTTCTTCTTTTAGCAGATTGGTCAGTCCGTAAGAGGTTTTTCCCGTTCCCGGAGGGCCAATCACCATGTAGAGGTCGCGCGCTTGTTGAGCTTGCAACACCAGTTGGTTAAACTCCTTGCCGTGATAGTCGCCAAGCAGTGTGCGGCTCGTGTCCACCTCGGGGCGGCGCTGGCCCAGTAGCAAGTCGCGGCGCGTTTGCGGAGCGTTGAATAAACTATAAAGTCCGCGATATTGAGCTGTGAACGAGGCCTCCATAAAGTCGTGTTCGATGGCCCAAACGCAGCCTTTGTAGTGGCGAAACACCTTTTGGCTGGTTTGTGGGTTACGCAATCGCACACTCACCTGCTCGGTGGTGATTTCGGTGATGCTGCAGCGAAACACGATGGTGCTTGTGGCGTCGGGTGTGGTGCCTTTGGTGTAGGGGTAGAAAAACACGATGTCGCCTTTGCGGAAGTTCGATAGATCGGCATCGGCTGCTTGCTCATTGGCCGCGAATGAGAACGTTACGTTGTCCACCCGTTCAGCTTCGTTATCAAGCCGCATCGTGAGGTTTTCATAGATGTTTCCCGCCTCTCGCTTATCGTCGATGCTGCTAGTCCAAACCGAGGCAAATCCAGAGTTTTCTTTCGTGCGGTTGCCAATGCGGGCAAGGGCTTGCTCGTTGGCCACAAACTGCATGAAGCGGAATGCATAGGCGCGCTCTAGCGCACTGGCCTTGTGAATGGCTTGCAGCGTTTGCTGCATTTGCGGACGGGTGTAGCGCTCCCAAAGCGGACCGCTAGCCGAGGGACAAATGCGCTCGGGTGTGAGTGTTTCGAGCACGCGCATGCCTCCTTGTGCATACCACTCTTCGGCCCAGGCCAATTGGTTGCGCACTTTGATGGCCTCGAACAGCAGTTTGGGGTTGGAGTTGATGAAATCAATGCCGTCGGCATATTTTGAATAGAGCAAGAAGGCATACATCTCCTCCTCATTGAGCTGGTCGTAGTCGTAGTGCATGAGGGCTTTGTAGAGCAACACTTGCACGTTGTGCGGCTCTTTCCTTCCACCGTATTTGTTTGTTGGGAAACCTTTTCGCCATTGCCCTTTGCCCGACTTCTGCTCAATGAGAATGCGGTAGTTAAGGGCGAGAAAGTCCATACGTCCTTGCAATCCGAGCATATCTGAAAAAAACGAGGGTTCAAGGATGAGGTCCTCCGTCCAAAACTCATTGTTTGTCTGTCGTTCCAATTCTCCGCCCTTGCCCATCAGTTGCTTTAAGTTCTCCTTTTGTCGCTTAGCCTGTTCGTGAAAGTCGGGCGAGAGTCCGCCTTCACAGGTGAGAATGTTGAGGGCGTTGTTCACGAAGAATTGCTTTACGCTGTCGGCATAGCTCAGGTCGTTGTCGTTATAGACCACCTCGTCGAGCAACTGTCCGGCAAAGTTACCTAGCAGCTGTGGCTCGCTGATGTTGAATGGGCGGATGCGGCTGAGCAGGTTGTGGAAGGGGGAAATGCCCGCTTCGTTGAAACAATCGGTCACAGAGGTGACGTTGATGAGATAGTCGGGGGCGTAGATGAGCAGTTCGGGTAGAATTTCATCGCCCTTCACACGCGGACGAATCACGTTGAGCGCAGCCCCCTCTACCATGCATTTGCGCAGGTAGGTCCAATCACCCGGCACGAAGGGAATGGGCTCGATGTAGTTGATGCGCACCAGTTCGTCAGTGTCTTCGCGGGTGGCGTAAATGTGTGTGTTGTCCCATTTCACAATGGTGCAGCGAAAGTAGCTCAGCCCTTTTCCATTGTTGCCTTGCAAGCGTTTGGGCAGAATGCGCTGCGTGGTGTGGGGAAATTGCGCCTTTAGCATTTCGGGAATTTCTTTCTCGGTGATGAGCGAGAGAAAGGTGGCCACGGCTTTAAGGTCGATGCCCCAGCTCTCTTGCAGTTCCTCGTCGGTGTATTTGTGCAACTCGTTGAGGCGTAGGCGCACATCGTTCATGGCAAACGACAGGCTGCGGTCGTTTTGCCGAATGTGGTGAAGCTTGATGAGGTAGTCTATCTTGGCGTAAAGTCCGCTGAGCTTGATGGTCACCGCTTGTAATTGCTCGTCAACGCCCACAGTGAGCACTTCGCGCAGAATGCCGTAGCAGGTGCGCACGTTCCAGTTTGATTGCAGGCGAAGCAGAGGCTGAAGAAATTCGTTCATAACACAGGTTTGGGGTGAAACGCAAACAAGGTTTATGTTGCGTGTGATGAAAGAGGCAACATAAACCTTGTTTCTAAGGGGATGGTGAAAGTTATAGAGAGTTGAGATTATTCGTTTGCCTTTTTCACCGCGTCTTGCATGATGAGTCCGGCAATGGTGAAGCCGAAGATGGCGGTGATGTGTGAAAGGCTACCGTTGATTTGCACCTTCGAGCTGCACCATTCGTGGTTGAGCAGTTCGGGGTCGCCGGGGCCGTTCTCTGCTTTGGGGCAGAGGCAAGCGGCCGTGCCGCAAGCGTGGCTATGGCCGAGGTTGGGCAACAATTCTTCGCTGTAGACGCACTTAAATTTGCGGGCGGGGAAGGTTTTGTTGTGCTTGAAGCGTCGGCGCAGAGCAGCACCTAGGGGGCAACCCTTCACCTTCCAAAACTCGGCCACAGCAATCTTCGTGGGGTCGAGTTTGAGAGGGGCTCCCATAGAAGAAAAAAACTTTGCCTTTGTGCGGCAAGCGCGCAGAATGAGCAGGGCCTTGTCTTGCAACGAGTCGATGGCATCTACAATGTAGTCGTAGCGCTCTATGCCAAACTCATCGGCCGTCTCTTCCGTGTAAATCTTCTGCAAAGCCGTGATTTCGGCTTTGGGATTGATGCTGAGCAGTCGCTCTTTCAGCGCTTCCACTTTCACCATGCCCACAGTCTTCATAGTGGCCATGATTTGGCGGTTGACGTTGGTGATGCAAACGCGGTCGGAGTCGACAATGGTGAGGCGTTTAATACCTGAACGCACAAGGCTTTCGGCACACCAGCTGCCCACGCCGCCCACGCCAAAAATGATGACGCTTTTCTCGCCAAGGCTTGTCATGGTGTCGGCACCGAGCAGTCGTTCCGATCGGTTGTAGATGGCTTTTTCTATGCTTCCCATTCGGCTTGTAGGTTTTTGAAGTTATCGGCTAACGCTTGCATAGAGGGGTATAGCTTGTTGGCTCCCTCATTGAGCAATGCGCTTTCGGGTAAGGGCCCTGTGTTGACGGCCACTGTGTAGATGCCGGCGGCCACAGCGGCGCGCACACCAAGGGGTGCATTCTCCACCACAATGGCTTCATTGGCTTTTACCCCAGCTTTTTCCAAGCCCATGAGGTAGGGCTCGGGGTGAGGTTTCCCGTGCTTCACGTCCTTGCTCGACACAATGAGGTCGGGATTGAATATGCCGGGAAAGTTGTGCTCAAGGCGGCCAAGCAATGACTTCTGTCCGCTTCCCGTCACCACCACAATGGTCAGCCCCGCTTCTTTTGCGGCTTGCAACACTTGTTGTGCACCAGGCATTTTCTCGGCTTCGGGGAAGGTGTTAAACAGTCGGCACTTTTCTTCATAAATCTGCTCAATCTCTTCGGGGGTGGCGTCGCGCTCCCAATAGCGGTGGGTGAGCAGGTTGATGGTGGAGGCGCCCGTGCGTCCTTCGTTCATATACACCTCTACGGGGTCGAGATGCAACCCAAACTCGTCGCACACCTTGGCCCACGATTGGGCGTGATAGGGCATGGAGTCGAATAGCACGCCGTCCATGTCAAACAGCATGGCGCGCAGGGTGCGGTGTGGGGTGGTTGTCTCGCTTTGAGGTGTTCTGTTTTCTTGAATTGTCATTCGTGTGTGTAGTGAAAAGTTGAAGAGTTTAGAAGTTAAGGTGTTTAACTTTTAAACTCTTCAACGGGCTTTGGAGGAAAGGCTTAGGGAAAAAGCTACTCAGGGAAAGCTACCTACCTATTATATATATAATAAGGTGTGCCGCTTCTCATTGTTAGCGCGGTTTGTCAGCGCTGTTTGTCGATGCAGCTTTTGTGGCCTTTGTTCCGTTAGGTGGGCTGATTATCCCAATTTAGCTTTGATGGCTTCGGTTTCTTTCTCGTAGCCTGGCTTGCCAAGCAGAGCGAACATGTTTTTCTTGTAAGCCTCTACACCCGGTTGGTTGAAGGGGTTCACTTCGAGCAACAAACCGCTGATGCCGCAAGCACGTTCGAAGAAGTAGATCATCTGACCCAAGTGATACTCATCAAGCTTCTCCACAACGAGGCGCATGTTGGGCACTCCGCCGTCAACGTGAGCCAATTGGGTGCCTAGTTCGGCCATCTTGTTCACTTCGTCCACACGCTTTCCTTCCAAGAAGTTCAAGCCGTCGAGGTTCTCATCGTCATGGGGGAAGAGCACGGTGTGTTCTGCGTTTTCAATAGAAACAACGGTTTCGAAGATGGTGCGCTCGCCTTCTTGAATCCACTGACCCATAGAGTGGAGGTCGGTGGTGAAGTCAACGGCTGCGGGGAAGATGCCCTTGCCGTCCTTGCCCTCGCTTTCGCCGTAGAGCTGCTTCCACCATTCGTTCATGTAGTGGAGCTTGGGCTGGAAGTTGACGAGGATTTCCGTCTTCTTGCCGTCAGCGTAGAGCGCGTTGCGCACGGCGGCGTACTGCTCGGCGGGGTTTTCGGCGAAAGGCACTTCGGGAGCTGTGAGCTTCTCCATATCGGCTGCGCCCTTCACGAGTTTCTCAATGTCGAAGCCGGCGCAAGCGATGGGGAGAAGACCTACGGGAGTGAGTACGGA
>CAVKKI010000007.1:0-25930 GCA_963656725.1 Oribacterium sp. | reverse complement strand
ATTATTCTTTTATGGTAATCTAAACATGGATAGATAACATTGATTTCATGTTAATTCACACTAATTCTTGTAGAACCAGATTTAGAATAGAGGAAGAAAGTAGTAAATGCAACCTTCCCCACAATACATTACTTAATATTAAATTCACACGACAAAATTAGGCATGCAAATGCAATTCAAATTCATTATAATTAATGATTTTTACTCTCCTTAAATCAAAAAAATCACTCACTGCAGCGCCATTGAGACGAAAGCGGGTCTTTAAAATGCGTCAAAATACAATCTAAATAGCAATTTGCAAATCGAAGTAGCTAAAAGAAACAACTAAACAAGAACGAGCAGATACGCCACGTTCAAATTCTTAATTTATACAAAACAATCCAATACATTTAAAGAATACTTGGATAAATGCTAGATAATTACTAACTTTGCCCACATGGACGTTAAACACATTATTTCTCACAAAATACACAATTGGTTACGTGCAACGGCTCTTGTGGCACTCGTTGCAACGCTACCTGTCAACACACAAGCACGCGATAGAAAAAAAGAGCAAGGAAAGGGCATGGCTGAATACGTAACCTCCGAACCCGATGCTCTAGCAAAGAAGACGGCTAACGACAAGCACTTGGCACATGCCGCAACCATCTTCATGCATATTTCGAATGCCAACATCAACTCTAAATACAAGGAAGGTATCGACGTGTCACATCACCAAGGCACCATCAATTGGGACGAAGTGGCCGAAGGCACTCCTATTTCTTACGTTTATCTAAAGGCCACCGAGGGAGCATCGATGGTAGACAACACCTACGAGCACAACCTTGAAGAGGCTCGACGCGTGGGACTTAGCGTGGGTAGCTACCACTTTTATCGTCCGAACATTAGTTGGGAAAAACAATACGAGAATATGACCTCCGTAGTGAAGATGGAGAATCAAGACCTCGTGCCCATTATCGACATTGAGCACCGCGGATCGGTTAGTGCCGAGACATTCATTTCAGATTTACGCGCCTTTATTGAAAAAGTCACAGAATTCTACGGAAAGAAGCCTCTGCTCTACACCTATCATAACTTCTACAATCGCTATTTGCAAGGTGAATTCACCGACTACCACTTTATGATAGCCCGCTATCGCAGCGACTCCCCCACCCTCAACGACGGAAAAGACTACATCATGTGGCAATACACCTCAACGGGTTCTATCCCAGGAATACGCGGCAACGTGGATCGTTCTAAAATTATGGGAAGTTATTCACTTAATCAAGTAATGATGTAAAGTTTCGTTCCTTTCCACTACAACGTTTTCCAATGTGCAAATATGCGAATGTAAGCAAGTGCTTTGAATAACGCACTACACACATCCTCATATTTGCACATTATTCATACATTCAACACACTACTCACCCCATACAAACAAACGAACAATGCCCACTCCTCGAAAACCTCAAAGAATTGAACTACTAGCCCCCGCACGCAACATAGAGTGCGGCATTGAAGCCATTAAGCATGGAGCCGATGCCGTATATATTGGAGGCCCTAGTTTTGGAGCCCGTTCTGCTGCAGGAAATTCGGTGGACGACATTGCCCAACTTTGCAAATACGCTCACCTCTTTGGAGCACGCATTTACGTCACCCTCAACACCATTCTATGGGATGATGAACTAAAGCAAGCCGAACAACTCATTTGGGTACTATATAATATAGGTGTGGATGCGCTCATTGTGCAAGACCTTAGTTTGCTACGCATGCACCTTCCCCCCATTGCCCTACACGCCTCCACCCAAATGGACAACTGCACTCCCGAGAAAGCCCAATTATTAGAAGCTATGGGATTTAAGCAGATAGTGTTAGCTCGCGAAACAAGTTTAGAACAAACTAAAAAAATTGCCCAAGCCACAAAGCTACCTCTTGAGGCTTTTGTACACGGAGCTCTATGCGTGAGCTACAGCGGCCGTTGCTACGCTTCACAGCACTGTTTCAAACGATCGGCTAACCGAGGCTGTTGCGCCCAATTCTGCCGTTTAGCCTTCGATTTGCTTGATGAAAATGGTGAAGTGCTCATTCATAACCGCCATCTTCTTTCATTAAAAGACATGAATCGCACGAATTATTTGGAAGAGATGATGGATGCAGGCGTGCGCTCATTCAAAATCGAAGGACGACTAAAGGATGTGGACTACGTGAAAAACATCACGGCATGGTATAGGCAAAAGATAGACGAAGTGTTAGAGCGGAGAAACGAAGACTACAAGCGAGCATCGTATGGTGCATCCACGCTCCAGTTCACGCCCGATGCCAACAAATCATTCAATCGCGGTTTTACGGATTACTTTTTATTTGGACGTAATGAGCAACCCATTCATTCCTTTAACACCCCCAAAGCTATTGGTCCTGTTGTAGGTAAAGTGGCACGAACAGAACAACGGACTTTCACATACTCCTCTCCTTCTACACAAACCACTCCAATTGTTGCCGGTGACGGACTTTGTTTCATCGACAATGAAGACAATTTGCAAGGATTCAGAGTGAACAAAGTTGAAGGTGACAAAGTATTTCCCAACCGCATGCCCCTGTTAAAGAGAGGCACACTACTACACCGAAATCTTGATTTCGCCTTCACAAAGGTTCTCAACAAGCCCACTGCCGAGCGTCATTTACTAGTCGACCTCACTCTACGAGAGGTGGAAGACGGATATGCCCTCGACATGGAAGACGAAAGCGGATGTCACATCACCAGGCGTTTTGACTATGAGCACACACTAGCTCGTTCTCCTCAACGCGATGCCATCGTTAAGCAACTGAGCAAATTAGGCGATACCCCCTTCATCGTTCGACACATTCAAATTGAGACACAAGGAGAACGCTTCATCCCCGCTTCCGTTCTAACTGGATGGCGACGCGAGGTGGCCGATAAACTAATTCAAAATCATCAAACAAGTTACGAAAAAGATCGTGCGGCACAACCTAACGACACTCGTATCACCGAAATTTTGCCAGAAACATTAACCTTCAATGCAAACGTTGCAAACCAAGAAGCACGCACCTTCTACCTAGAACATGGTGTAAAGAACGTTGCACCCGCTTTCGAGTTAAAAGAGCCACAAGGCGAAGCCGTTATCATGACTTGTCGACACTGCATCCGTTTCGCCTTAGGCATCTGTTTAAAAAAGACGAAAGGTGGACCAAAAAGTCTAGCTCTGCAACTCCCCGACGGAAGAAAATTCCCTCTAAAATTCGATTGCAAAAATTGCGAAATGCAAGTATTAAAGAGCAAATAATCTTCTTATTGCACCACACGTATAAAATTAATCACCCAATCAAACACAGAGTTTATCATGTCACGTATTGTCAAACATATAGGCCTTTTGTTTGTAGGCTTCTTCTGTCTGCTTGTTACGGGTTGCTACTATTCGCACCCCAACAAGATAGATCATTGGACGCCAACCAACGAAGGTAGTGTTGACTCCGTGGCATTCTTTATTTCCCATCACTATTGGACGGGCTACAACTTTAAAACTACCGACAGCCTACGCATACAAAGCACCCCAACGCTCTACGGGGTTGAGAAACAAAATGTATTAGCCAACGATACTCTATCCATAAAAAAAGGCGAACAATTAGTGGTGGCTAGTGTGATGTACGTGCCACAAGACACCACCGATTCCGTATGGATTAAGGTTGCACGCGACCAACTAAGCCAAGGTTGGATTCACGAAAGCACACTACTCACTAAGGTGGTTCCCGACGACCCTATCTCTCAATTCATCAACTATTTTTCCGACAGCCGTTCCATCTACGTCATCAGCATCTTTGGTCTCACCATTCTGTTTTGGCTCATCCAAAGCATTCGCCACAAAGATTTTCGAATTGTTCATTTTCGTGACATTCCTAGCTTCTACCCCACCCTTCTATGCCTCTGCGTCAGTGCTTCGGCAGCACTCTATGGAAGCATCCAGCGATTTATCCCCATCACATGGGTTGAGTTCTACTACCATCCCACACTCAACCCATTTAACGAGAGTCTACCTCCCATTCTGTCACTTTTCATAGCTAGCGTATGGCTCATACTTATTGCCGTTGTAGCGGTGATGGAAGAGATAAGACGACAACCTGACTTTGGCGACAACCTCTCTTACCTAGCCTCCTTAGCGGGGGTGTGCATGGTGCTTTATCTCATCTTCACCCTTACTACACCTATATATATAGGTTACCCCTTACTCGTAATCTATTGGACGTTTGCCATACGGCAATACATCAAGCACCATCCCTCTCACCTACTCTGCGGCGTTTGCGGCAAAGCCATTCCTCAGAAAGGTCGTTGCCCCCACTGCGGAGCTATGAACAATTAGAACGCTATTAAGTAAACGTAATCAATCACTTATCCTATAATTATGACACAACATATTGTAATGTTTAAATTTCGCGACGATGTGCCACAAGCCACTCGCGAAATAGTGCAAGCCGCCTTTAAGAAAGGCATTGAAGAACTTCCTGCTAGCATTTCATTCATCCGTAGCGTGCATGTAGGGTTCAATATCAATCCAAATGAAAAGTGGGACATTTGCCTCACTTCCACCTTCGACTCACTAAAAGATGCAAAAGCCTATGGTGCTCATCCAGCCCATAAAGCCGTTGCCCTAGAACTGATGAAACACATTGCAGAACGTGCTTGCGTAGACTTCGAAATCTAGCGAACCACACAAGGTGCTTATCACAGAGCAGATAAGCACCTTGTCTTTTGTTTCGGTAAACAATAAAATTGGGTACATTTAGAAAAAAGGAAGAAGCAACGTTGCAAAATAAGAAAGAAATTTGTAATTTTGCGTGCAATTAAAATCCCACTTAGTATGACTTCTGATTTTATTGCTGACAAAATCGTAATGGACGGTCTCACGTTCGACGATGTCCTTTTAGTTCCCGCTTACTCCGACGTACTTCCTCGCACAGTGTCTTTGGCTACGAAATTCTCTCGCAACATCGACCTACAAATTCCTTTCGTAACCGCTGCGATGGACACTGTAACTGAAGCCACTATGGCCATTGCCATTGCACGAGAAGGAGGTATCGGTGTAATCCACAAAAACATGAGCATCGACGACCAAGCTCGTCAAGTGGCCATCGTGAAGCGTGCTGAAAACGGCATGATTTACGACCCCATCACCATCAAACGCTATAAAACGGTGAAAGATGCCCTCGACCTTATGGCCGAATATCACATTGGTGGCATTCCCGTTGTAGACGATGAAATGCACCTTGTTGGTATTGTCACCAATCGCGACCTTCGCTTCGAACGTCAACTCGACAAGCGCATCGACGATGTGATGACTAGCGAAAACTTGGTTACCACCAACACACAGACCGATTTGCTCTCGGCAGCACAAATTCTGCAAGAGAACAAAATTGAGAAGTTGCCCGTTGTAGATAAAGACAATCGTTTGGTTGGCCTTATCACTTACAAAGACATCACCAAGGCAAAAGACAAGCCTATGGCTTGCAAGGATTCGAAAGGTCGCTTGCGCGTAGCCGCTGGCGTGGGTGTTACAGCAGACACTCTTCAGCGCATGGAAGCCCTCATTCAAGCAGGTGCCGACGCCATCGTGATTGACACCGCTCATGGTCATTCTAAGTACGTAATCGAAAAACTCAAAGAAGCCAAGTCAAGTTTCTCTAACGTAGACATCGTGGTTGGAAACGTGGCCACTGGCGATGCCGCCCGCATGCTCGTTGACGCAGGCGCCGATGCCATTAAGGTGGGCATTGGTCCGGGGTCCATTTGCACCACACGCGTGGTAGCAGGTGTGGGTGTGCCCCAACTTTCAGCTGTCTACGACGTAGCTTGCGCTTTGAAAGGCACAGGTGTACCTCTCATTGCCGATGGTGGTTTGCGCTACTCTGGCGATGTAGTTAAAGCACTTGCCGCTGGTGGCTACTGCGTTATGATTGGATCGCTTGTTGCAGGCACCGAAGAAAGTCCTGGTGAAACCATCATCTTCAACGGCCGTAAATTTAAAACTTATCGTGGAATGGGTTCGCTCGAGGCAATGGAGAATGGTTCAAAAGACCGCTATTTCCAAGGCAATGTAAAAGAAGCCAAAAAACTCGTTCCCGAGGGTATCGCTGGCCGCGTCCCCTACAAGGGTTCCGTACAAGAGGTAATCTACCAAATGGTTGGTGGCCTTCGTTCGGGTATGGGCTATTGCGGTGCAGCCACGATTGAGAAGTTGCACGATGCCAAATTTACTCGCATCACAGGAGCTGGTGTACTCGAAAGTCACCCCCACGACATCACCATCACAAGCGAGGCTCCTAACTATAGCCGCCCCAACGAGTAAAGCATTTTAGCGCACGACTATTCTAAAAGAAAATAGAACATCTCTATAAAATCTATGCAGACCTTCAAGAGCCCCCTCTTGAAGGTCTGCTTTTATTTTTCTCTATCCCTTTCTTACGAAGTAATTTTATAATCGTATGGTTCGCCAGTGCGTTTAACAAACTTTCATTACGAAACATTCGCACACGTGCATTTTTTCTTATACTTTTGCACAACATACGGTCTTGTGCCTAGCGCAAGACCTGCATAAACAGCAAAATCAACTGGCGATTACGTTTTCACCTCCACCTTTTCCAAGGAAAAGATTACAAAAGGCATTTGCCCATTTATCGTATGAAAAAGAACCTGACAATAGCTCTGCTTTCCGCTTTAGCTCTCACTGCTGGAGCTCAAACCAAAGCAAACGACCCCGTTTTGATGACCATCGACGGCAAACCCATCACTAAGAGTGAGTTTGAATATTCTTTCCATAAAAATGGCAGCGTGCAAGGCGCAGTAGAACAGAAAACACTGCAAGAGTATGTGCCTATGTTTATCAACTACAAACTAAAAGTAGCTGCAGCAGAACATGCCCAACTCGACACGCTTTCTAGTTTCAAGAAAGAGTTTCTCACCTATCGTGACATGCAGCTCACGCCCTATATGGTCGACTCTAGCTATATCGATTCCATAGCCCACGTTGTCTATAACAACACACTGAGTCAGCTAGATGGCAAAGACATCATTCACACCTCGCACATTCTGATTCACCTAGGACAGAAGGCCACCGATGCAGAAAAAGAGCAAGCCAAGGCTAAGGCCGATTCCATCTATAATGCCATTCTTTCAGGTAGCGATTTTGCCGAGTTGGCTAAAAAATATTCACAAGACCCTGGTTCTGCCTCTCGCGGTGGTAAACTGGGTGCAGCGGGTCCTAAGACCTTCGTTAAAGAATTTGAAGACGCTGCTTATGCGTTGAAAGAAAATGAAGTGTCTGTCCCCGTGCTTTCACCGTTCGGTTATCACATCATTAAAATGGATAAACGTGAGGCCTTTGCCCCCTTCGAAGAACAGCGAAACGACATTGTGAAATGGCTGAAACAACGTAACATCGAGGAAGCATCTGCTGAATATCGCATTGACAAAATTGTGAAAGCGTCAAACGGCAAACTTACTCGTGAAGAGGTTCTCGATAGCGTGCTTAACGCTCACGTGGCCGACAACAATGAACTGCGCTACTTGGTGCAAGAATATCACGATGGACTATTGCTTTATGAAATCAGCAAACGCGATGTGTGGGATGTGGCTGCCAACGACACCATAGGATTGGAGCAATGGTATAAGCAACATAAGGCCAACTACGCTTGGGAGCAGCCGCGCTTCAAAGGTTTCATCTTCCACTGCAAAAATGCAAAGGATGCCAAGAACGTCAAGAAAGTGCTGACAAAATTCGCCGAAGGGCAATGGCGCAAAGAAATCAAGCAGCAGTTTAACAAAGATAGCGTAACTGTTTCTGTTAGCGGTCCTTATCTCTGTTCTAAAGGAGAAAACTCCACCATTGACGCCTATGCATTTAAATCGGGCACTAAAGCCAACACTCCCAAAGGCTTCGTGCTGACCGACGTTTGCGGGAAGGTGCTTAAGCAGCCCAAATCTTATTTAGACGTAAAAGCCCAAGTAACTAGCGACTATCAAGCAGAATGCGAAAAGCAATGGGTGGAAGGTCTCCGCAAGAAATACACATTTAGCGTAAACGAAGACGTATTGAAAACCGTAGAATAAACACGCACCATGATAAAGAAACTTTTAGGCGCTGTTCTCTTGGCAGTTGTTCCTTTTATAGCAAAAGCTCAAACTAACGTTGTAGACCAAATCATTTGGGTGGTAGGCGATGAGCCCATTCTGCTTTCTGACGTAGAGGAAACACGCATCTCATCCGAAACCTACGGACAACCCATTGAAAATCCCTACTGCACCATTCCCGAGCAAATTGCCATCAACAAACTTTTTGTACATCAAGCCGAACTCGACAGTGTCAACGTAAGCGAATCAGACATTATTAAAGGTGTTGATAGCCGCATCAGTGAGTTTATTCAAACCTACGGTTCACGCGAGGCTTTGGAACAAATGTATGGTCGAAGCATTTCGCAAATGCGCGAGAACTTAAAAAAGCAATATCGCGAACAAATGATGGCCGATGAAGTGCGTCAAAAACTAACGAAAGACGTCAAGGCCACCCCTGCCGAAGTGCGTGAATACTTCAAAAACACTCCCACCGATAGTCTTCCCTTCATTCCCACACAGGTAGAAGTGCAAATCATCACTTCCACCCCCACCGTGTCGCGTGCTGAAGTGGAACGCATTGAGAGTAAGTTGCGCGAATTTGCCCGTCGCGTAAATAGTGGCGAAACGGAATTTTCCATCCTTGCCAAATTTTATTCTGAAGACGGCTCCGCTCGCAACGGCGGCGAATTGGGTTATATGGGACGCAATCAATTGGTACCTGAGTTCGCTAACGTAGCCTTCTCTCTCAACGACCCTAAAAAAGTTTCGAAAATTGTACGTTCTGAATACGGCTACCACATCATCCAACTCATTGATAAAAAGGGAGATAAGGTAAATGTGCGTCACATTTTGCTCAAGCCCCACATTGAAGATAGCGAATTGGTGCGCTGTACGGAACGTCTTGACTCCATTGCCGACGACATTCGTGCCAATAAATTTACCTTTGATGCCGCAGCTCAGGCTCTTTCTGATGATAAAGACACCCGCAACAACCACGGGCTCATGGCCAACGTTAATCAACAAACTGGCGTAATTAGTTCTCGCTTCGAAATGAAGGATCTTCCTCAAGACGTTGCCAAAGTGGTCGACACGCTAAAAGTGGGCGAAATGTCGAAAGCCTTCACCATGACCAACGACAAAGGTCAAGAAGTATGTGCTCTTGTGTTACTGAAAAACCGCATCGAGGGTCATCACGCCAGCATGACTGAAGATTTTCAAACGCTCCGCGATGTAGTGGTGAACAAACGCAGTGAAGAAGCCATTGAAAAATGGATTCAAGAGAAGATTAATACCACCTATATTCGCATCAGCCCCGAATGGCGAAACTGCGACTACCATTATAAAGGGTGGGTAAAATAATCCGTTTCTTATCCTATTTTATTCCTTGCCCAACCACATCACTTTTCGTAAACCGTTTTGCCTAGCAACAACCACGTGAGAAAATTTCTATTCTACCTAATGCTCGTCACCGCTTGTGTGACCTATGCACTTCCCATCATTCACCAACAACGCAAGAAGAAAACAGCTACCGACGAGCGCATTGTGCTTCGTCATGCCGACAACTTGCGCTTCGACGATGGCGAAATGAATGGAGCGCAACGTTTAAGCGGAAACGTGGTGTTAGCCCATGCTGGCATGGTGATGTACTGCGATAGTGCTGTGCTGCACGACCCTTCGCAAACATTCGACGCATTTGGTAAGATACGCATTGTTCAAGGCGATACGCTCACGCTGAAAGGTGATAAACTTCATTATGATGGTTCTACGCAAATTGCCGAAATGCGCAAAAACGTAGTAATGATTCATCGCCAACAAACACTCTATACGGATAGCCTAAACTACGACCGAGTATATAGCTACGGCTACTTTTTTGAAGGCGGTCGGTTAGTAGACGGAAAAAACAACCTAGAAGCAGACTGGGGCGAATATCACACCGACACCCGCAAAGCCATCTTCAACTACAACGTGGTGTTAACCAACCCCAAATTCAAGCTGGTGACCGACACGTTGCACTACGACACTACCACCAAGTGGGCTGAGATTCTAGGTAAGTCGAACATCTATTCTGGCAACGACCGTATCTATACCGAACACGGCTTCTATAACACACAAACTGAAAGGGCTCGACTTTTTGAAGGAACAAAAGCCTACGGACGCGACCGCATTATGCAGGGCGACACCGTCTACTACGACAAAAACAAAGGCATAATGGAAGGCTTTGGCAACGTATCGTGCGAAGACGTTAAAAACAAAAACATTCTAACGGGGCATTATGCTTGGTATAACGAACTCACGGGCGAAGCGTTAGCCACTAAACACGCCTTAGCACGCGATTTCTCGCAAGGAAAAGACACACTCTATGTGCATGCCGACACCCTACGAATGTTTAGTTACAATCTGAAAACCGACTCTGCCTATCGAGTTCTACATGGTTATTTTCACGCTAGAGCCTACCGCACAGATATGCAAATGGTGGCCGACTCTATGGTCTACTCCACCCTCAGCAATAAAGTTACACTCTACCGCGACCCCATTGTGTGGAGCGACAATCGACAGATAGTGGGCGAAGAGATTAACGCTTTCCTTAACGACTCTACCGTCGACTCCATCTACGTCGACCGACAAGCCATGACCATTGAACAAGTGGATTCTACCCACTTCAACCAAGTGGCTTCGCAACAAATGCGCACCTATTTTGATGAAAAGGGGGAAGTGAAAGAGAACCAAGCCATTGGTAACGTAAAAGTGGTGAACTATCCGCTTGAAAAAGATAGTACCATTCTTTATCAGAACTACGTGGAAACGGCAAAGGCACGCATGTTTATGATAGAGCGTAAACTTAATAAGATTTGGGCGCCCGCCTCGCATGGTTATTTCTACCCCTTAGGCATGGCTCCCGAAGAGCGCACCAAACTCTCAGGTTTTGCATGGTTCGACTACATTCGTCCTCTCTCACCTAATGATGTATTCAATTGGCGAGGCAAGAAGAGCGGCACTACGCTCAAACCTTCCGTCCGACGCGAAGCGCCATTGCAGAAACTTTAAGCGACATTTTTTCACCTAGTCAAAGATATTTTTCTCTCGTCAACAATGAGGGATACTCCTTATTATATAAGTATGCCAAGAGTAAGTGGCATTCCGCTTCTTACACCTACATTATACGAAAAACATTCCACTCCCCATGTCAGACATCATTCATCTTCTCCCCGACTCCGTAGCCAATCAAATAGCAGCAGGTGAAGTCATTCAACGCCCAGCCTCTGTTATCAAAGAATTGGTAGAGAACGCATTGGATGCAGGAGCCACCCACATACAGGTGGTGGTAGAAGATGCGGGGAAATCCTTGGTACAGGTCATCGATAATGGATGTGGTATGAGCGAAACGGATGCGCGCTTATCATTTGAGCGTCATGCCACCTCTAAAATCACACAAGCCACCGACCTTTTTGCTCTACGCACAATGGGATTCCGTGGCGAGGCATTAGCTTCTATTGCCGCAGTGGCACAAGTGGAGCTACGCACCAAACAACAAGGACAAGACCTTGGCACTTGCATCAACATCGAAGGTTCGAAAGTAATGAATCAAGAGCCCGTGGCTTGCGCCGCAGGTTCTAATTTCTGCATCCGCAACCTTTTCTTCAACATCCCGGCCCGACGAAAATTTCTAAAGTCGAATCAAACGGAACTTAGCAACATTTCGTCTGAGTTTGAACGCATTGCTTTAGCACACCCAGACATTGCTTTCACACTCCACTCTGCAAGTAATGTAATGCTCGACCTTCCAGCGGGCAATTTCCGTCAGCGTGTTGTGGGCATCTTCGGCACACGTCTCGACAAGCATCTCGTACCCATTGAAGTAAAGACCACATTGGTCAACATCAGTGGTTTCGTTGGCATGCCCACGGCCGCACGCAAAAAAAACGCTCATCAATACCTCTTTGTAAATGGGCGTTTCATGCGCCATCCCTATTTTGCCAAAGCCGTCCTCATGGCCTACGAGCGACTCATCCCTGAAGGACAACAAATCCCTTTCTTCATTCAATTTGAGGTCGACCCAGCACGCATTGACGTCAACATTCATCCCACCAAGACGGAGATAAAATTTGAAGACGACAACGCTATATTCCAAATTCTCTTGGCTGCCGTGCGCGAATCATTGGGAAAGTATGGTGCCGTTCCTGCCATCGATTTTAACACAGAAAACAAGCCCAACATCCCCACGTTCAACGCAAATACCAATCCGTCGGAACTCGTTGCTCCGCCACAGATTCACGTAGACAACACATTCAATCCGTTTGAGCCCTCTGGCCATAGCTTTGTCGCTCCGCAAGAGGCGAATCGAGCAAACATTCCCTCCGCCTTTCAGCCGAATGCCACCCCTCACCGACCACAAACAGCCCTCATCGATTGGCAATCAGTCTACGAGAAAGCCCAACAATCGCTCTCTCCCACTCCCCCCACATTCCCCACGGAGGCCAACCATCAGGGTAATGAAATAACAAGTCATTATAAGGGAGAGTCTTTCGTCAACTCACAAGATATTCCTTCCACTCAAGCACCTTCATTAGAAGCGCCCACATTCGAGGTTCCTTCATTGGAATCCGCCTCATCTGAAAAAGGATTGACCGAATCACCGTCGCTCTACGACGCCCTTCCTCAAAACGAACAAGAGCAATGGAAGGAGAAGCCTGCGTCTGATTTCATGCAATATCATGGCCGGTACATTGTGACGCACACGCAAGCGGGTTTAACACTTGTTGATCAGCATCGTGCCCACATTCGTGTTCTATACGAACGCTATCAGCGCCAACTCAAAAATCATCAAGCGGCGTCACAACGTCTGTTGTTTGCAGAGGAATTGAAGCTTTCGCCCTCCGAAGGCATACTTCTTGACCAAATTCTGCCACAACTCAAGGCATTAGGATTTGAAATTGAAAAGAGCACAGCAAATGAATATAACATCACGGGCATGCCGCTAGGCACAGAAGGCATTCAACCCTTGGCTTTGCTCCACTCCATCCTAGACGATGCACTTACCGGACAAGCCAATGCGGCCGAAACCATTGCTCACCTCATTTCGCTTTCACTAGCCAAGAAAGTGGCTCTTCCCACTGGACTGGTGTTGAATGCGAAAGAGATGGCGCAATTGCTAGAAGAACTGTTTCAATGCACCACGCCGGGCCTCACGCCCGATGGGCAAAAAACGCTACTGCTCCTTAACATCGAAAAGATGTTTTAAGAAATCAGAAAGCAATTGCAAAAAAAGAAAAAGCTAAAATGTAACCATTAATAGTACACTCTAGCTTACAAAAGCCCAAATAACCACAAGAAACTGCATTTTTTTCGATAAAAACTTGCAGATAACAAATAGAAGTTCTTAAATTTGCACACTAGAAAAACGTGGGAATAGGGGAAAACCCTAAAAAACACGCCCTCGAAAAGAATAAAACAATAATATTAATAGTTTCAAATCATCTAATTATGAAAAAATTAATGATTGCACTCGCCTTTGTTGGTCTAGCATCATCATCGGCAATGGCACAAGACACTGTCCCCACTAAGAAGTACAGTGTTGCTACCAATTCCTTCTGGGCTAATTGGTTCGTAAGTGCAGGTGTTTCAGGAACCGCTTACTACACTTCACAAGAAAGTGGCGTTAGCAACAACCCCTTCAGCGACAAGCGTGGCACTATCGGCTTCACCGTTGCTGTAGGTAAATGGTTCACTCCTGGCCTCGGACTTCGCACGAAGTTTGACCTGATTAAGGCTAAGCAAGTTAACACCGAGAACAGCCATCCTCTCTACACTGCAATGAACGTACACGAGGACGTAATGTTCAACCTCTCTAATATGTTCTGCGGCTACAACGAGAAGCGCGTTTGGAATTTCATCCCCTACGTTGGTGTAGGTGTTTCTACTAAGTGGAACGAAGGCAAGAATGCTGATATCTACTACACTGCAGGTTTGTTGAACAACTTCCGTGTAAACAAGCACGTACAAATCTTCGCCGACCTCAGCGTAGGTGCTACCGAAGGTTCACTCGACAGAGCCCAAAAAGACAATTGGTCTAGCTACAAGAAGACCAAGATGAAGCACTGGGACAAGGACATTCGTCTTGACGTAGGTGTAACCTACAACCTTGGCAAGTGCACTTGGGACAAGGTGCCCGATGTTGACGCTCTTATGGCTATGAACAAGGAGCAGATGGACGCTCTCAACCAATCGCTCAAGGAGCAACAAGACGAGAACTCACGTCTCCGCGATATGCTTGCTAACGCTAAGAACCAACCTGTGGTTGAATCTAACAACACTACCACCTTCGTTGGCACTACTTCAAGCGTATTCTTCAACATCAACTCCGACAAGGTGGCTAGCCGCAAGGATTTGGTTAACGTGAAGGAACTTGCTGAATATGCTAAGGCTAACAACTCTAAGATTGTTGTTACTGGTTACGCTGATAGCAAGACTGGTTCTGCCGAATACAACCAAGCTCTTTCTCAACGTCGTGCTGACACCGTTGCTAACGAACTCGTTAAGATGGGTGTAAACCGCGACAACATCGTAACTGAAGCTAAGGGTGGCGTTGCCAACCTCTCTCCCTTCTCTTACAACCGTCGTGCTACTGTGAAGATTCAGTAATCAACACATCACATAAATAAACTAAGTGCTAGACCTTGCGGTCTGGCACTTTTTGTTTCCTACTAGTCGGTGGGGGCGACGCGGCCCGCGTCGGCGCAAGCACACAACGCTATAAACAACACGAGAGAGAACACTTGCCAACTACAAAAGAAAAAGAGAGAAGCAATCAAAGTAATCCACACGCACTCTCCTATTTCCTAAACTCCATAAATGAGGCTAGCGACAAATAAGAGGAGACTGTTACCTTTTTGTAAACGCCGCACACGATGCAAGCACACACCAAAACGATCACACTATGTTCTGTTTCTTGCACAAGCAAAAATCCACACAAAATAGTTCAATTCTCCCCAATAACTTTACTTGCACTATTTGCTGTTACTTACACAAATTGCTTACACTAGCTCTGATTATCAAGAGTTTCACGAGTGCAAGCAAAGTTTTTATTGCTTACATTTGCTTGCACTTGCTCAGCCATCCCCCCCCCCACACACTACAACACAAAAACAAGTTTACCCCCAAAGACACTACAGCATAACAACAGGACAAAAAAAGAGTTCATATTCCCCCTGTAACTTTATTTGCACTATTTGCTGTTACTTGCACTAATTGCTTACACTTCCACTGATTATCAAGAGTTTCACGAGTGCAAGCAAACTTTTTATTGCTTACACTTGCTTGCACTCCCCTCCTTTTACTAATTTCACAACAAACTACTGGCTTAATAGAAAAAATTAGTGGCTTAATAGTGATTAACTAGTGGCTTGAAAGGAAAAACTAGTGGCTTGATAAGAAAAAACTATTAGCTTAGGGGGCTACGCTTCTCGCTTCGGCGCAAGAAGAAACGCTTTAAGTAATGCTATTTAATCTGTTAATAATCATAATTTTATACTTTAAAATTAGTAACATACTCTCTTTTCGCCGACGTGAGACGCGTCGCCCCCAAAGCTACTTGCACAATGTAAGCAACATTATCTACTGCTTACACTTCTGAAACACCTGATAATCAGTACTAGTGTAAGCAATTAGTGCAAGTAACAGCAATTAGTGCAAGTAAACTTATAGGGGAGAAAATAGCGATGTAAGAGAGTTAGCTTACACACAAAATAAGTCTTCGCATAATGACACTGCTATAACCATCATGCGAAGACCTATATTTTTCAAAAAAAATAAGATGCAGAATTAATACTCCCTTTCGCCAAAAATAGCCGTGCCAATACGAACCAAAGTCGCTCCTTCGTCCATAGCCATGTGATAGTCGTGTGACATGCCGTAGGAACGTTGACAAAAATTATCATCGGCAGCAAAATAACGCTGCTTTAATTCATCAAAAAATTGACGAGCCTGATGAAATTCAGAGCGAACCTGATTGGTATTGGTTGTGTTCGAAGCCATACACATAATGCCAGCAATTTGCACGTGGTGTAAACTGCGCCATTCCGTCTGCTCCAACAATTCGAAGCAATCAGTTGGTGAGAAGCCGTATTTCGTTTCTTCTTGCGCTATGTGCAATTCGAGCAGACAAGGAATCACGCGGTTGTGCTTGGCCGCTTGTTTGTTAATCTCGGCAAGTAGCTTAAAACTATCAACGGCATGAATGAGCGAAATGTAAGGGGCAATATATTTCACTTTATTGGGCTGCAAATGTCCGATGAAGTGCCATTCAATGTCCTTGGGCAAGACCTGTTGTTTAGCTTGCAGTTCCTGCACCCGGCTTTCTCCAAAAATGCGTTGACCTTGCGCATAAGCCTCCTCAAGCAGCAGCGCTGGGTGGAATTTGCTCACAGCTACGAGTTCTACCCCCGGCTTGATGGTGGCCTTTACCTCTTGTAAGTGAATCATAATGATTTATTTTGCACGCTAACTTCTCAGCGTAAACGAAACGGCTCACATCATTGCAAATAGAAGCACTAGGATTTTTCTTACTTTTTTAGCTTATAGAAACTAGCGTTTAAGTCAATCCGCATTATGCGTGCCGCACGCTCCACTGCCCCGCTAGCGTCTAATTATTGCTCGTATTCAGGTTTTTCATCCTCCTTCTTATGGTGTACGGCATAATGGAAAATGTCCATAATAGCCGTTTCGGTAACCGATGCAATAGTGTAGTCGAGCATCGAGCCCTTCATACCCTCGTCAAGACGCTTAATGGAATCGCGCAAGTCGCCAGCTTGAATGAGTACGTTCTGCGAGGTTTTCTTCTCCTTACCGCTCTTCTCGTCGAGTGTGATAAACACAAGTTTGGCACGGAAGAAACGGTCGGCGCTATCGTCACCAGGAGCTTCAAACATTTCTGCGTAATGAGCACGCTTAATGTCGCTCACCTCAAACACGCCCGTCATGAATGGAGTGATTTCTTCAATGATGCGAGCCTCGGCCTCAGTAAAGTTAAGCGCATCCACCAAGTAGGGCTCTGTCACTTTCTTTACCAATCCGTTCTCCATTGTTTTCTCATATTTCACCTTGCATTCAAACCATTCGTTGTTCATAATTCGTTATTGCTTATTATTTGTTTATTAGTAGTTTTCTTCTCCTTTAAGAACAATTTAGGAAAACCGATAAAAATCAGTTTAGAGCCATTTTTGAACTAAAGCGGGGACAAAATTAGACATTTATTTTAACTTGGCCTTTATGCCGAGTAAAAAATCCATAGCCAATGGCGTGTTTCGGACAAGCATGATAGCAACGCAAGCAATGCGTGCAGTGACCATTCCATTGGGGAAGTTGCTCTGAAGAGGACGTGATATTATGCAGTGGACAAAGCTTTACGCACTTTTGGCAACGAATGCACATTGTTTTGTCCACATGAAAATGCTTATCGTTAATCAAGAGCGCATTAAATAATGGACGAACCACGTAAGTTTTGAGCCAAGGGAACGAGCCACGATGCAGTTCTTGCTCATTCTGTGGCGTGAAGTTTTTCACACATTCCGCAATATGATTCACACGAAGTTCAGCTTGCAAATGCTTTTCTCGTTCCTTATCATCCGTATCAACATCAAAACCCGGCAAACAAATGTAAGTTTCGCGCATTTGCACAGAGAAAACCGCATGCAAGAAAAGCTCTATTCGTTGCAACAAACACCGCAACACATGGTCGGCATAGCCCATGTCGTCACCGCAAGTGAATACAGCAAACACATAATGTGGTTTGCTTTTTGGCTGCCACTTTTCCAAGAATTCAGACACAATTCGAGGCACTCCCCAAGCATAAGTAGGAAGAACGAAGCCTACCATTTCCCCCTCAGTTTGCAGTGTTGTCTGCTGCGCATCCGCCATATCAACAAGAGATAGTTGCAAAGACTGTGAGAGACTCTTTGCCACAAAAAGCGAATTACCCGTGCCTGAAAAGTAGTATATCATAAAACGATTTTTTGTTCAAACACAAAATGAGAAGCAAACACAGTTTTTGCTTCCGGAACCGGACGATCGAACAGCCCGAACAGGGTGCTGCCACTTCCACTCATAGCCGCATACTGTGCCCCCATATCATAGAGTGTTTGCTTAATAGCCGCCAACTCTGGATGGTTGGGGAAAACGGAGGTTTCGAAATCGTTGACAATGGTATTACGCCAACATTCAATGGGTTGTTTGATAGCCTCAAATAATGGAAAGTCAGCTTTTTTAGGAGTCACATGAGCATAAGCCTCTTTGGTCGAGACAAACGCATCGGGCTTTACTAGCACAATGTATTTCCCTTTCAATGATAAAGAAATAGGAGTTAGCACATCGCCTACCCCCGTGGCATAAGCTGGTCGGTCGGCTACGAAAAAGGCGCAATCGGCTCCAAGAGTAGACACTCGGCGTTGCATTTCTTCCTCGGTAAGTCCTAAAGAAAACATTTCATTTAAACCCTTCATCATATAAGCGGCATCGCTGCTTCCACCTCCTAGTCCTGCTCCCATAGGAATGTGCTTATATAAAAAGATGTCCACTGGAGGAAGTTGAAACTCATCCTTCAACATTAAATAGGTGCGTACCACTAGGTTTTGAGAGGCATTTCCCTCCACGGGTTTACCCCCTAGTTGAAGCGTGTAAGGTTCTGTAGCATCAGGTTTCACCTTAATCTCGAGATTATCGCGCAAGGGCACGGGATAAAAGACGGTTTCAAGATCGTGATAGCCATCTGGGCGACGAGCCACCACATTCAGTCCGATATTTACTTTACAATCTGGTAAAAGGAGCATAATAATCAACAATTTAACTATGCGCACAATCACATAAACTGTGCTTCAGTTTGTTTAACCGAGCAAAGATACATCTTTTCTTTCACTTAAGCACAAGCCACCTAAATCTTTGAACCTCAAAACTTAGCAACCGCCACAACGAAGCCTCTTCATCCGTTAAAAAAACTAAGCAATAGTTTGGCACTTCAATAGACATTTATTATCTTTGCATAAGATAAGCGGCAAAAAGGCTATCACAAAACGTCACTAATTGCCGCAATTCATCTACACATTTACTTTAAAATGGGATTATTTTCAAATTTATTCAAACATAAGCCGGAAGTAAACGAAACTGGTTGGCGCGTGGGCGGAATGGAAGATTTTATGATGCTCATCCGTGTTTACTATCAAGCTGTTATGGCTGCCAACTTAGGCATCAGCAATCTGTCTGCCCTACCCGACTTACGCGTATTCAAGCAAACACTCCACGTTGCAACGGTAAACAACAAATTGGGCATTGGCGAGAAAAACAAATGCCGCAAAATGCTGATGGAGATTTACGGATTGGAAGAACTTTTCTTTAAAGAAATAGACCAAAGCATCCGACGGAATTGCCGCAGCGTAAACGACGTACAAAAATATCTATTTCAATTCAACGGTTTCTCACAAGAACTGATGATGCTGATGGGTAACATCATGAAATGGAAATTCCGTTTACCTAGTATGTTTCGCCAAGCTTTGCGCAACCTAATTGGAAAGTCCATCAACGATGTGCTTACGAAAAGCACGTGGAAGGACGAGGGGGTGCGCAAATCATGCTTAGCCGTTAGAAAATACCAACAACAATTGGGATATAGCGCAGAATGGATGACGAGTTACGTTTACAACATCGTCATTCTAGCTAAGAAAGAACCCAAGCCTACCGACGCTGACGAACAAAGCAAATAAGGTTCTAGCCTAAGAAAGCACATTTTCGTCTTTTCAAAACAAATCCTACGATTGTCAAATCTTCAAGAACAAAGGAGAGGAGGAGAATAAGTAGGAAACGTTCTGCTAACTACCTCAAAGAAATTCTGTAGCATGACAAAAGAGCAAGAAATAGCCCTTCGCAATTTCGAAGCCAAAGTGCGTCAACTAATGATGGCGTACCAAGAAGAGAGGCAGAAGAATGCTGAACTTCGCTCCGAATTGGGTGCGTGTCAGCAAGAACTTGCTGATGCGAAAGAGGCTATTGATAAATGGCAACATGACTACAACACGCTGAAAACAGCACGAATGATTGAAGTGAGCGGAGACGATGTGAAAGAATCGCGCGCCAAATTGGCACGTCTCATCCGTGAGGTAGACAAATGCATCGCATTGTTAAACGTTTAGACACTTAGCTCATTATGGACGATCCGAAAGACAAACTTGTCATTCAATTACTCATTGGCAAACAGGTTTACCCCATCACCATAAGACGTGAGCAAGAGGAAATCTATCGACGAGCAGCACGAGCCATTAACGAGAAGCTAGGACGATACGAACAATCGTACCCCAATCTTAGTTACGAGCGATATACTTCGGTAGCCTTGCTCGATTTCTCCGTGCAAGTGCTACAAATGCAAGCCAACAAAGACCAGTCGCCTTACGAAGAGGTAGTGGGAAGACTGGATGAGGAAATTACCAACCTGCTTGCAAACGACAAATAACTTCTTTTAGGGCAAAACCACAACAAGCAATGAGTGGGGAAGCGAGGATAAAATTCTCCACATTCTAACTGAATACTTATGTCAAGCGCAATGCGCTCTAACCCACAGACCAGAGTGCATAGCATTGGCCTATACATAACCTTTATTACATCTTAATTTAGAAATGATTGAAATTATATTATTCGTTGTCGGACTACTCATCGGCGGCGGAGCAGGATATAGCTTTTTTCGTTACATTCTGAAAAAGAAATACCTGCGCATGATTGACAATGCCAACAAAGAGGCTGAAGTTATCAAAGAAAAGAAAATGTTGGAGGTTAAGGAGAAATTTCTTAACAAAAAAGCAGAACTAGAAAAAGAAGTTCAACAACGCAACCAACGCATTCTGCAATCTGAAAACAAACTTAAACAACGCGAAATCGGACTTAACCAACGTCAAGAAGAACTTGGCCGACGCAAGCAAGAACTAGAAAACACGCACAACCGACTCAACAACCAGCAACAAGCCCTTAACCGCAAGGAGGAAGAGCTTGAAAAAATGCAACAGAAGGAACGCGAAAAGTTGGAAGAACTAAGCGGACTTTCGGCCGAAGAGGCTAAGAAGCATTTGGTGGACGCTCTGAAAGATGAAGCTCGCAGCGATGCACAAAGCTACATCAACGACATTATGGACGATGCCAAACTTACCGCTAACAAGGAAGCCAAGAAAATCGTCATCCAGACCATTCAGCGCGTGGCTACGGAAACGGCCATCGAGAACAGCGTTACCGTGTTCCACATCGACAACGACGAAGTGAAAGGTCGCATCATTGGCCGCGAAGGTAGAAACATTCGAGCGCTCGAAGCTGCCACAGGCGTAGAAATTGTTGTTGACGACACGCCAGAAGCGATTGTAATCAGTGCGTTCGACCCCGTACGTCGCGAAATCTGCCGTTTAGCTCTTCACCAACTCATCGCCGACGGACGCATCCACCCTGCACGCATCGAAGAGGTGGTGGCTAAAGTAAAGAAACAAGTGGAGGATGAAGTTATCGAAACGGGTAAGCGCACCGCTATTGATCTTGGCATTCATGGCCTACACCCCGAATTGGTACGCATCATCGGTAAAATGAAATACCGCTCTTCTTATGGTCAGAACTTGTTGCAACATGCACGCGAAACGGCCAACCTATGTTCTGTAATGGCAGCTGAATTAGGACTTAATCCTAAAAAAGCCAAACGCGCAGGTTTGCTACACGATATAGGTAAAGTGCCCGATGAAGAAAGCGAACTTCCTCACGCACTTTATGGCGCAAAATTGGCCGAAAAATATAAGGAAAAGCCTGAAATTGTAAATGCCATCGGTGCTCACCACGATGAAATGGAAATGACCACGTTGTTGGCTCCCATTGTTCAAGTGTGCGATGCCATTAGTGGTGCTCGTCCAGGTGCTCGTCGTGAAATTGCCGAAGCCTACATCAAGCGCTTGAACGACCTGGAACAAATAGCCTCTAGCTACGAAGGTGTTACCAAGACCTATGCTATACAAGCAGGTCGCGAATTACGCGTAATTGTAGGAGCTGACAAGATTGACGATAAGCAAATTGAAACTTTAAGTTCGGATATTGCACGTCGCATTCAAGACGAAATGACTTACCCAGGACAGGTAAAGATTACCGTTATCCGCGAAACGCGTTCCGTTAGCTACGCTAAATAATTGAGAGACGCACGTGCGCTCCTCTCTCACTCATATTCATAAGCAACTTTATGTGCAAATATACAAAGGATAAAAGCACTCGTTCTAACTTCTAGTTAGAATAGCAAATAAGCCTTGTATATTTGCACTTTCTTATTCATAGACCTTCATAACATCATGTCGAAAAGAAATAGAAATCCATGGGCTTGGATACCCACCCTTTACACTGCCGAAGGCATTCCTTATGTAATTGTAATGACCGTTGCCACCGTTATGTATGAACGCATGGGACTTAGTAACGGTCAAGTGGCACTCTACACTTCGTGGCTTTATCTGCCTTGGGTTATCAAACCATTTTGGAGCCCTATTGTTGACATCTTGCGCACCAAACGCTGGTGGATTGTCACCATGCAATTGATTATAGGAGCTGCCTTAGGTGGATTGGCATTTACCATGCAAGTGCCCCACTTCTTGCAATGGACGTTGGCATTCTTTTGGGTTATGGCATTTAGCAGCGCCACACACGACATTGCAGCCGATGGTTTCTACATGTTAGCACTCGACACGAAGCAACAAGCCTTTTTTGTGGGCATTCGTTCCACTTTCTATCGCATAGCCAGCATTGTGGGACAAGGTTTGCTCATCATGATAGCTGGTGCTTTAGAATCGCATATGAGGCCTTCTCTTGCATGGGCCATTACTTTCGGACTTACCGCTTGCTTCTTCTTAATGATGTGCCTTTATCATCTTTACATCTTGCCCCAAACTGCGAGCGACCATTCCAATGCCAAGTTGCACAACGTGGTGGCAGAATTTGCCGACACCTTCATCAGCTTTTTCAAAAAGCCACAAATTATTGTTTGTCTGCTTTTCATTCTTTTATACCGTTTTCCAGAAGCGTTATTGGTTAAGATTTGTCCTCTCTTCATGCTAGACAAAGTTGACGCTGGAGGATTAGGACTTTCCACAGGCGACCTCGGATTCGTTCAAGGTACAATCGGTGTGATAGGGCTTACACTTGGCGGCATTTTAGGTGGTATTGCAGCCGAACATGGGGGACTGAAACGTTGGTTATGGCCCATGGTTCTGAGCATTTCTCTTCCCAATGCGGTTTACATTTTCTTAGCCTATTTCCAACCCGAGAGCATCGTCACCATTAGCAGTTGTGTATTTGTGGAACAATTTGGCTATGGATTTGGTTTTACAGCCTTTATGCTCTATCTCATCTACTTTTCGCGTGGCGAATCCTCTACTGCCCACTATGCATTCTGCACCGGATTTATGGCATTAGGAATGATGCTACCAGGCATGGCCGCCGGTTTTTTACAAGAAACCATAGGCTATCTCAATTTCTTCATCCTCGTAATGGTGTTATGCATCGTCACATTCGCAGTTGCTGCGTTGATTAAGGTGGACAATATGGATGAAGAAAGAAACAATTGAGGAGAGTAAAAATGATAATTGCTATTTCGTGATATTGTAAAATGAACAAACATCAAAACATTCATGCTTTCCATTAAATCAACAACAATTGGGTT
The DNA here is from genome assembly GCA_963656725.1 of Oribacterium sp. Classification (GTDB taxonomy): domain Bacteria; phylum Bacteroidota; class Bacteroidia; order Bacteroidales; family Bacteroidaceae; genus Alloprevotella. The sequence goes on along the minus strand of CAVKKI010000007.1, from coordinate 2,129 downwards.
ATAAAATTCAAGTTTACTATTCTTCTCAAATATAAGAAACAGTAGGAGATAAGCACCTATAATCATCAGTGTTTATCTCCTACTTTATTGTTTATACAGTTCTCAAGTTCACTACATGAGAAAAGGACACGTTCTAAGCACAACTAAAGGTCTAACACTGCACGAATTGTTCGTCCGCGGGCACGTCCGTAAAAATTAAGAGTTCCTGCATCATAGAAACCTGATCCAAAATGAAAATCGTACGCATTATCAACACTCCAAGTGCTGAGCGTACTAGTCCAATAGTAGCCATCTACACCCAAATTGCAAAAGTCTGTTCCATCAAGATAGCCTGAAGCTGGGAAAAAGATACAATTACCATTAGAAGCAGTAGCAATACATCCCTTATTTACGGAGTCATAAGTCCAAGTGCAATTGTTTATCAATTCTTGATACTCTGCTTGGGTAGGCATGCGAAAGCCCGACCCATAAATTACAGTAGCAGCATCATCTTCAGCCTCTAACACGGTTATGTTATCTTGGCTATTGTATTTAGTATAATGACTGTCATCGTAACACCATTTCGCATTATCTGAGCAGTTGCAGTACTTATAGTTAGTAGAATAATAAAAATCTTTAGGTGATAATTCGCCCCATGCATAGTAATTTCCACTCTCGTAGCAGTTAGAGGCGCCTAAATTGCAAGTAGCCCACTTTACCGAAAGCCCTAGGTCGACCACTTCATGCGTTTTTTCATCGCCAGAAAAATAGTTTTCACCAGTTACCACTACTTGATAATTTTCATCACTACTATTTATATAAGTGGACACTAACACATCATTCTTGTAGACACTAATTTTTTGTGCATTTGAAGAAAAGCAAAATAACACAAGGAGAAAAACTAAAGCTATTTTTTTCATTTTTCTTATTTTCTAATTAACTGTTCAACCTTAAATTCAAGATTTTCAATTCTTCTTTCGCTTAATCGATATTACTTTTCCGTAACAGGGCGAATGGGGTAAAGATCAAATTTCTGTCCGGCGCTATCGCCTTCTATACTATTGCTTTCCCCTTTAAAATGAAGATTGTAGGAGAAATAACTTCCACAAGCCGTTTTCGACCAATACGAGCCATTCACTCCATCACAACTTACTGTTGTTTCATGCCATAAATAATATCCAGAAGCACTTAGAAAAATGGATTTACCGTTGATTTTGCTCGTAATTAGGTAACCTTTTTTTGATGTATCGAATGTCCAAGAGCAGTTATCTACCAATTCCACAAACTCATCTTTCGACGGCATTCGGAAGTCGGATCCCCAATTAACGTAAGCAGCATCATATTCTGCTTCAAGATCAGAAGAGGTATAAAGGGCGGATGTGTTTGATGCATCAGTTGCACCCCAAGCAAAGTAATCGCCGCTCTCATAAGGAGTACTTGCGCCAATGTTACAAGTGGCCCATTTCACACTTAGTCCTAAATCTACGACTTCATGACCAGAAATTGTTTCAGTCGCATCTTGACTTGAGCTAGAGTCGCCACCTGTTTCCTGACCTGAGCCTTGACTTGAACTAGAGTCGCTACCTGATTCCTGACCAGAACCCTGACTAGAACTAGAGTCTTGACTTGAAGGATTTTTCTTTACACCAACGGGACGAATAGGTTCACCATACCAACGGCCACAGCCATCACTAGAGTATGAACCTGCTAGCAATTCATAAGCATGATCAGACCCTACCTCATAAACTGAAGAAGAATAGTAACATACATGATTCCCTTGCCAATTAGGACTTGAAGAACTCCAACCTGCAGCAGGCATAAAAATAGAATTTCCATTCAAGCCTGTAACGGTATAACCATTAGAGCCCAATGTCCAAGTGCATTTCTCTGCAAGTTCCTTGATTTCATCAACAGTGGGCATGCGATAATCAGCTCCCCAATTAACCGTAGCAGCATCGTCACAAGCCTCAAGCGTGGTCAAGCCATCCGTTGCATTGTATTTGGTAAAGGTACTTGCAGATGATCCATATTTGTAATTAGAAGATGAATAGCTACTTTTAGGAGTAGTTTCACCCCAAGCAAAATAATATCCATAATCGTAAGGTGAACTACTACCAATGTTACAAGTGGCCCATAGTGTACCCGAAGGG
>CAVKKI010000006.1:19082-27935 GCA_963656725.1 Oribacterium sp. | reverse complement strand
CTATGAGCACTCTTGAAAAGATTTTTGCTGAAAAATTGCTTAACGTAAAAGCCATTAAGTTGCAGCCCGAACAGCCCTTCACTTGGGCTAGCGGATGGAAGTCGCCCTTCTATTGCGACAATCGCAAAACGTTGGCATTCCCCTCGTTGCGCAGTTTCGTAAAGTTGGAACTGAGTCGCATTATTGCCGAGAAATATCCCGAAGCCGATGCTATTGCCGGCGTGGCCACAGGAGCCATTGCACAGGGTGCTTTGGTGGCCGATGCTCTTGGTTTGCCTTTTGCCTACGTTCGCTCGAAACCCAAAGACCACGGCATGACCAACTTGATTGAAGGCGACCTGCAGAAAGGCATGAAAGTTGTGGTGGTGGAAGACCTTATCTCTACTGGTGGCAGCAGTTTGAAGGCTGTTGAGGCGCTTCGTGCGCATGGCTGCGAGGTGATTGGCATGGTGGCTAGCTACACCTACGGTTTCCCAGTGGCCGAGAAGGCTTTTGCTGATGCTAAGGTGGAATTGACCACGCTGACCAACTACGAAGCAGTGGTGGAAGTGGCTTTGCAAACGGGCTACATTGAGCAACAGCACGTAGAGATGCTCCACGAGTGGCGCAGCAACCCTAGCGAATGGGGTAAGTAATTCGGCTTTGAAGAAAAGTTGCTTCGGAGCAATTAGCTCTGGGGTGGGGATTTAGTTCCTGCAAATTTAGAGTAACGCGTTGCGCATCGGCGTTGACGCAAGCACTGGCGTTAGAAGTTAGTGCGCAAGAAATAGAAAAAGAGAAGCATTAAGGTGATGACTTAAATTTTCACACTTAATGCTTCTCTTTTTTTGTGTAAAGCGCAATTCTATCGTTTGAGGTAGTGCGGCCGCTTGCCCCGACGCGGGCCGCGTCGCCCCCTAAGAGCTTGCGCTGCCTCAAGATTTTCTAGATTTTGTTGGGGATTAGCTCAACCCCACAATTTCGCCATTTACGAAGTCGATGTGGTTAGCTTGCGGGTCTTTGGGCAAACCGGGCATGCGTAGGATGTCGCCCGCAATGGCCACAATCATTTCGGCGCCCGCGTTGAGCACCACGTCTTTGATGAGGATGTTGAAGCCGCTAACAGCGCCATATTGTTTGGCGTCGGCCGAGAAAGAGAACTGCGTTTTGGCAATGCACACGGGGAAGTGGGCCATGCCGTGCTCTTCGGCTAGCTTGATGCGGTTGAGGGCCGGCTTGGCAAAGCTTACGCTAGCAGCGCCATAGATGGTTTTGGCCACCTTCTCAATCTTCGTTTTGATAGAGTCGTCGTCGGCGTAGGTGAAGTGAAGCGGTTTCTCAGAGGGGTGGTTTTCAATGGTGTCTACCACAAGTTGTGCCATCTCTTTCGCCCCTTTGCCGCCTTCGGTGTAGGCGTAGTTGATGACGAAGGGCACGCCCAGTTGCTTTTCGCAATGTTCGCGAAGCAGCGCCATCTCTTCTTCGGTGTCGCCCACGAAGCGGTTGAACACCACCACCACGCTTTGGCCAAAGCCTTGCAAGTTGTGCACGTGGCGGTCGAGGTTGGCCAAGCCTTGGCGCAAGCCCTCTTCGTTGGGCTCTTTAATTTTGTCGAGATCCACGCCGCCGTGCATCTTCAAGCCTTGAGCGGTGGCCACAATGATGGTGAGGTCGGGCTCAAGGCCGCTTTTGCGACAAAGAATGTTGTAGAACTTCTCAGCACCTAAATCAGCACCGAAACCAGCCTCGGTGATGGTGTAGTCGGCGTGGCTAAGCGCCATTTTTGTGGCCACGAGCGAGTTGCAGCCGTGGGCAATGTTGGCAAACGGGCCGCCGTGCACAATGGCTGGCGTGTTTTCGGTGGTTTGCACGAGGTTAGGCTCGATGGCGTCTTTAAGCAACACCATGATGGCGCCAGCCACACCGAGGTCTTTCACGGTGAAAGGCTTGCCCTCGTAGGTGTAGCCAAGCAAAATGTTTTCGATGCGGCGGCGAAGGTCGGCCTCGTCGCTAGCTAGGCAAAGGATGGCCATGAGCTCAGAGGCCGGAGTGATGTCGAAGCCCGCTTGCTGTGTGATGCCGTTGGTGGCGGGGCCAATGCCCGTTACGATAGAGCGGAGCGAACGGTCGTTCACGTCGAGCACGCGGCGCCAAAGAATTTCCTTCAAGCCGAAGCCCTCCTTTTGGTGTTGATAGAGGTAATTGTCGAGCAGAGCGGCAATCATGTTGTGGGCAGAGGTTATGGCGTGGAAGTCGCCGGTGAAGTGCAAGTTGATGCGCTCCATAGGCAACACTTGGGCATAGCCACCGCCGGCAGCACCGCCTTTCATGCCGAAGCAAGGGCCGAGCGAGGGTTCACGCAGAGCCACGCAGGCTTTTTTGCCAATGGCGTTGAGGCCCAAGGCCAAACCGATGCTCACGGTGGTTTTGCCAATGCCGGCTCGAGTGGCCGTGATGGCGGTTACCAAGATGAGTTTGCCCTTTTTCTCATTGTGGATGAGCGAGAGGGGGAGTTTGGCAATGTGTTTGCCGTAGTGTTCAATCTGTTCGGGGTCGATGCCGAGTTGTTGAGCCACTTGGTCAATGCGCTTGAGCTCTGTGCTGTGCGCAATTTCAATGTCTGTCATCATGATTGCTTATGTGTTTAGGGTTGAATGCAAAATGGGGTGGGCCAACTCAAGCTACGTTCAGCAATCCGCTCGATGCTTCTAGGGGGTGGGGGATTGAATTTCTATTCTAAGCTTCTCTATTCGAAATAGAAGGTGAGCACCACCATGCCCGCTGTGATGCGGTCGGTGCTTTCGGTGTAGATGAGTTGGGAAGGTTCGGTGATGTCGCGACGCGTTTTTTGCAGCAAGTTGTTTAGCCCGAAGCAGAATTTTAGTTCGGGAATGAACTTAAAGAAGGGCATATAGAGGTCGCAGCCCATGCCAGCCTCAATCATGAGGTTGAAGGGCTTTGTTTTGAGTTTGCCTTGTTTCGATGAGATGAGGTCGTACATCGGCGCCACGCCCGCCACCACGTAGGGGCGGTAGTTGTTGAAGCGTGGGGCAGAGAATTTAAAGTCGACGGGCACGCCCACGTAACACGACTTCATGTCTTGCGACTCCGTGCGGTCGGTGCCTAGTTCGCGGAAAGTGATGTGGCGCGAGCCAAAATGCAGCGAGGGCAACACGCGCAAGGCCACGTAGCGACTCATGCGCCATTCGCCCAACACGCCCACCGAGAAGCCAATGTTGGCTTGGTCGCTCTGTGCCACCCATTGCTCGCCGGCGTTGGTTTGGCCGGCGGGGGCAATGTAGCCGTTGTTTTTCAATTTAAACGACTGGTCGTGAGCCCCCACGAAGAAGCCGTAGTGAAACTTTCTTTCGTCGATGAAGGGCTTGTTCTGCACACGTCGCTCCTGAGCATGGCCCGTGTAGGCTATGCCCAAAAAGAGGAGTAGGAATGATAAAAGCTGCTTCTTCATAAATAATAAAAACTCGCTTTCGTCTGAATTCAATGTAATAAGTGAACTTGCTTTCGCTTGAACCCAATATAATTATAAAAACTCGCTTTCGCCCGATTTATTGTGCAGAACGAGGTAAGGCAATGCAAAAGTAATAAAAGTTTTCGCCCTTTTCTTCCTTGTACGAAAGAAATATGTAACTTTGCCACGCATTCTTTGCCGCCTCCTCGCCCCAACGGGCTTTCCGCAGTGAGGAGAAAGGCTCGAAGAGTGCAGGACAACTCAACTCACAACAATCAAAATTTAAATTCTACTATTATGGCTTACGTAATTGGTGACGACTGCATTGCCTGTGGCACTTGCATCGACGAATGCCCCTCTGGCGCAATCTCTGAAGGCGAAAAGTACTCTATCGACCCCAACGTTTGTGTTGACTGCGGCACCTGCGCAGATGTTTGCCCCTCTGGCGCAATCGCTCCCGGCGAATAATTCGTCAAAAACACGTCAACTTAACTCAAAACTGCCCGCTTTGGCTTGCTCACCGCTTCGCCAAAGCGGCAGTTTGTTTATATACCTATAATAGATAGCTCTATTAAGCCAAAATTTTTGTAAGTTTGCAAGGCGAAAGCCTAGGCTAACCCCTTGCGGCTTTCACTCTTTCCCGCTGAAGCGGACCGTTAGCGTGCAAGAGAGCGCGCTTTTTCCCTTCTTTTCAATTACGAACAAACCCCACCAGCCCATGCGCCCCTACATACTCATTTCTAACGACGATGGCGTAGATGCTCCCGGCATCAACTTCCTCATCGACACGTTGCGCTCTTATGCCGACATTCTTGTTATGGCCCCTAACTCGGCTCGCTCAGGCTTTAGTTGCTCCATCACCACGAAACAGCCCATCACCTTTAAGGTGTTGCGCAAAGAGAAGGGGCTCACCGTGTGCGCTTGTACGGGCACCCCCACCGACTGTGTGAAGGTGGCGCTCAATGTGTATGGCCATCGGCGCCACTTCGACCTTGTGATAGGCGGCATTAACCATGGCGACAACTCCTCGGTCAACGCTCACTATTCGGGCACGATGGGCGTGGCCATTGAGGGCGCGCTGCAAGGCTATCCCGCAGTGGCTTTCTCGTTGTGTGATGATCGGATGGATGCCGATTTCACCCCCTTGCGCCCTTACCTCGTCGACTTTATGTTTAAGGCCATCAGTGCGGGCCTTCCTCCATTCACTTGTTTGAATGTAAACTTCCCTTGCTGCCCCAAGTTTAAAGGTGTGAAGGTGTGTCGCATGGCCCGTTCGCGTTGGCAAAACGAGCTTGTAAGGTGCAAGCACCCCCGTGGTGGCCACTATTATTGGCTCGTGGGCGACTGCAAAGAGCTAGAGCCTGAAGCCACCGACACCGACCGTTGGGCCTTGGCGCATGAGTATGTGGCCGTGACGCCCACGCAGCTCGATGTAACGGCCACGGAGTTGATCAACGTAATGCGTCAAGTGTTATGAAATTCTTTTTAATAGCAGGCGAGGCCAGTGGCGACCTCCATGCCGCCCACCTCATGAGGGCCTTGAAGCAGCAGTGTCCCGAGGCCGAGTTTCGTTATTACGGGGGCGACAAAATGCAAGCCGAGGGCGGCACCCTGCTCTGCCACTATCGTGAGTTGGCCTATATGGGTTTCGTGCAAGTGGCTCTTCACCTGCGCACCATTCTTCGTGGCATGAAGCGCTGCAAAGAGCAAATTGCCGAGTGGCGCCCCGATGCCGTGGTGCTGGTGGACTATCCCGGCTTCAACCTAAAGATTGCGAAGTTTGTGAAGCAGCAGCAGCTTTGCCCCGTGTTCTACTACATCTCGCCCAAAATTTGGGCTTGGAAAGAGCATCGCATCAAGGACATCCGCGAGAATGTAGACCGCCTTTTCTCTATACTCCCCTTCGAAGTGGATTTTTTCGAAGGGAAACATCATTACCCCATCTCGTATGTGGGCAATCCTAGTGTCGACGAAGTGGTGGCCTATATGAAGCGCTACGGCATTTCCGAGCCCGACGACGAAACCATTGCCCTGTTGCCTGGCTCGCGCAAGCAAGAAATTAACGACAATTTAAGCCGCATGTTGCAAGCTGCCGCCCCTTTCAAACACCATCGTTTGGTCATTGCTCAAGCCCCGGCCATTCCTTTTGATTTTTATGAGCGCATCATTGCCCGCTCGGGCATTCCCCGTGAGCGCGTCACCCTTGTGAACAACGCCACCTACCGCTTGCTTTCTCACGCCACCCTAGCTTTGGTTACGAGTGGCACAGCTACGCTTGAAACGGCCCTTTTCCGTGTGCCGCAAGTGGTGTGCTACTACATGCGTGCCGGTTGGTTTATCAAACTAGTGCGCCCTTACTTTTTGAAAGTGCCCTACATCTCGCTCGTTAACCTCATTGCCAACGAGCAGGTGGTGCCCGAGTTGGTGGCCTCTGATATGAACGTGCGCAACCTCACCTATCACATTCTGCAACTCCTTCCCCTTGAAAGTCCCATTCGCCGCATTCAACTTGAGGCTTACGAGCGTGTGGTTAATGAGCTAGGGCAGCCCGGCGCTCCCGAGCGTGCCGCTCAGCAAATGCTTGAAAGGTTGCGATAGGGGTTGAACGCTAGCTCCTTCTGGGGGCGACGCGTCCCGCGTCGGCGCAAGCACAAACGCTAGAAGAAAAAAGCAGAAAAGCATAAAAGAAAAAGTTCTTTGGCTTTCTGCTTTTTTTAGTGTTTCTACTTGCGCCGACGCGGGACGCGTCGCCCCTGGAAGAAGCTAGCGTTTCTTGCAGATGAACTTTCAATCACCGCCCAAAAGCTCACATTTTCTTCGTGCTAAATCGTTCTTAATTGCCATTTTCCTCATCGTCCTTCAGTTGGTGCACGCACGACTTTCAGTTGGTGTTCGCACGGCTTTCAGTTGGTGTTCGCACGGCCTTCAGTTGGTGGCCGGTGAGCAAAAGCGCCATTTTGAGGGACTTTGAAGGCTGAATGAATGGGGTTAATAACGGTTAGTGTGAAGCACGTAAGCAACTCGGGCGCAAGTAGCTCGGGGGGCGACGCGTCCCGCGTCGGCGCTAGCACGGGCGCAAGAAGAAATAGAAATAAAAAAGAGAAAAACACTGTGTGTAACAATGCTTTTCTCTTTTGTTTCTTTCTTTTAGCGACTGTGTTAGCGCCGACGCGGGACGCGTCGCCCCCGGAAGGAACTAGCGTTGCTTATTCCCCCTCCACCTCGCAGCCACAGAAGTGAAGCTCGGTGCGAGCCTTTTCGGCAGGGAAGGCAAAGTAGGTGCAAAGCGCGGTGGAGCAGACTGTGCCGGCAGCGTTGGTCAGTGTGGCCTCTACCAACACGATGTTGCGGCGCTGCTCTTTAATGTGGGCGCGCAAGGTGAGCAGGGTGTCGTTGGTGCTAACGGGGTGAAGAAAGCGCGTTTCCATTTTCGAGGTCACGCCACCCGTTTGCAGTTTGCGCATCACCACCCAACCGCATATCTCATCGAGCAACACGCTTTGAATGCCGCCGTGAAGGGTGTTGAGCCAACCCTGATAGTGGGCTGAGGGGCGCCAGTGCGACACAATGTCGTCACCGTCTTCATAAAACTCCATCTTCACGCCAAATGGGTTGCCGGGCGCACAGCCAAAGCAGTGGTAGCCGTCGAGATGGACGAAGGGATTGATGATTTTCTTCATAGCAGAATGTCTTTTTAGAATGCTCCCAACAATTTAGAAGGGCCAAAATAGCGGCACCACGGTGATGGTGACGATGAGGCTGAGAATGTTGAGCGGAAGGCCCACGCGCACGAAGTCGGCAAAGCGATAGTTGCCCACACCTTGCACAATGAGGTTGGTTTGGTAACCAATGGGGGTGCTGAAACTAGCTGAGGCCGCCATGCAAATGGTCACGAAGAAGGGCATAGGGCTCACGCCCATGTGTTGGGCAATGCTCAGCGAGATGGGGAAGGCCAAGGCCGCTGCCGCATTGTTGGTCATGAGTTCGGTGAAAAGGTTGGTGATGATGAATATCACGGCAAGCAACACCACGGGCGAGTAATGACTGCTCAAACCCACGGCAAATTGGCCCACGGCATCGGCCATGCCCGAGTTTTGCATGGCGCGGCTAATGGCGAAGGCCGAGGCTATGGTGATGAGAATGTCCCAAGAGATAAACTTGGTGTATTTTCGCGCTGGGAAAATGTTGAGCCAAGCCATCAACACCGTCACCACGCTCACAAAGAAAAACATGTCGAGGTGCATGCGAGGGGCTGCTTCGCGCACGGCGGGCAATTCGCCCACGGTGGCTCCCACAATCATTAAAAAGAGCAGCACCACCGAGAGCCAACACTTCCAACGCGGCATCTTAAAGTCTTGCTCCTCACCATTCGACACCATGAGGAAGAACGAGGAGTCGCCCCAGTTCACCATAAAGTCGTCGTTGGCCAACAACACAAGCGTGTCGCCCTCGTGGAAGCACTCTTGTCGCAAGTCGTGCATAATGAAGGTCACGCCCCCGCGCTTCAGTTCTAGAATGTCGGCGCCATATTTCTGTTTAAAGTCAAAATCTTTCACCCGGCGGTTAATGGCAGGGAAACGAGCGCCTAGCACCACCTCAATGCGGTGAAGCCCCTGTTTCAGTTCGGTGGTTGAGGCCAGTTCGTCGCGCTCCTTGCGCTCACTGGGCAACAGCCGGGACGAGAAAATCCAAATGTAGAGCAAGCCCACGGCGGCAATAACAATGCCCACCTTGCCCAACTCAAACATTGAGAAACCCTTGAAGCCCGCCTCAATCACCATGCCGTGCACCACGAGGTTGGTGCTTGTGCCAATCAAGGTGCACACGCCGCCTAGAATGGTGGCGTAAGATAGGGGAATGAGCAGTTTCGTGGCCGCCACGCCGTGCTTCTCAGCCCAGCGTTTAATCATGGGGGCGAAAATCACCACCACGGGCGTGTTGTTAAGAAAAGCCGAAATAAAGGCAATGGTGGGCAGCATGCGGCTCTGCACTTTGCGCACGCCTACACCCTTTTCACGAGGCAGCAGTTGGCGAAGCAAAGCCTCGAGTAAGCCCGAGCGGCGCACGCCTTCGCTAATGAGGAAGAGCATGGCCACGGTGATCATGCCCTTGTTGGCAAAGCCCTCGAGCAACTCTTTGGGCGAGAGAATGCCGGCGCACAGAAAAACCACTGCGCCAGAGAAGAGAATCAAGCCCGGGCGCATGCGGTCTTTCACCAAAGCGATGATGACGCAGGCCAGAACGATGATAACGAATAAAACTTGCATACGATTGTTTGTCAGCGGGCTGCGAATTTATTTCACAATAAACCAAGGGTTGTGTAGGTCTTCCTTATTATACGTCAACGGCTCGTCGGTTTCGGCGTTAATCACTTGGTGGCCCGCTGCCAACACAATGGCGTGGCC
>CAVKKI010000006.1:8998-19072 GCA_963656725.1 Oribacterium sp. | reverse complement strand
GGCGTGGCCCGCGGCGGTGTCCCATTCCATGGTGGGCGCCATGCGGGGGTAAACGTCGGCTTTGCCCTCGGCCACTAGGCACAACTTGAGCGAAGAACCGGCGCTAACGAGGTCGAGGTCGGGGTGTGTGCGTCGCAGGTCGTTAACAAACTCCTCCGTCTCGGGCGAGAGGTGAGAGCGCGAAGCTACCACGCGGTAGGGACGGCCTAGGTCGGCTCCCTTCAGGGGCAGCGACTCGGCCGGGCCGATGTGAAGCGTTTCGGGGTCGACCTCTGCGCAAAAAGCACCTTGCCCCTTCTCGCCCCAAAACAAGCGGTGCTTGGCCGGCACGTAAATCACGCCCAACACGGGCACGCCCTCGCTAACAAGAGCAATGTTAACGGTGAACTCATCGTTCTTCTTCAAAAACTCCTTAGTGCCATCCAAGGGGTCTACAATCCAAAGTGTGCGCCAATCCTTGCGCTCGGCATAGGGCAGCTGCGCTCCCTCTTCGCTGAGCAAAGGGTAGGGGCTGCTTTCTAGGGCTTCGGCAATCACGCGGTGCGACTCGCGGTCGGCCAAGGTGAGGGGCGAATTGTCGGCTTTACGCTCCACCTGCCAATCGAGGTCGGGGTGGGTGTAGATGTTCATTATGGCGCGGCCGGCACGAAGGGCGGCATCAATTACAGTATCCATCATAGGGCAGATAGTATGATTGGTTGTTTTCGGTAAACAACTTTAATAAATAATAACTTGGGCAAAGTTAATGGGTTTTGCGTAAATGCAGTGCCTAAAAGCCTGAAAAACGATGTTTCTTGGCCAAAATAGCGCAAGTTTCGCCCCGAAAGCGTTACCTTTGTAGGCTATCAAGTGGCTAGGCAGGGCAAATCGTCAGCATTGCGCTCCCCTCGTCACCAAACACCCCTATTCATGCATCTAATTCTTTTGTCTGGCGGGTCGGGACAGCGCCTTTGGCCTTTGAGCAACGACGCCCGCAGCAAGCAGTTTCTGCATTTGCTCGCTTCGCCCGAGGGCGGAACAGAGTCGATGATACAGCGCGTGGTGCGACAAATTCGCCAAACGCAGCTCACCCCCAACATCACCCTCGCCACCCACACCCAACAGCGCGACAGCATCATTAATCAGCTTGGCGCCGATGTGGTGAACATTGTGACCGAGCCCGAGCGCCGCGACACATTCCCCGCCATAGCCTTGGCCACTACCTATTTGGCCCGTGTGAAACACTGCCCCGAGAATGAGGTGGTGGTGGTGATGCCGTGCGACGTCTACACCGAAGAAGCCTACTTCCACACCATCCGTCGCATGGCGCAGGCCGTGGCCGACGAAGAAGCCCAACTCGTGTTGATGGGCGTGGCCCCAGGGCAGCCTAAAGAGGAGTTTGGCTATGTGTTGCCACAGGCCAGCGATGCTGGGCGCGAGGTGCAACGCGTGGTGCGCTTCATTGAAAAACCCGATGCCGAGCGTGCGCAACATTTGCTGCAAGAGGGGGCCTATTGGAATGGCGGCGTGTTTGCCTTCAAACTAGGCTATCTGCTGCAAATAGTGTCGCACTACGCACCCACCACTAGCTACGAGGCGCTACAAACTCACTATTGCAATTTGCCCAAAATCAGCTTCGACTATGAAGTGGCCGAAAAGGCTGAAAGCGTGGCCATGGTGCCCTTCCGCGGCCGGTGGAAAGACCTCGGCACGTGGAATGCGCTTTGCGAAGAACTACCTAGCACGCACATTGGCAACGTGAAGATGGGCAACCACACCGAAAACACTCACGTGGTGAACGAACTGGGCATCCCCGTGTTTTGCGACGGACTGACGAATGCCGTGGTGGCCGCCTCGCCCGACGGCATCATGGTGTGTGGCAAAGCCGAGTCGGAACAGGTGAAGGATTATGTAAACGAGCTGCATGCCCGCCCCATGTATGAAGAGCGTCGCTGGGGCACTTATCGCGTGCTCGACAACGTGACCTATCCCGATGGCCTGCAGTCGCTCACCAAAAGCATCACCCTTAAGGCCGGCAAAAACATCAGCTATCAAATTCACCATCACCGCTCCGAGGTGTGGACCATCGTCGACGGTGAAGGCATCTTCTTGCTTAATGGTGAGCAGCGCCCCGTCACCCGCGGCGACGTGCTCGTTATTCGTCAAGAGCAGCATCATGCCATTCGGGCCGTGACCGACTTAGTGTTTATTGAAGTGCAAATGGGCAACCCCTTGATTGAAGAAGACATTGAGCGCTTCGACTGGCAGTGGCAGGAGTAGTTTCCCCTTTATTCCCCTTCCTCGTTGCCACAAATCACACCTTATTATATATACGTATCAAAATAGCAATCACTCATGCGCAATACATCTAGCCTACGCTACACCACCTTCCACGTAAAGCAACCCACCACACTGCTCGAGTTTATTGAGCACGCCCTAAGCGGTGTGAGCCGCAGCAGGGCCAAAGCCATTTTAAGTGGCGGTGGCGTGCGGGTTGACCATAAGAATACTCGCCAATTCGACCTCCAGCTACAACCCGGGCAGTTGGTGGAAATCTCTAAACGCAAGCCCAAGGGCGAACTGCAATCGAAGTTTGTGAAGATTGTGTACGAAGACCCGCAAATCATTGTCATAGAAAAAGCTCCCGGCATCTTATCGATGGCCACCTCTCACCATTCTTTCTGCGTGAAGCAGGTGCTCGACGACTACTTCCATCGCACTCATCAAAAGTGTAACGCCCATGTGGTGCATCGCCTCGACCGCGACACTTCGGGCCTATTGGTCTATGCCAAAACGTTAGAGGCAGAGCAAATTCTCGAGCACAACTGGCGAGGCATCGTGACCGACCGTCGCTACCTAGCCCTCGTGTCGGGCGAACTAGAGCAGAAGCAAGGCGACGTGGAGAGTTGGCTTAAAGACAACAAGGCTTACTTCACCTACTCCTCGCCCGTAGACAACGGTGGAAAATATGCCTTGACCCACTACCGCGTGCTCAAAACCGATGGCAAACACTCGCTTGTGGAATTGAAACTTGAAACGGGACGCAAAAACCAAATCCGCGTGCACATGCAAGACCTTGGCCACCCCGTGTGTGGCGACACCAAGTATGGCAACGGCGATGACCCCATTGGCCGCCTCGCCCTGCATGCCTTCCGTCTCAACTTCTATCACCCCATCACGGGCGAGCCTCTACGCTTCGAAACACCCGTGCCCAAAAACTTCCGACTGTAGGCGGCGAATGTGTTATTCCCCCATTTCAAATAATTCATTCCCATCTCTCATTCGCCCATCCCGCAATTCCCAATTCCCCATCCCCCATCCCCAAATTCCCCATCCCCAATCACTCAAAAGAAGAAATGTTCGCCACCATCCTTCTTCCTTTAGCCACTCCCCAAGCCTACACCTACTTGCTTCCAGAGGCGCTTGCCTCGCAGGTAAGTGTAGGCTCGCGCGTGGTGGTGCAATTTGGGGCAAAGCGCTACTACACGGGCATTGTAACCGCTTTGAGCGAAACCACCGACCAACCTCTTGACAAACTAAAACCCATTACGGAAGTGGTCGACCCATCGCCCATTCTCTTGCCCCAACAACTGAGGCTTTGGCAGTGGATAGGGCAATATTATATGTGCACACAGGGCGAGGTGATGAAGGCCGCATTGCCCTCGGGCTTGAAGCTCGAGAGCGAGACCCAATTGCAGCGCAACGAGAATTTCGATGCCGACAGTGCCACCCTCACCGAGCGCGAGCAAAAACTGCTCTACGCACTAAAAACCGACAAGGCCACCGACCTTTTAACGCTCGAGAAAGAACTGAAAGAGCGCAACCTTATGCCCCCCATGCGCAGGCTCATGGAGCTAGGAGCAGTGGTGGTGCGCGAGGCCTTGCAGCAAAGTTTTAAACCGAAGAAGGAACTCTACGTGCGTCTCGCCCCTGCCCATTTTAGCGAGAAGGCACTGCACTCCGCGCTCGACCTTTTGCAGCGCGCTCCAGCCCAGCACGCCCTCTTCCTACACTACCTTGAACTCTCGAAAGCCACCGCGGCCGTCACCCTCGATAATCCCCAACTTTTGCAGCCTGTGAGTCGCCACTCACTCTGCACCGAACCCGCCCATGCCACTGCCCTTGCCGCCTTGCGCAAGCGCGGCCTGGTGGAGGTGTATGAAGTGGAACAAAGCCGATTGCCCAACCACGCCGCTAGTGAGGATGCTCCCGCAATGGTCAAGCCCCTCAGCCCCGATCAGCAACGGGCACACGATGAGATAGTTCAGGCATTTAAGCAGAAAAACGTGTGCTTGTTACACGGTGTTACGTCGAGCGGCAAAACCGAGGTCTACATCCAGCTCATTCGTGAAACTCTTGCCCAAGGCAAGCAGGTGCTCTATCTCGTGCCAGAGATTGCTTTAACCACTCAGCTCACCACTCGACTTTCGCGCGTGTTTGGGGCCGAGATGGGCGTGTATCACTCCAAATATCCCGATGCCGAAAGGGTGGAATTATGGAAGCGGCAACTCACCCCCGATGCCTATCCGCTCATCTTAGGGGTGCGCTCCTCGCTCTTTCTTCCCTACCGAAATTTAGGGTTGATTATAGTGGACGAAGAGCATGAAACGAGCTATAAGCAGCAAGACCCTGCTCCTCGCTATCAAGCCCGCGACACCGCCATCGTGATGGCCGCTCAACTGGGGGCGAAAACCTTGCTCGGCACGGCTACGCCCAGCATCGAAACCTATTATAACACCCAGCAAGGAAAGTATGCCTTGGTGGAAATGACTCACCGCTATGGCGATGTGTTGATGCCCGAAATAGAGGTGGCCGATGTGAAGGACCTCAAGCGCCGAAAGGTGATGAAAACGCCCTTCTCGCCCCGACTCACCGACCTTGTGCGTCGAACTTTAGCTGGTGGCGAGCAAGCCATTCTCTTTCAAAATCGCCGCGGCTACTCGCCCGTGCTAGAGTGTCGCACTTGCGGTTGGACTCCTCGATGCACCCGTTGCGACGTGAGCCTCACCTTCCATCAACGCATCAATAAGCTAGTGTGTCATTATTGTGGAACGCAATATGCCGTGCCCACCCAATGCCCTAATTGCGAAGACACCGAACTGCGCGACCGTGGCTATGGCACGGAGAAAATTGAAGCCGCTGCCCAAAGCGTGTTTCCCGAGGCACACACCGAGCGCATGGATCTCGACACAACCCGCTCGCGCACGGCCTACGAGCAAATCATCAGCCGTTTTGCCCGCAACGAGAGCAACTTGCTCATTGGCACGCAAATGGTGACTAAAGGGCTCGACTTCGACCACGTGCGTGTGGTGGGCATTCTCAGTGCCGACCAAATGCTCAACGTGCCCGACTTTCGTGCCTACGAGCGCGCTTTTCAAATGCTGAGCCAGGTGGCGGGACGAGCCGGACGGCGTGGTGAGCGGGGCCGCGTGGTGTTGCAAACACGCCAGGCCGACAATCCGCTCATTCAGCAAGTGGTGCGTGGCGATTATCGGGCCATGTACCTTTCGCAGCTTGAAGAGCGCAGAGCCTTTTCTTTTCCCCCGTTCTGCCGTTTAATCAGCGTTTACCTCAAGCATCGCAAAGACGAGGTGGTGGCTCATGCGGCCGAGCATTATGCCGCCCTGCTTCGCCCACACTTCGGGTCGAACCTGCTAGGCCCCGACCGCCCAGTGGTGGCAAGAGTGCAGTTGCAGTACATTCGCAAACTCATAGTGAAGGTGCCTCTCAATCTCACTCCACAGTCGGTTAGGCACACCCTTCTTGTGTCGCGCGACATCGTGCAACACTACAACGTATATAAAAGCGTGACCATTTATTTCGATGTAGACTAATCAATCAGAAATGCTGAGGATTTGAGGTAGATGAAATTGCAAGCACACCTTACAAAAGGCGCGCACGAGGCCGATGCTAAGCCACGCAAAGCAAAGAAAATCAGCATTTCTCTTTGCTCTTCCCTACCCAAGCAGTAACTTTGCACCCAAATAGAACTAGGTATTAGTAAAACATTTGTATGCAAGACATTCGTAACATTGCCATCATTGCCCACGTTGACCATGGTAAAACCACCCTCGTGGACAAGATGCTTCTTGCCGGTAACCTTTTCCGTAAAAATCAAAACGCCGGCGAACTTATTTTGGACAATAACGACCTCGAGCGCGAGCGCGGCATAACCATTCTTTCCAAAAACGTTTCCATCCGTTACAACGACACTAAAATTAACATTATCGACACTCCGGGTCACTCCGACTTCGGCGGTGAGGTGGAGCGTGTGCTCAACATGGCCGACGGTTGCATCCTGTTGGTCGACGCTTTCGAAGGCCCCATGCCCCAAACGCGCTTTGTCTTGCAGAAAGCATTGCAAATTGGCTTGAAGCCCATTGTGGTGGTGAACAAGGTGGACAAACCCAACTGCCGCCCCGAAGAGGTGTATGAAATGGTGTTCGACCTCATGTGCGACCTCAACGCCACCGAAGAGCAGCTCGATTTTCCCGTGGTTTATGGTTCGGCCAAGAACGGTTGGATGAGCGAAGACTATAATACCCCCACCGATAATATCAACTACTTGCTCGACAAGATTGTGGAGGTAATTCCCGCCCCCGAACAGTTGGAAGGAACGCCGCAGATGCTCATCACCTCGCTCGACTATTCAAACTACACAGGCCGCATTGCAGTGGGCCGCGTGCACCGTGGCACCATTCGTGAAGGCATGAAAATTACCATTGCCCACCGCGACGGCACACTCGAAAAAACGCAGATTAAGGAGGTGCACACCTTTGAGGGAATGGGCCGCCAAAAGACCGACGCTGTAAGTTCGGGCGACATCTGCGCCGTGGTAGGTCTTGAAAACTTCGAAATTGGTGACACCATTTGCGACTTCGAAAACCCCGAACCACTGCCCACCATAGCCATCGACGAGCCTACGATGTCGATGCTCTTCACCATCAACGACTCCCCTTTCTTTGGCCGTGAAGGCAAATACTGCACCTCGCGCCACATTGGCGACCGATTGAAGAAGGAACTTGAGAAGGACCTCGCTCTGCGCGTGCGCTCCACCGAGACTGAGGGCAGTTGGATTGTGAGTGGCCGCGGTGTGCTTCACCTTTCCATTTTGGTTGAAACCATGCGTCGCGAAGGCTACGAATTGCAAGTGGGCCAGCCTCAGGTAATTTATAAAGAGATTGACGGACAAAAGTGTGAGCCTATCGAAGAACTCACCATTAACGTGCCCGAGGAGTTCGCCTCAAAAATGATTGATATGGTCACTCGTCGCAAGGGGGAAATGACCTCCATGCAAAACATGGGCGACCGTGTAGACATTGAGTTCGACATTCCCTCGCGCGGCATCATTGGTTTGCGCACCAACGTGCTCACCGCCTCACAAGGCGAAGCTATTATGGCACACCGCTACAAGGAATATCAACCCTACAAGGGCGAGATTCAGCGTCGTTCTAACGGCTCCATGATTTCGCTCGAAACGGGCACGGCCTTTGCCTATGCCATCGACAAACTGCAAGATCGTGGACGCTTCTTCATCCATCCGCAAGATGAAGTTTACGCAGGCCAAGTGGTGGGCGAACACGTTCACGACAACGACCTCGTGGTTAACGTCACCAAGGCCAAGCAGCTCACCAACATGCGTGCCTCGGGTGCCGACGACAAAGCTCGCATCATTCCCCCCGTTATCTTCTCGCTCGAAGAAGCGCTTGAGTATATCAAGGAAGACGAATACGTGGAGGTCACTCCTAAATCGATGCGTATGCGCAAGGTTATTCTCGACCACTTGGCACGTAAACGCGCCAATCGCGAATAATCAGAGCCTATAATTAAGTGTGGCCAGTCTAACTTTTAGTTTCCTAAAATAGGCGTGCGCGCACATAGCATAGTGAAACGTACCGAACACAGCATATTCCGTCAAGAATAAGGTGTTCGGTACGTTTTTGTTTTTCATTTAATTCAAAGAAGACAAGTTCAAATGAACGAGAAAATATCGGTGGTGATGTGCACCTATAATGGAGTGGAATATCTGCCCGAGCAATTAGACTCCATTTTGCAGCAAACTCTGCCTCCCCATGAAGTGATTGTGCAAGACGACGGCTCAACCGACGGCACACTCGCCTTGCTGCAATCTTATGCCGAGCGCTATCCCTGCCTAAAAGTGTTTCAGAACGAAGGCGAGAAAGGCATCAATAGCAACTTCTTTAGCGCTATGAATCGCGCCACGGGGGAATTCATTGCCATTAGCGACCAAGATGATGTGTGGATGCCCGAAAAACTAGAGGTGCTTAGCCATGAAATTGGCTCACGCATGATGTGTGTGGGGCGCTCCCTTCCCTTTATTGATAAAGGCGAAGAGGGGCGTGTGGCAGTGCGCATTGACCGCCGCAAACCCAATTGCAACATGGTGCGCATGTGTTATGCCAGCATGCCCGGTCACTGCATGCTGTTTCGCCGTGAACTGCTTAGCCATTTGCCCTCGCATTTAGAAACACGCCTCGTGTTTACCCACACATGGTATGACGTGATACTCGGCACGGTTGCCGCCGCCCTCGATAGCATTGTGTTGGTTGACCGCTTTGTGGTGAATTGGCGACGTCACGTCAGCGCAGCCTCTTTCTCTAACTACGACACCAAACGGGTGCGATCGGCCAACAACGCTCTGTCGATGGTGTGGTATGGCATTCGCCATTATCGCCGCATCAAGCCGCTCATGGCCAAGCACTTCTCCGTGCGTTGCGGCTTCTTAGAGAGCATTGAAAGCAATGCCCCCATTTATCGCGATGCGGTGAAATTGCTTCACTACGAAAGCACCACGAGCTGGCTGGCCCTTTTCGGCCTATGGCGCTTCTACGTGAAATATCGTCACGTGCTTTTCTACACTTACGAGAAAGACCCTGTGGCGTTGCTCCGCGCCTTGCTTCATCCCTTTATGCAAGTCTATAATTACCGGTATCTGCTAGACCGCTGAGGCTATAGACTCAGAGAACATTTCCATCCTTCTTCTTTATCTAAAATTCACAAACGTAGAAACGTGCAGACAGCTAGCGCCTTTCGTGGGGCGTTGCGTGTCTGCACGTTTTCTCATTTTGCGTAATTAGTTAACGCTAAGTTCTTTCCTTGTTTTTATTCTTTTATAAAAGGCTTGAGGCGTTGTTATAATAGCCTTTTTCATTCAGCTTGAATGGCGATTGTGAACACCGTACACCGACCGATGGACGATCGTACACCGACCGATGGACGATTGTACACCGACCGATGTACAGTCGTACACCGACCGATGTACGGTTATCTGAATTATGCTTTAGAAAGCCTTAAAATCACTTGCTTATTGCAGATAGAAAGAGAGGTGAAGTGGGTGGTGAAACTTGTGAATCTGTGAAGTAGTTTAAGAAAAAGGCAGATATTCAAATAAAATTGTATTTTTGCAAGAAGAATGCGAAAAAACAAAGATTATGGCCGAAATTGTGAATAAATATCCTGTTGGTATACAGACTTTCGAGAAAATTCGAGAGGGTAATTATCTTTATATAGACAAGACGAAGTATATCGTAGATTTTCTGACGAAAGGTATGACATATGTCTTTCTGAGTCGTCCCCGTCGGTTCGGAAAGTCGCTTTTTGCCTCTACGCTTCAAGCCTATTTTGAGGGACGAAAAGATCTGTTTGATGGATTGGCCATAGCTGATTATGAGAAGGATTGGGTGAAACACCCTGTGCTTCATTTTGATATGAGTGGGGCTAAGCATATGGACGCTAAGGATTTAGAAGGATATCTCGACTTTATTCTTCGTCCTTACGAAGCACTATATGGAAAGAAAGAGTGGGAAGACACGCCCAACAAGCGATTGATGGGATTGGTGGAGCGCGCCCACGAGCAGACGGGACAAAAGGTGGTGGTCATTATCGATGAATATGACGCTCCATTGCTAGATGTGGTGCACGAAAAAGAAAATCTGCAAACGCTTCGTTTCATTATGCAGAATTTCTATAGCCCCTTGAAGAAACTCGACCCCTACTTGAAATTTACTTTCCTCACGGGTATCACCAAGTTTTCTCAACTCAGCATTTTCAGCGAATTGAACAATCTCGATAATA
>CAVKKI010000006.1:0-8129 GCA_963656725.1 Oribacterium sp. | reverse complement strand
AATTACGACAGTCAGCAACGCACCATCGGCGACTGGATTGTTCGAGAAGGATAAAATAATTTACCATGAACTTTGCTCTTAGAGAGAGGTGTTATGGTACGTAATTTGTTGTAAATTATAATTTTTGAGAATGAAAGAAAGCATGAAAGATGTGAAACGATTTGTCTCTTTGGATGTGCTCAGAGGGATAACTGTGATAGGTATGATCATGGTAAACACGCAAGGAGTGGGAGAGCGCTTCCCCTTCCTGTCTCATTGTGCGTGGGACGGTTGCCGCATAGCCGATTTAGTCTATCCCTTTTTCTTGTTTATTGTGGGAGCGGCCATTTACTTCGTATTTCGCAAAACGAATTTTGAGCTAAACGGACAAGTTGTGAAGAAGATATTGAAACGAGGTGCATTGATCTTCCTCATCGGTTTCTTGCTCAATATCTTTCCATTTACTGGCGACCCTGCCTATTGGCGCATACTAGGCGTGATGCAGCGCATAGCCATTGTTTATGTGGCCGCCTCATTCTTGACATTGTGGCTGAAATCGCTGAAACGCATAGCCCTGCTTACGGCGGCTATTCTGCTAGGCTATTGGGCTTTGCTAGCCATACCAGGATACACGCTAGAGAGCAACGTGGTGCTCAGCGTAGACCGTTTTCTCTTTGGCGAACAACACTTGTTTACGGGCTATGGCATCTATTTCGACCCCGAGGGATTGGTGAGCAGCATCCCCTCTATAGCGAATGCCTTATTGGGCTTCATAACCTCCGCTTTACTGCTGAAAGATCATAAGCAAAATGGCTTGCCGTGGCGCACGGGGGCAATGGGCGTGGGGCTGATTGCCGTGGGATTGTTATGGAATGTGGTGTTCCCCTTCAATAAACCCTTGTGGACCAGCTCGTTTGTGATTTACACTTGTGGATGGGCTGTTGTGTTGTGGGTGATAGCCTTTGTGATGATAGACCTTAAAGGCTGGACGGGTTGGACGGGCTTCTTCCGAGTGTTTGGCACCAATGCGTTGTTCACTTACATTCTTTCTGAATTGCTATTGATTCTCAATGACATGTTCCCTTTCAGCATCGGCGAAGAGCAATATCTCGTAAATACTTGGTTAGACAAATACCTGTTCAGCGTGTTGACAACCACTCCTTTGCGTGCAGCTCTTTGGGGCGTGCTGATGGTGGCGGTGTGTTGGTTGGCAACCTACCCCTTATATAAGCGTAAAATCTTCATTAAACTTTAAAACAGCATCTTCAATTAGAAGGGTTGCAATCAAATTGTTATAGAAAGATTAGCACAGATGAAAAAGAATATACTACTTTTTGCCGCAGCAGCTTGTATGAGCGTGTCAGCGGCCTTTGCACAGTCGGCAGCACAAACGAATGATGTGCGCAATCACCCCGAAAACTACTTCTTGCAAGATGGCGAACAGCCCAGTTCGCTCGACCTCTTGCCTCCACCGCCAGAACAAGGAAGCATACAATGGTTTGCCGACGAAGCACGCTATCTTTGGGGCTTGAAGCAGCGCAACACCGAGCGCGGTGATCTAGCTGCAGCCGACGCTAATGTGGAGGATATTGCCCAAAACATGTCGGAGGCTTTTGGCGTGGACATCACCCCCGAAAACACGCCATGCCTTTACAAGCTAATGCACAAAATGCGCGAAGACGCTGGCGATTTAGCCACTCGCAGCGCGAAGAAGCACTACAACCGAGTGCGCCCATTCAAATATTATCACACCTCCACTTGCAATTCCCGACAAGAGGGCGAACTCTCAACCAATGGCTCTTACCCCTCGGGCCACACTGCTATGGGGTGGGCTGAGGCTCTCGTGTTGGCCGAGATTAATCCCGACCGCCAAAATGAGATATTAAAGCGTGGGTTCGAGATAGGGCAGAGTCGCGTAATTTGCGGCTATCACTGGCAAAGCGATGTTGATGCCGCCCGCGTGGTGGCTTCGGCTGTTGTGGCACGCTTGCATGCCAACGAAGAGTTTCAAAAGTGCCTAACTGCGGCAAAAAAGGAATTTGCAAAACTCGTTAAGGCAGGGAAAGTGAAGAAGAGCACCTTCACTCCCACCCCT
Organism: Oribacterium sp.; assembly: GCA_963656725.1. Lineage (GTDB taxonomy): Bacteria > Bacteroidota > Bacteroidia > Bacteroidales > Bacteroidaceae > Alloprevotella. The sequence continues at coordinate 6,055 of CAVKKI010000006.1, read as the reverse complement.
TGGAATGCAGAGAAATAAACGCTCTTCCTTCTTCTTTCAGAAAACCTTGTTTCACCTTTAATCTCTGCTTTTATTGCATTATTTACGATCGATAACGGCACTTGCCCTGTGCCTTTTTGCTAGCATTGGGGCAAGTGCGCAAGAAGACAAACTAAGCGTGAGGCTCACGGGCCGCATACTTCTAGACGCAGCCGCCATGGGCAGTAGTGATGAAACGACCGATAAAGTGACAGAGAGCGGCGTGGCCATTCCCGATGTGCGCCTAGGGCTGAAGGCTGGTTATGGCAAGTGGTGGGCCAAGATAGATGCGGGTTATTCGCGACAATCGCTCTCGTTGAAAGACGTGTTTCTAGAGTATAAATTTAACGAGGAAAACCTTATTCGGGGCGGCTATTTCGTGCATCAATTCAGCTATCAATCGTCCACCTCAAGCAGCTTTAAGGTGTCGATGGAAGACCCCGCAACCAACACCTTGTCGAACCCCGACCGCTTGTTTGGCGTGATGTTCGTACATTACGACGATGCTTTTCTAGGCACCTTCTCGCTCCATGCCGACAATCAGAGTGTGAAGAAGGCCACGAGTGAAACCAATCGCCAAGGCATTGGCTTCATGACGCGCGTGGCCTATCACCCCAAAATTGAGTGTGGCAACCTGTTGCACATGGGCATAGGTCTGTCTTACGAAAGGGCTTCGAAGAACCAAAATAACATGCGTTGGACGTCCAACTATCCCACCCGAGTGGGCTCGCTCACGGCTATTGGCGCTGAGATGACCGATGCTCAGGGTGACTTCAAGGCACAGGCAGAGTTTATGATGTCGAAGCGGCATGTGGCGCTCGAAACGCAGGCCACCTACCTCAATGTGCAGCGCAAAGCCGGCGCTCCCAACTACAATGCCTGGGGCGCTTATGGCAACTTGCGTTTCCTCTTCAATCGTCAATATAGTTATAACAAGTTGAGCGGTGGCATCGACACGCCAGCGCCTAAGTCGTGGGAGATGGTAGCCGCCTACAACCACACTGACATGAACGATGGCGCCATTCGTGGCGGCAAGCTCAACTCGTGGTCGCTCACGCTCAATCGTTACATCAATAAGTACATTCTGTGGCGCTTGAGTTCGCACTACGTCACCGTAGGTTCTAACAACACGCAAGTGACCACCACCCCCAATGCCAATCGGTTTTGGGTGATTGAAACGCGCTTGCAATTTAAAATTTAAACAGTACCAGTGACCACTTACTTGAAGCAATCATAGGGAATGAAATTTCTGAAATGAACGGAACAACCCGCCTTGCATTGCAAAGTTTTTTGTAAGTTTGCACATAACCTCAAACGAAAACAATATGGATCTTATTCCACTCGACGAAAACAAGCTTTACTACAACATCAGCGAGGTAGCCTCGGCTATCGGTGTGAGCGAAACCCTGCTGCGCTATTGGGAGAAGGAGTTTCCACAGCAAATAGCTCCCAAAAAGGCGGCACGCGGTGTGAGAAAATACACTAAGGAGGATGTGGCTAAAATACGCACCGTTTACGACCTCGTAAAAGTGCGCGGCCTAAAACTGGCTGCGGCGCGCGATGTGCTGAAACAAAACAAGCAAGGCACTGTGCAAACCCTCGAAGTGGTGAACCGCCTAAAGCAGGTGAAGGCGGAGCTGCAAGCTATGAAGTTGGCTTTAGAGTCGATGTAGCTTCAAATTCTCTTTTTCCTTATTTGTTCGAAAGAAAACGAAATCCTTTCTTTGCAAGAATGCAAGTTTATTTCTTGTAAGAATACGAACTCTTTAAATGAAAGGAGACCGCCCAAACTCCTTTCTTTTCTTTTATAAACCCGTTTAACAACAATCGGCTAACTTTCTGTGGCAGCAAAATCAAAAACCGTTTACGTGTGTAGTGAATGCGGCATGGACTCGCCCAAGTGGGTGGGCAAGTGCCCCTCGTGTGGAGCATGGAACACCATGAAGGAAATGACCATTCGCCCCGAACCCTCGGGCGTGGTGAGCGAGCGTAGAGCCCGTCAAGCCATGGCCGGACTAACGCCCCATTCACCGCAACCCATTCCCCTTTCGCAGGTGTCGGCAGTGGAGCAACCTCGGCTCTTTACGAGCGACCACGAGCTCGACCGTGTGTTGGGCGGAGGCATTGTGCCTGGCTCGATGACACTCATTGGTGGCGAGCCCGGCATAGGCAAGTCCACCCTGTTACTGCAAACCATTTTGCGCATGAACACAGGCCGCATACTCTATGTGAGTGGCGAGGAAAGCGAGCAGCAAATCAAACTGCGCGCCGACCGCATCAGTCAAGCCTCTAACGATGTGATGTTGCTTTGCGAAACGCGCCTTGAGCAAGTGTTCACCCACATTCGCAATGTGCAGCCCACGCTCGTGGTGGTCGACTCTATTCAGACGATGGCCGTGGAGAGTGTGGAATCATCGCCGGGCAGCATCACGCAAATTCGCGAGTGTGCCGCATCGTTGCTGAAGTATGCCAAAGAGAGCGGTGTGCCTATCATTTTGGTGGGGCACATCACGAAAGACGGAGCCATTGCCGGTCCGAAGGTGTTAGAGCACATTGTCGACACCGTGCTGCAGTTTGAAGGCGACCGTCACAACATGTATCGCATTTTGCGAAGCATAAAAAACCGCTTTGGTTCTACCTCCGAACTCGGCATCTACGAAATGCGACAAGATGGCCTGCGCCCCGTTGACAACCCCTCCGAACTGCTCCTTACCCAAGGCACCGACGAGTTGAGCGGCATAGCCATTGCCGCGGCCATAGAAGGCGTGCGCCCCTTCTTGATTGAAACGCAAGCCTTGGTGTCGACCGCGGCTTATGGCACGCCCCAGCGCTCGGCCACGGGCTTCGACCTTCGCCGGCTCAACATGCTGCTAGCCGTGCTCGAAAAGCGTGTAGGTTTTAAGTTGGCGCAGAAAGATGTGTTTCTTAACATTGCCGGTGGCATTCGTGTAACCGACCCCGCCATCGACCTCTCTGTTATTGCCTCTGTGCTGTCGAGCAACGTCGACACCGCCATCGAACACAACGTGTGCATGGCGGGCGAAGTGGGCTTGAGTGGCGAAATCCGTCCCGTTAACCGCATCACGCAGCGTGTGGCTGAGGCAGCCAAACTCGGTTTCTCACGCATACTCATTCCCGAGGGGAATTTAAAGGGATTAGAAACGCAGAAATTTGGCATCGAACTCGTGCCTGTGAGTCGCGTAGAGGGCGCTCTGCGTGAGCTTTTCGGCTAGCCTTCTTTCCCTATTCTTTTTTATTCACAACGCACACATTACATATTCTATGTATAATAATAAGAACAACTCTCAACCACATAAGCGCGGCAACGGCGCTAACCGCAGCAACGGCGCTAACCACTCTAATAAACCTTCCAATCGTTCGAGCAACGGCCGCGGCCAGGGCAAGTTTAAGCCCGTTCACCCCGTGCGTCGCAACTCCGACGAACCTCGTGGCAGCTATCGCGATGAGCACGGCACGCCCCGTTCAGAGCGCACGGGCGCTCCCCTCACTCCACTCTCCACACTCACTTTGAGCCTTACCGATGAGCGCGGGCGCAACATGCAACTTCGCGTCACGCCCGACATTGCTTATGACGAGGAGCGCCTGAAGCGTTTCATTGCCGAACAATTGCGCATTGACGCTCGCACACTCAATGCTGTGCGCATTCGCAAACGTAGCATCGACGCGCGCCAACGCACCATCTTCGTCAACCTCACTGTCGATGCCTACATCAATCAAATGCCGCCCCAACTCGACTTCGCCCCCATAACCTACGGCGATGTGAGCCACGCTCCACAAGTGGTGGTGGTGGGAGCTGGCCCCGGTGGACTTTTTGCCGCCTTGCGACTAATCGAACTAGGCCTTCGCCCCGTGGTGTTAGAGCGTGGAAAGGACGTGCACGAGCGTCGCAAAGACATTGCCCTCATTTCGCGTCAGCATCAAGTAGACGGCGAGAGCAACTACTCCTTTGGCGAGGGTGGGGCAGGAGCCTTCTCCGACGGAAAACTCTATACGCGCTCAAAGAAGCGCGGCAATGTCGATAAAATTCTCCGCGTGTTCTGCCAGTTTGGAGCAAGCCCCGACATCCTCATCGACGCCCATCCACACATCGGCACCGACCGCTTGCCCCGCATCATTGAAAACATGCGCAACCAAATCATTGCCAGCGGTGGCGAGGTGCACTTCAACACCCGAGTGGACCGACTTGTGCTAGAGGGCGACACCATTCGAGGCGTGGAATGCCACACGGGCCAAGCCTTCGACGGCCCCGTTATTTTGGCCACTGGCCACTCCGCTCGCGATGTTTATCGTCATCTGCGCGACTCGGGCATCGAGATTGAGCAAAAAGGCATTGCCGTGGGTGTGCGCCTAGAGCACCCCGCTGAGTTGATCGACCAAATACAGTATCACTCGCCCCACGGCCGTGGCAAATATCTCCCCACGGCCGAGTATAGTTATGTGGCTCAATGTGGCGGTCGTGGCGTTTACAGCTTCTGCATGTGCCCCGGTGGCATCGTGGTTCCAGCCGCCACGGGGCCGCGCCAAGTGGTGGTGAATGGCATGAGTTCGTCACAGCGCAATTCAGCTTGGAGCAACTCGGGCATGGTGGTTGAAACCCGTCCTGAGGATCTCGAGGGTGAACTCGCCCCCTTCCTCACCGAGGCCATGGCCGATGGCGTGTTTGCCGAGGCTCACCCCGACATCGACGATGCCAGCAACCCCTTGCGCATGATGTACTTCCAAGAGGCTCTTGAGCGTGCCACATGGCAGCAAGGCGGCCGCACCCAAGTAGCTCCCGCGCAGCGCATGGCCGACTTCGTTAATCGCCGACTCAGCTACGACTTGCCCAAGTCGAGCTACACACCCGGCCTCATTTCCTCGCCCCTTCACTTCTGGATGCCCCCTTTCATCACCAACCGTTTGATTGAGGGCTTCAACCACTTTGGCCGTCGCAGCCGCGGCTTTCTCACCAACGAAGCCCTGCTCATTGCAGCCGAAACACGCACCTCATCCCCCGTGCGCATCTTGCGTCGCCCCGACACCCTTTGCCACATCCGTGTCAATGGCCTCTACCCCTGTGGCGAAGGCGCTGGCTACGCTGGCGGCATTGTGAGTGCCGGCATCGATGGCGAGCGTTGCGCCGAGGCCCTAGCCGCTGCGATGGGCAAGTGAGATACGCTCTAAAAACATAGCAATAGCCCTAAAATCCGAAACGTAGCGTGAAGAGCATCACCCGTTTTCGGCACGAATAGAAGTTCACCCCACAAAGTCAGAAACATTGACTTTGTGGGGTGAAACTCTCACCAGAAACAGGTTGGGACATAGCTAATGATTGACCTTGCCTGTCCGTTAAATATAGCGCATTGGTTGTATTAGGTTTTTACGGCTTGATAACCAACGGATTCGCCGCCTTTCATAACACGTGTATGACTACCATCCAAATCCCCACTGGACATATCAAGTTTATCACGATTTTGCTAAGAAGGTTTATCTAAACGGACTTCCATTCGCCCTTTTTGCATCATTTCCGAAAATGGTAAAATACGGCCTTGTAGCTAATACAATAGCCTTTACTGGAAGTAAGTGCCACTGAACACCTGTCTTCAATTTGTATAGGATGCAGTTTACTTCTACAATGTTGGCTTTGCACGCATAGTTGCGTTTTACGATTGAAAGATGAGGAATAATTTTCAAAATTATCGTATTTTTGTCGAATACTTCGTACATATGGGAATTTTTGTTTCTATTTGTTTGTGTTAAAGCACAGAGGATAAAATGTCCACATCTTAACAAAATGTAATAAATTTAGATAACTTCAATGACAGACTTTTTAAAAAAACAACGTAATTCCAACCTAGAATTATTCCGTATCTTCGTGATGCTCTTCATCGTGTGTCATCACTATGTAATCCATTCTGGCTTGTTGAGCGAACTCAACAAAGATCCTCTAAGCCTCAAGAGTTTGTTCTTCTATGTGTTTGGAATGTGGGGCAGAACAGGAATCGATTGCTTCGTACTCATTACATGATATTTCATG
>CAVKKI010000005.1:22761-28236 GCA_963656725.1 Oribacterium sp. | reverse complement strand
GTCCGTATGTTTGTGCGGCTCCAACGAAATGTTTCAAGGTGCAAATTGCTGAGATTGATAATCAGTCTGATTACCTAACTCTCAAAGACGGCGTTCTCTACTCCAAAGACATGAGTCGACTGATATTCTGTTGGAAGGAGAAGGAATATTTTTCCGTTCCACAAAGTGTCAAAGTAATTGAATCGTATGCTTTCTGTTTGCAAAAACGGCTTCGGAATATAGAATTGCATAATGATATAAATTCAATAGGCGGTGCTGCGTTCATGGGGTGTGAAGCTTTGGAAAGTATTGTCATTCCTAGCTCCGTAGAAGAGATAAAGGACGACACATTTGACGGATGTATATCATTGCAAAGAGTGGAGTTTCATGATGCAATAACCGCGATAGGAAATCATGCGTTTCGACACTGTGAAACCTTGCAAAAGATAGTACTGCCACCAAACCTATTCTATTTGAATAGTTTTGAATGTTGTTATTCCTTGCATGAGATTGATATTCCATCATCGGTTAGGGAAATAGACGGCTTTATGTTCTGTAATAATCTGCGAAAAGTCATACTGCATAGTGGAGTCCGAAAGATCAAAGATTACGCTTTTCGATTCTGTAACAGACTTGAAAGTATTAATTTCCCTGAAGGACTGAGAACGATAGGAACTCGTGCCTTCTATCCATCAAAAATAAAAAGATGCGTATTTCCTGCATCTCTGAAAAAGATTGAGGCTGAAGCTTTCTATCACAACAAGATGCTTTGGTATCTTAAATTTCAATCTGACGTAGAGGTAGAAAACTGCGCCTTTGCTTGTTGTCCTATTATCAAGATAAATAGGCCCGACACAATGACCTTGGAAGAGAATGTTTTTGTGCAAGACACCACTTTTGACAAGTTCGCATTTTGGGATTAAAAAGAAAGTAAATGCTTAGACCATAGGAAATGAAATGGTTAACATGAGAGGTAAAGCCATTGATAAATAGACAATCAAAATTATTTTTATGTAACGAATGGGACAATTGCCAATGCGGGCTGAAAGCCCAATGCATGCACCTAGCCAGGGCGCAGTTTCGTTTGCCCTGAGCTAGATGCATACATTGGGCTTTTAGCCCGCCCTTATTATAAGTGTTTAAAATGATTAGCATTTTATTCTTCACAAGTAGGTAGTCAAAATTATTTTAAACTACCGATTTAATGCCCCTATTTTATAGAAGAAACAACTTGATAGAGCACTTCAAACATAAAAATTATTTTGATCACCTACTTAAACCCTACCTCATAGAACGTATTGGCAATGGTGCGGTTGTGAAGTTGTGATGCGTGTTCTAGTCTTTTACATAAACATTCTCAATCTCCACCACATACATGGTGTGGAGTGAACCGCCGGGTTGGTCGTTATACCAACGAGCCAACACTTCCTTATCGAGAAATTCGGCATCCTTAAATTCGGTGCGGAACAACTTGCGGCCTTCAATCGTGAGGCGAGCCTGATCGAAGGTTACGGCGCCATGCTCTGTCAGCACGGGGTGAAGTCCTGTTTCAGCCAACTTATTGAAATCGCGACCCGATTTTGAGCCACAGAAATTATAGATGGAGCGCATAGCCTCATCTTTCCCCAAGAAGGAAAGCGTGAGGTGGTCGTTCTGCTCAATCAGCGGATAAGTGAAACGCTCTGGACGAACAAAGATGAACGCTACGGGTTTGTTCCAAAGCCAACCGATGCCGCCCCACGAAGCCGTCATCATGTTGCAATCGTCCTTACCGCCCGCTGTGATAAGCATCCATTCCTTGCCAATCAGTTCGAAGGCGTTTTCTTGAGCCAAAGTGTCAATAGAAGTCTTTACCATTGTATTTTAATTTTTAAATTCTAAGCAAAGGAGATTTGCCGTTTGGGCAAAAATTAGAAGATTAAATTTAGAGGTAGTGCAGTAAATTATCCCCTTTAAGAGAAGGCTAAATTACAAATAAAAGCGCATTGCTCGGTGTTTCTGCCCACTTTCTTTCCACATTTCGCTCAATAGCACGGGCAATGTGCCAATAAATACGTAACTTTGGCACATATTTCTAAAAACAATCTTCACAACTATTTATGAAAAAGGTAAAACAAAGAAAGCACACTCCGCGTTGCGCCACTTTGGTGATGGCTCTGCCCCTAGCCGTGGCAGGCATCAGTTTTAGCGCAAACGGTTTGTATGCTTTACCCCTCGCCACAGGATTGGTGCAAAGTGCCTCCACCACACAACCCTCTGAGGCTGAGAGCAATTCCATAAAGAGCGCCGTTAAAATTAATCCCACTACCGTTGAAATTACTTATGAAAACGGCAAACAACTCACGGTGGATTTCTACGGTGAAAACATTTTCCGCCTTTTCCGCGACGACAACGGTGGTGTGGTGCGCGACCCTCAAGCCACACCCGAAGCTAAAATTTTGGTGAACAATGCCCGCCGCTCCACCATGGGTCTTTCGCTCAACGAGAGCAACGGCCAAGTGAACATCAACACGCAGAAGGTTTCGCTCGTGTTCGACAAAGCAACGGGCCTGATGCATGCCATTAACCTAATTACAGGCGAAACGGTAGTGGAAAGCATTGCCCCCGTAAGTTTTGAGAAAAGCGGAACGACACTCACGCTGAAGGCCCGCGCAAACGAATATTTCTATGGCGGTGGCGTGCAAAACGGACGCTTCAGCCACAAGGGCAAAAGCATTGCCATTGAAAACACCAACAACTGGGTAGACGGCGGTGTGGCTTCGCCCACTCCCTTCTATTGGAGCACGGCTGGCTACGGCGTGATGTGGAACACCTTCAAGCCTGGCCGCTACGACTTTGGCGCTACCGAAGAGGGCAAAGTCATCCTTAGCCACAGCGAAGACTACCTCGACGCCTTTGTGATGGTGGATCAACAACCCGTTGACTTGCTCAACGACTTCTACCAACTCACTGGCAACCCCGTGTTGCTGCCTAAGTTCGGCTTCTACGAAGGTCACCTCAACGCCTACAACCGCGACTATTGGAAGGAGACCACCGACGCCAACGCCATGCTTTTCGAAGACGGCAAGCGCTATAGCGAAAGTCAAAAAGACAACGGCGGAACGAAAGAGAGCCTTAATGGCGAGAAAGGAAACTACCAATTCTCGGCCCGCGCTGCTATCGACCGCTACTTCACCAACGACATGCCTTTGGGCTGGTTCCTTCCCAACGATGGTTACGGAGCAGGCTACGGCCAAACCTCTACGCTCGACGGCAACATTCAAAACCTGAAAGAGTTTGGCGACTACGCTCGTTCAAAGGGTGTGGAAATTGGTCTTTGGACCCAAAGCGACCTTCACCCCAAAGAGGGCATTGAAGCTTTGCTGCAACGCGACATTGTGAAAGAAGTGCGCGATGCGGGTGTGCGCGTGTTGAAAACCGACGTGGCCTGGGTGGGCTACGGCTACTCATTCGGACTGAACGGTGTGAGCGACGTGGCCGAAGTGATGCCTTACTACGGCTCCAACGCTCGTCCCTTCATTATCTCGCTCGACGGATGGGCCGGCACGCAACGCTGCGCTGGCATTTGGAGCGGCGACCAAACGGGTGGCGACTGGGAGTATATTCGCTTCCACATTCCCACCTTCATCGGTTCTGGACTTTCTGGTCAGCCTAACATCACGAGCGATGTCGACGGCATTTTTGGCGGACGCAACGTACCTGTGAATGTGCGCGAGTTCCAATGGAAAACATTCACTCCCATGGAGTTGAATATGGACGGTTGGGGTTCTAATCCCAAATATCCCGAAGTGTTGGGCGAGCCCGCCACAAGCATCAACCGCTCTTACCTCAAACTCAAGAGCGAATTGTTGCCTTACACCTACACCATTGCGCGCCAAGCCGTTGACGGCAAGCCAATGATTCGCGCCATGTTCCTCGACTACCCCAACGACTACACTTTGGGCAGCGACACGCAATATCAGTTTATGTACGGCCCCTCATTCCTCGTAGCTCCTATTTATAAGGAAACACGCGCCGACTCTGTGGGCAACGACATTCGCAACGGCATCTACTTGCCCGAAGGGCAGTGGGTGGACTACTACAATGGCGACGTTTACGAAGGTGGCCGCCTCATCAACAACTATGCGGCTCCACTGTGGAAGCTCCCCGTGTTTGTGAAGGCCGACGCCATCATTCCGATGACCAACCCCAACAACAATCCCTCACAAATTCGCAAGGACTATCGTGCTTACGAAATCTACGCCACCGCCAACAGCAACAACGCCTTCTCGCAATATGACGACGACGGTGAAACACAAGCCTACTTAAGCGGACAGTGCACTCGCACCGAAATCAACACACAGGCCAACGGCAAGGGCAAGCTCACTGTGAGCATCGCCCCCACCTATGGCACGTTTGAGGGCTTTGAGGCGCAGAAGCAAACCGAACTTCGCATCAACGTGAGCAAAGAGCCGAAGAAGGTGAGCGCCAAAATTGGCAAAAACACCATAAAACTCACCGCAGCCAGTTCGCTGCAAGAGTTTGAGAACGGCACAAACGTTTATTTCTATAACGAAGCGCCCAACCTCAACCGCTTCTCTACCCCTGGCTCAAAAGCTGCCGACGTGAAGGTGACAAAGAATCCGCAACTGCTTGTAAAACTCGAGAAGAGCGACATCACAACTAACACCACAGAAGTGAAGGTGGAAGGCTTCGAGTTTGCACCCGCCGACCGCTTGCGCACTCATCACGGCGTGCTCTCTGCCCCCATTGTGCAACTTGAGGGCGACAGCATTGGGGTGTTCAGTCTCACTCCCTCCTGGAGCAAGCAGGCCAATGCCGACTACTACGAAATTGAGTATAACGGCATGAACTACTCCACCATCACCGATCAATCGTTCACCATCGACGGCCTACAACCCGAGACGGAATATCAGCTGAAAGTGCGCGCTGTAAACGCCGACGGACATTCAGAATGGATGACAGCCTCAGCCACTACGAAGAGCAACCCGCTTGAATTTGCCATTAAGGGCATTCGCGCCCAAGCCACTTGCGAAGATCAACCTGGAACAGGCGTTGGCAAACTCTTCGACTTCGACGAAAAGAGCGGCTGGCACTCGAAATGGGGCAAAGGCGAAGCCATTCCTTGCGACGTGGTAATCGACCTCCGCTCCGTGAATCAACTCGACCATGTGGAATATATTCCTCGTGAAGACGCTGGCAACGGCACCTTGATGGCAGGCTCATTCTGCGTAAGCACCGACCGCCAAAACTGGAGCGAACCTGTAGCCTTTAATTGGGCGCAAGACGGCACACACAAAACGTTTACCTTTGACGGTAACCCCGAAGCCCGCTACATCAAGATGCACCTCGACAAGGCAGCAGGCAACTTCGCCTCTGGTCAAGAGATGTATGTGTTTAAAACTCCGGGCTCGAAGAGCGTGCTTCAAGGCGACATCAACCACGACAACCGCATCGACGAGAACGACCTCACCTCTTACATGAACTACACTGGTT
>CAVKKI010000005.1:0-22751 GCA_963656725.1 Oribacterium sp. | reverse complement strand
GCGTAAGGGCGACAGCGACTTCGACTACGTAAGTTCGGGCGACATCAACAACAACGGCCTCATCGACGCTTACGACATTTCATGCGTCACCACCGAACTCGATGGCGGTGTTTATCCTTCTAACAACAAGGTTTCGGGCTCACTCGTGCTCACTCCCAACAAGAAGACCTACGCTGCTGGCGACCTCATCGAAATTACCGTGAGCGGCAAGGATCTGCACTTCGTCAACGGTTTGAGTTTCGCTCTGCCCTACAACACCAGCGAATTGGAATATGTAGGCACCGAACTCATCGACATGAAGGACATGGTGAACCTCACCTACGACCGTCTGCACACCAATGGCCAGAAGGAACTTTTGCCCACCTTCGTAAACCGCGGCAACAACTTCTTGCTCGAAGAAGGCGACCACAAACTCTTCACCATTAAGTTTAAGGCCAAGAAGGCTGGTAAATACAACCTTAAGGCTATCGACGGCATGCTTGTGGATCGCAACCTCGGCACCGTGACTTTCTAAAGTTTGGTGATTTAGCCACAATCAAATTTCTCCACTTCTGCCATCCATTTTAAAGGCTAGAAGTGAGGAATAACGAAAAGGCAACTTTAGCATCTTTGCACTGCAATAGAAGCTAAAGTTGCCTTTTTAAATATACAGGACAAACCTTTATAGAAAAGGAAATGAACGTTTGCCTACGTTCTTACTCGAAAGAAATATGCTGATAATTGAGAAGTTGTATTTCCCCTTTAGAATCTTCTAACGCACCAGCGTAAACAATGGCACGGCGAGCGATGGGACGTTGCACCCAATCTTGCACCTTCTTTAACGCTTTCTCGAAAGAGGGACTAAACGTCATGGCGCTCTTCACCTCAATAGCGTCGAGCGAAGAGCCATTACTGAGCAGTAGGTCCACTTCGTTCTGATTAGAATCGCGATAAAAATAGAGATTACTTTCCTTGCCCTCATTCAAACGGCGCTTTAGCATTTCAGTCACAATGAGATTTTCGAACAGATGGCCACGCATTTTGTCGAAAGCTAACTGATCAGCCGACTCTATGCCCAACAAAGCACAAGCCAAACCCGTGTCACAGAAATAAAGTTTGGGCGACTTCGTTAAACGTTTGCGAGTGTTCTCAAAATAAGGCGGAAGAAGGTATACCACATACGATGCCTCTAAAATCGACATCCACGACTGAATGGTCTTTGAGCTTACCCCCACCTCATTAGCTATTTCCGTAGCATTATAAATCGAACCGATGCGCCCCGCACAAAGCCGGAGAAACATATTAAATTGCCGCATATCCTTCACATTCAGCAAATCACGAACATCGCGCTCCAAATAAGTTTTGATGTAAGAGGGGTAAAGAAACCGCGGCACATTCTTTTCGCTACAAATTGCCGGATAAAGTCCATTATATAATAAGGTGTCCACCACGCTCACATCAATACTCCCTTTGCCCGCCTCTGAGAGGGACAAAGGCATCAATTCGAACACCCCACTTCTGCCAGCCAGCGACTGCGACACCTTTTTTAGCAAAGCAAAATTCGAACTGCCTGAGAGAATGAATTTCTTCTCAGGCGCAGCATCTACAATGCCTTGTATGTAGGATAGGAGTTCTGGAAAATTATGCACCTCATCCAATATCATTCCCTCTTCGTGCAGATGCAAAAAACGCACAGGGTCTTCCATTGCAAAGTGTCGGGTGTCAAGATCCTCTAAAGAGTAATAATGAAGTTGCGGAAACAAATGTTTCAGCATCGTTGTCTTACCCGATTGACGGGGACCGGTCACCGTAAGAACGGGAAAATAGCGGGCAGCCTCCAAAATGGTAGCCTCTAAATCTCGATGAATATAACGCTCAGTCATTTTATGCAAATTTGGAATATAACTTCAAAATTACATAATTTCTCAAATAATCCGCTTAAAATCTTCCGCAAAACAACGATAACTAGCAGAAAAAGTAATAAAACGATTGATTTTTTATACAAATCTGAAGTTGTACTCCAAATCTGCATAAAACCAATTTCGCTTTCTCCATCCATAAAAAGCAAGTTCTTATCGAAAAAACGGCAAGCGCCACCCACCCTTCATTCATCCAAAAGCTACAAAAGCCAACGCTCTTTTTCATTTTTTATAGCCTAGGGCGGTGTAGTCTTCCCTATCTTATTCGTACCTTTGCATTGAAATACAAATATGGAACAGACAAAGACGAATCAATTTAACGTATTGGGCGAGAAGCCAGTGGGGTCCTTGCTCATGCAGTATGCCGTGCCAGCCATTGTGGCTATGGCGGCTTCCTCAGTTTACAACATCATCGACGGAATTTTCATTGGGCAAGGCGTAGGTCCAGAGGCCATTATGGGCCTTGCACTGACAGGGCCGCTCATGTCGCTCACCGCTGCGTTCGGTGCCATGGTGGGTGTGGGTGCTGCCACGCTAATGAGTGTAAAACTCGGACAAAAAGACTACGCAACGGCTCAAAAAATTTTGGGTAACGTAGTGATAATGAACCTCACGCTGGGCATTCTGCTCGGAGCCATTTTGCTCTGCTTCATCAATCCCATTCTGCGCTTTTTTGGCGCTAGCGACGTTACTCTGCCCTATGCTCGCGACTTTATGAGCATCATCCTAGTGGGCAATGTGGTGACCCACCTCTACCTAGGGCTCAACGCTATGCTTCGCTCCACCAACCGGCCGCAGAAGGCTATGTTTGCCACCTTCGGCACGGTGATTCTCAACTGCGTGTTCTGCCCCATTCTCATCTTTGGTCTAGACTGGGGCATTAAGGGAGCAGCCACCGCCACCATCTTGGCACAGCTGACCATGCTGATGTGGCAGCTTCACCTTTTCTCAAATAAAAACGACTTGATTCACCTGAGCCGAAACTTCATCAAACTCAACATGCGCATCGTGCGCGAATCGTTGTTAGTGGGTCTGCCCCAATTCCTAATCAACCTTTGCGCCTGCCTTGTGGCCGCCATGATGACTCGCAGCCTCACCACCTACGGCGGCGACATGGCCGTAGGTTCGTTTGGCATTTGCAACCGCCTCATCCTTTTCATCGTGATGGTGGTGATTGGCATTAACCAAGGCATGCAGCCCATTGCCGGCTACAACTTTGGCGCCCAACGCTACGACCGCGTGATTGGTGTGTTGAAACGCGCACTCGCTTTCGGCACCCTCATCACCATGATAGGCTTTGTCATTGGCGTGTTCTTCCCCACCCCCTTCGTGTCGCTCTTTGCCAAAGACTCGCCCGAACTGGTCAGCATGGCCGCACACGCCCTAAGTTGCATGGTGATGATGTTCCCCATTGTGGGCATTCAGATTGTGTCCACCTCCTTCTTTCAAAGCATTGGCTATGCGCCGAAAAGCATTTTCCTCTCGCTCACACGTCAGCTCATCTTCCTCGTGCCGGCCATTTTCATTCTGCCCCACGTGTTTAGCGACCCGCTTGAGGGCTTGTGGCACGCTGCCCCTGTGGCCGACGGTCTAGCCTCCATCCTAGCCATCGTGCTTTTGCTGAAGCAAATCAAGAAGTTTAAAAAGCAAATTCCTAACAACGCATAAATTCCCTCATCTCATGGATAATTCAATCTCAACCATAACATCCGCTCAACCCTTTGTCATCAACATTGGCCGTTCCTTAGGCAGTGGCGGACGCGCCATCGGTCACATCTTGGCCGAAACGTTCGGCATAGCCTACTACGACCGCGAAATTCTGACGCTTGCAGCCAAAGAGAGCGGTTTCTGTCCCGAAGTGTTCGAGCGTAGCGACGAGAAGAACAAGTTTCTGCGCACCTTGGGCAACATCATTCCCTTCGTAGGCAGCGGCAACACGTTCTATAACAACGAACTTTCTAACGAAAACCTCTTCCGCATTCAAAGCGATGCCATCCGTAAGGCGGCCGACGACCATTCGTGCATTTTCATTGGTCGCTGTGCCGACTACGTGTTGCGCAACCACCCTCGCTGCGTCAACGTGTTCATCACCGCCGACATGAGCGACCGCATTGCCAACGTGATGAAGTGGAACAACTGCAACGAGCAGAAAGCCATCGACATCATTGAGAAAGGCGATAGCGAGCGTGCCGACTTCTACAACTTCTTCAGTTCGGGCACCTGGGGCGCTGCCGACACCTATCACCTCTGCATCAACTCCTCTGTGTTGGGCATTGAGCGCACCGCTGAATTTATCAAGGAATTTGTAGAGAAGAAATTGGGCAATATGTAATTCTGCACACGCTCAACACTCCGTTACACACCTATATATAATAGAAGAATGAAACACTACATCTTGCTCATAATCTGCTTGCTCTGCTCGGTAACGAGTTTTGCACAGCAAGCACGCGAAGAGAAGCGCAGCCAAACGGCCTTGCTCTTCCCCGAATATCGCGACGCCAAAATTTTGCAGCCCTTCGGCCGTTTCGTTAAGGCGAAAGCCAACATTTGGCTGAAAGACGGGTCACTCATCTATTTAGACGAAAAAACGAAGAAGCCAATGCGAGCCTACGTGCAAAACATCACGGGCGTCACCTTCAACGACACCTTGCGCTACATGAAGGTCGACTCGGTAATGGCACGCGTGGTGGCGCAAAAAGGCTACAACTACTTGCTTTGCAACACCCACGTCAACATGCCGCAATATAAGGAAGAAACTTATGGTGGCAAGGGCATGGACAACTTCACCGTGGAGCTGCCTGGCAGTGAAACCTTCATTGCTCTCGACACGCAGACACGCGACGACGAAAAAGGCATTCCCCTTACCGACACCTACTACTTCAACATCAAAGGCACGGTAATTCCCGCCAATGAGTCGCAATTTAAAAACTTTGTGAGCAAAGACCAAATGCAGGCTTTCAAAGTGCTGAAGGAGAATCGTTTTTGGAGTTGGAAAGACCCCGAGTCGCTGAAAATGTTGCTCGACTTCCTTCCCGAGAAATAATTTTTTCTATTTTCGCACCTTCCTACATCCGCATTTCACTCCCCCGATATGCTAAAATATTGGTTCTTAGCAGCACGACCCAAAACACTCACAGCGGCACTCATTCCCGTAGTAACGACCACCGCCTTAGCCTTTAAAGAAGGCCACGGCCAGTGGTTGCCCGCTGTGCTTTGCTGCGTGTTTGCCGCGTTGATGCAAATTGCCGCCAATTTCATCAACGACCTTTTCGACTTTCAAAAAGGCACCGACCGCGACGACCGGTTGGGGCCCGAGCGAGCCTGTGCGCAAGGGTGGATTAGTCCAGGGGCAATGAAAGTGGGCATTGCTGTCACACTCATCGCAGCTTGCGCCGCTGGTTGTTGCCTATTGCCTTACGGCGGATGGCCACTTGTGGCATTGGGAGCGGCTTGCGTAGTGTTCGCCTTTCTCTACACCACCTTGCTTTCCTACCTAGGTTGCGGCGATGTATTGGTGTGGCTCTTCTTCGGCTTCGTGCCCGTTTGCGGCACCTACTATGTGCAGGCACAAACGCTCACCTCATCGGTGTGGTGGTTGGCTGCCGCCTGCGGATTGGTGACCGACACTCTATTGGTGCTCAACAACTATCGCGACCGCGAACAAGATGCCCTTAGCGGCAAACGCACCCTCATCGTAGTGCTTGGCGAGCGCTTCGGCTCCCTCTTCTACTTATTGCAAGGCGTGGCGGGCTACCTCTGCGTGGCGCTCCTCGCCCTCAACGGCCACCTTTGGGCCGCCATTCTTCCCCTCTTCTACCTTCTGCCCCATTACCTCACGTGGCGAAAGATGGTGCAAATCAACAAAGGGCGACAACTCAACCGCATTCTCGGTTTCACCTCGCGCAACATGCTCACCTTCGCCCTCTTGGTTGTGGCCGCTTTGCTTTTGTCATAAGCCATTTAGGCACGTGTTGTCAATCACCCCACACAAACGTTTATTACTCATCCCTTTTCTTTTTTCAGAACTCACCAACACCTTATTTAATATAGTATGTCCGCCAACACGCTAAAAGAGAAAGCCGCCAACGGCTTGCTTTGGGGAGGCATCAACAATGCCGCCCAGCAAGTGCTAAACCTTGTGTTTGGCATTGTGTTGGCCCGTCTGCTCTCGCCGGCCGACTACGGCATGGTGGGCATGCTCACCATTTTTTCGCTCATCGCCACCTCGTTGCAAGAAAGCGGCTTCATCTCTGGCCTCAACCGCAAACAGCACATCACCCACGACGACTACAACGCCGTCTTCTGGTTCAACGTGCTTTGCAGCCTTAGCGTCTACGTCGTGCTCTTTTTCAGTGCGCCACTCATCGCCGCGTGGTTTCGCCAACCCGTGTTAGTGCCACTATCGCGCCTAGCCTTCTTAAGTTTTGTCATCTCTTCACTCAACACCTCGCCCCGTGCTTGGCTTTTCCGAAATATGCGTGTGCGCGAAATGGCCTACACCACCATGCTCGCGCTCGTCACATCGGGCGTAGTAGGCATCTGCTTGGCTTGGAATGGCTTTGCCTATTGGGGCATCGCCATTCAAAACCTCGTCTACTGCCTCATCACCACCCTTGGCACGTGGGCTTTTGCTGGCTGGCACCCCAGTTTTCACATCAACCTCCGTCCGCTGAAAGGAATGATAGGCTTCAGTTCCAAACTGCTGGCCACCAACATTTTCACCACCATCAATAACAACCTTTTCAGCATTTTCTTTGGCCGCCTCTACGGTGAACGCACGGTGGGGTTCTACAACCAAGCCAACAAATGGACAGGTATGGGCTACACCACGCTAACGGGCATGGTGTGGAGCGTGACGCAACCGCTTTTTGCCCGCATCGAGCCCAACGAAACGGCACAAATGCAGCGCATGTTTCGCAAAATGCTGCGCCTCACCGCCTTTCTTTCCTTCCCCGCACTGTTCGGTTTAGCGCTCATCGCCCCCGAGTTCATCACCATTGCCATCACCAGCAAATGGTTGCCTAGCGCCCAACTCATGCAACTGCTCTGTGTGGGCGGTGCCTTTGTGCCCATTGCCACCTTCTATTCTAACTTCATCATTAGTCAAGGACGCAGCAATGTGTTTATGTGGAACACCGTGGCGCTCTGTTTGGTACAAATGTTGCTTCTCGTAGCCATGTATCGTTGGGGCATCGAGGCCATGGTCATTGCCTACATCACGGTCAACACCTTGTGGCTGCTCATTTGGCATCACTTCGTCAACCGCCTCATCGGCTTGCGCCTTTGGCATGCCGTGCGCGATGTGTTGCCCTTCGCCCTGCTCGCCCTCGTGGCCATGACCGTAGCGTGGTTAGCGGCTTTAGCGGTGAAAGACAACCTTTATCTCAGTCTCGTTCTAAAGATTGCCGTGGCAGCAGCAGCCTATTTCGCTTTGCTTCGCTTGCTCGGAGCGCAAATAATGAACGAATGCTTCGAATTTCTAGCGAGCAAATTCAAAAAGAATAAACAATAATCTATAATATAAGGAATAAAGCAAAGCGTAAAAAACGATTAGTGAAACGCTGACGCTGCATCCTTTTTCAAAAAAAGACGAACTATGTATTGGATTTTATTTATAGCCATTGCGCTCATTAGCTACGTGGCTCAGTCGAACGTTAAAAGCAAGTTCGAAAAATACTCTAAGGTGCCTTTAGGCTCCGGGCTGACAGGCCGCGAGGTAGCTGAAAAAATGCTTCACGACAACGGCATCTACAATGTGCAAGTAACCTGCACCCAAGGTTTTCTCACCGACCACTACAACCCCACGAACAACACGGTGAACCTTTCACAAGCCGTGTATAGCAGCAACTCCGTGGCCGCTGCCGCCGTAGCCGCCCACGAGTGTGGCCACGCCGTGCAACACGCCACCGCCTACGGTCCACTCACCTTGCGCACCGCCTTAGTGCCCGTGGTGTCGTTTGCCTCAAGCTGGGTGCAATGGGTGCTTTTGGCTGGCATCATCTTGGTGCAAACCATGCCCGTAATTCTGTTGGCCGGCATCGTACTCTTCGCCCTCACCACGCTGTTCAGCCTCATCACGCTACCCGTGGAGATTGACGCTTCACGTCGCGCCACGGCTTGGTTGCAGCGCGCCGGCATCACTTCTAGCTACGACCACTCCATGGCCGTGTCGGCCTTAAGCGCCGCCGCCTACACCTACGTGGTGGCCGCCCTCAGTTCATTGGCCACACTGATTTACTACATTCTTATTTTCACTAGCGGACGCAGAGACGATTAATCATGACGAACGAAGAAGAAAAAGAAAAGGCCGAAGAGCGGCCCAATAACGCCACACAAGCCGAACCTCTTGCTGAAGAAAACACAGCTAGCAGCGAAACGATTGAAGAAGAAGAGGCTGAAGAAGAAACGCTAAACGAAGAGGCCATCGACGAAGCGCCCGCCACGCCCCATTTGCAGTCGTTGGGCATCACGCATAGCGGAAGTTCCACCACAAACATCCCGCCCCGCTTGCCCGAGGGTTATTCCTACAACGCTCCTCGCAACACCGCTGCGCCACAAAAGCCTAAAAAGAAAAAGCAAAAGGCGGCTGAGGAAGTGCATCCCGACCTCAGTCAGCCCACTGATGCATTGCGTTCCGAGCCTAGCACCTTCCGTCACAAAAAATATCGCAAAAAAAAGAAAGCGCACACGCACACAGGGCGTTACATCACGCTGGCCGTCATCATTTTGCTTCTTGCAGCGGCTGCAGCGAGCTACCCATGGTGGAGTCCGATGCTTCAAACCTCCGACCCCGAACCCACGCAACCCGTTGTGGCAGCCGACACCCTGCCCGTGCCCGTTCACACCGCGCCAGCCGACACTTTGCCCCCCACGCTGACACACGAAGACAGTCTACGCATTCAAGACTCCATCCGCCATGCGCAATGGCTCTATTGGCAACGCCGACGCAGAAGAGCGCAAGAGCAAACCGAACAAGAGAATGCGCAAGAAAGCGCTACCGAGGCCACATCTACTTTCTCCACCGCCCCAAAAGTTGCACATTCTGACACAGTGCGCTAAAAATTTTTCTAAAACACAAATAAAGGCGAGTGCAAAGCGAAGAAAATTCCGTTTTTTCTTTGTTATGCACTCGCCTTGCACTATTTTTGCTTCGCCAAGATAGGCTGCGGCTCGGCAAAACAAAGAAAAACGAGATTTTTCTTTGTTATGCACTCGCCTTGCACTATCTTTGCACACAAAAAGCCGAAGTGTGCTTACCTAATTAGCGTAAACAAGCCCTATGTCAATCACCAAAACACGCCAAAAACTGCTCGAAGTGGCACGCGAACTCTTTGCGCATAAGGGACTCGAAGCCACCACCATGAACGACATCGCTTCGACCTCGGGACGAGGCCGACGCACACTCTACACCTATTTTCGCAATAAGGAAGAAATTTATTATGCCGTGATTGAGGAAGAACTTGAACGGCTTTCTGAGAAAATGGACGAGGTGGTGACGAAAGAAGTGGAGCCCGAAGAGAAAATCTTTGCGCTCATCTATGCACACCTAAGCAACATCCGCGACACCGTGGCGCGCAACGGCACACTCCGCGCGGAGTTCTTTCGCAACATTTGGATGGTGGAAAAAGTGCGCAAAGCCTTCGACGAAGAAGAGCACCGCATTCTGCAAAAAGTGCTGCAAGAGGGTGTTGACAAAGATCGCTTCCGCATCGACAATGTGCCACTCATGGCCGACATCATTCACTACTCTGTAAAAGGCCTCGAAGTGCCCTACATCTACGACCGCTTGGGCGAAGGGCTGAAGGAAGACGAAACCTACCCCATCGTGAAAGGCATTTTAGAGCGCGTGCTTAATATGCCGCCCGCTGTGATGTAATCACAAAGGAGGGGGGGGAATTTTTTTAAAAAAACATCAAAATAAACTACTCAATAAAATGGGATTATTAACAGGAAAAACAGCCTTAATTACGGGTGCTGCCCGTGGCATTGGTAAGGCTATCGCACTGAAGTTTGCCGCCGAAGGCGCAAACATTGCTTTCACCGACTTAGTTATCGACGAAAACGGTGAAGCCACTCGCAAAGAAATTGAAGCATTAGGCGTGAAATGCATGGCTTACGCCTCAAACGCCGCTAACTTTGAAGATACAGAAGCTGTGGTAAAGAAGGTGCACGAAGACTTCGGTTCGATCGACGTGTTGGTTAACAACGCCGGCATCACCAAAGACGGCCTCATGCTCCGTATGACCGAGCAACAGTGGGACGCTGTCATCGCCGTCAACCTCAAGTCGGCCTTCAACTTCATCCACGCTTGCACCCCCATCATGATGCGTCAGCGCAAAGGCTCCATCATCAACATGGCCTCAGTGGTAGGCGTTCACGGCAACGCAGGTCAAAGCAACTACGCTGCCTCTAAAGCCGGCCTCATTGCCTTGGCCAAGAGTGTGGCTCAAGAAATGGGCAGCCGCGGCATCCGTGCCAATGCCATTGCCCCTGGTTTCATCGAAACGGCCATGACCGCTCAGCTCAGCGAAGAAGTGCGCAAAGAGTGGATGAAAGCCATCCCCTTGCGCCGTGGCGGTAAGCCCGAAGACATTGCCGACGTAGCCACCTTCCTTGCCTCCGACATGTCGAGCTACGTGAGCGGACAAGTAATTCAGGTGGACGGTGGCATGAACATGTAATTCACCCACTACACCCCACATACACATTGTGGAATAGGGGATTAAGCGTGCCAACACCCACACACGCTTAATCCCCTATTTCTTTTTTCGCTGCAAAGAATGAAAGTAATCTACGAAGACAACCACCTCATCATTGTCAACAAAGACTCGGGCGAGATTGTGCAAGGCGACAAAACAGGCGACCGCACCCTGGCCGACGAGGTGAAAGCCTACATTAAAGAGAAATATCACAAGCCGGGCGAAGTGTTCCTCGGGGTGGTTCACCGCCTCGACCGTCCCGTGAGCGGCGTGGTGGTGTTTGCCCGCACCAGCAAAGCGCTGAGCCGACTCAACGAAATGTTTCGCGTGGGCGGAAAGGTGCGCAAAACCTATCACGCCATCGTGGCCAACGCGCCCGCTGAGCCGCAAGGCACACTCACCCATTGGCTTACGCGAAACGAGAAGCAAAACAAAGCTTACGCCCACCCCGCTGAGGTGAAAGGCAGCAAAAAGGCCGTGCTCGATTATCGGCTTCTTGCCTCGTCCGACCGCTACCACCTGCTCGAGGTGAACCTTCACACGGGCCGACATCACCAAATTCGCTGTCAGCTGGCCGCCATGCACTGCCCCATAAAGGGCGATTTGAAATATGGTTCGCCACGCTCCAACCCCGATGGCTCCATTTGCCTTCACGCCCGCCACATCGAGTTTGAGCACCCCGTGAGCCACCAACTCATCTCCGTCGATGCGCCCTACCCCGATGCGTTAAAGATTTGGCAAGTGTTTGCAACGCAAAAAGAAGAAAAGTAACTAACTTTGCACCATTCGAAAACAAAAAATCTCAAATAAAAAGGATGAAAATAGCAATCATCAACGCCATGCAAAAAGAGCATGAGCAACTTGTGTCGCTGCTCGACCACAGCGTCACTCACACCGACGGCCACCTCACCTTCGTGGAGGGCACGTTCCAAGGCCAAGAAATGGTGCTTATGCAAAGCGGCATCGGCAAAGTGAATGCCGCCATCGGGGCTGTAGAGCTTATTCGCCGTTACCACCCCGACGCACTCATCAACACCGGCGTGGCGGGTGGCATCGACACCTGCCTGAAGGTGATGGACGTGGTGGTGGGCCAACGTGTGGCCTATCACGATGTGGACTGCGGACCGGAGTCGGAGTTAGGACAAGTGCAGGGACTGCCCCACTATTTCGCCGCCGACGAAAAACTCCTTGAAGCTGCACAGAAAATTGTGACAACTGAAACCACTCTTCACACCGGCCTCATTTGCAGCGGCGACCAATTCATCACCAACAAAGAGCAACTTGCCACCATCAAAGCGCGTTATGCCGACGGCTTGGCTGTGGACATGGAAAGCGGAGCCTTGGCTCAAGTGTGCTACCTCTATGGCGTGCCCTTCCTCAGTTTCCGCATCATTAGCGACACCCCAGGAGCTGACAACCACTTCGACCAATATCTCAACTTCTGGGACACTATGGCCGACCGCTCTTTTGGCGTAACGAAAGCCCTTCTTGAAAAACTCAGCCAACTTAATTAAATCATAATGGAAAAAATAGCCAGTTTCACCATAGACCACACGCGCCTCAATCGTGGCATCTACGTGTCGCGCAAAGACAAAGTGGGCAATGAGGTCATCACTAGTTTCGACATTCGCATGAAGTTGGCCAACCGTGAACCCGTGTTGGGCCAGGGTGCCATTCACACCATTGAGCACTTGGCAGCCACCTACCTGCGCAACCATCCGCAATGGAAAGAGCGCATTGTTTATTGGGGCCCGATGGGTTGCCTCACGGGCAACTATTTCATTGTGTGGGGCGACCTCACGAGCCGCGACATTCTGCCGCTCATGAAAGAAACGTTTGAGTTCATCGCCAACTACCACGATGAAGTGCCCGGCACCACCGAGCGCGACTGCGGCACCTATCTGCTTCACGACCTGCCCATGGCTCGCTACGAGGCCAAAAAATATCTCGACGAGGTGCTCAACTGCGCCACCGAGGCGAACCTTAACTATCCGGAATAACCCCTTCGGGCTGCCCCTATAACACCCTTCATTCGCTACATTTGCCAAACAGGCGAGTGTAGCGTTTTTATTTGTTTTTAACTCGTTAGTGTAAATAAAAGTAAAAGAGAAGAAATGATTTATTTCGGGGTATTTTTTGTAAAACAATCCTATGTAGAAACAGCACTGTGCAAGCAACTCAAAAATGTCACTCATGTTGCAAAAAATAGCACAAATGTTGCATCATCTCTACCAGAGAGTTTACTTACACTATTTGCTGTTGCTTGCACTAATTGCTGCACCGCACTGATTATCAATGCTTTCAAGAGTGCAAGCAGCAAATTACGTTGCTTACACTCGCATGCATTTGCTTACACTGGCGAAAGGGCGTTAACAAGTGGCTTGATAGGAAAAACTAGTGGCTTAATAGTGCTTCACTAGTGGCTTAATAGGAAAAATTAGTGGCTTGATAGGAAACGCTAGTAGCTCAGGGGGCGACGCGTCCCGCGTCGGCGCAAGAAGCGGCGCTAGAAGAAACGTCAATTATTCTATTGATTCTCAATAGATTTAAGCATTTCTTTTAGCGCCAGAGTTTGCGCCGACGCGAGCTGCGTCGCCCCCACCGACTTGCTCACGCCAGTGCAAGCAACTTTTTATGCTGCTTACACTACCGAAAGCATTGATAATCAACGCAGTGCAAGCAATTAGTGCAAGTAACAGCAATTAGTGCAACTAAACTTACAGGGAGAGAAAACGACAATTACGGGCATATTTTAGCCCTAAAACAACTTGCTGTTATTTTAGGGCTAACTATCAATTTTTCCAAAGGGGCAAGAGATAAAAACAAATAAAGCTTTTTAACTATCAAGTTTAAAGCGAAACGCCCACGTATTGCAACAAAGAGCGCACGGCAAAGAAGAGCATGGGCATGAGCAAGGCGGGCAGCAAGTTGATGGTTTTGCAGTCTTTAATGTGCAACACGCCCAGGCCGGCGGCGGCTATCAAAATGCCCCCCACGAGCGAAACCTCGGCAATGAGTTCTTCGCTGATGAAAGAGCGCGAAAGCAAGGCGATGCAGTAAATGAGCGACATCCAAGCAAACACGGCAATCGACGTAACAGCCACCCCAAAGCCATAAGAAGAGGCCACCACTACCATAGTGACGAGGTTGAGCGTGGCGGCCGTCATTAAGTAGGTGTTGTCGCCATAGAGCGCACTCATCACCGGGCCCATCATGGCCAGCGTGCCTACACAGCAAAGCAACACGCCCGTAGTGATGCCCTCGGCCAAGTTGGTAGTCGATATTTTCTTTGTGGCCCGTTCCATGCGCTGATCCATACGCAACACGGTACCCACTAAGCCGCCCAACGAAAGGCAGAAAATAAACAGTGCGGGATATTGCGTTTTTTGCATGCTCTCAATGGCCACTTTAATGCCTAGGGCTATGGCGCAAAGCCCCATGGCCGTGTTGAGCACATTAATATATTTTTCGCGAATGCCGCGCTTAAAGAGTGCGCCAATCGCACTGCCTATAATCACGGCAATGGCGTTGATAACAATAGCTATCATAAGAATTTTGCTTAAGGGGTGAACGGGTTTCTATTTTCGGGTCACAAAGTTAACACTTCTTTAGCAGAAATGGCTGCGTTGGGTGGAGAAAATGCGTTCATTTCACAACTCTTTATTAAAGGGCGGGCTGAAAGCCCAATGCATGCACCTAGCCCAGGGCAAGGTGCATGCATTGGGCTTTCAGCCCGCCCTTAAACAAAAAGTCAAGTTCTCTTAAAGGCAAAAAAATAACGAGAGCGATGCTCATTGCATCGCCCCCGCTACGTTTTTGTAAATTTCGAGAGGTTTCTTTATTGCATTATGATAGAATTCTTTATTGCATTCCGAGAATGATTCTTACTGCATACAAAGAATTATCAATCGTGGAGTCGATTAATAATTCTCGGCACGAAGTTCGAAGTAGCTCTGGGGGTGGTTGCACACGGGGCAAACCTGAGGAGCGGCCTTACCAATCACAATGTGTCCGCAGTTAGAACATTGCCAAACGCGGTCGCCTTCGCGGCTAAACACAATGGCGTCTTCAATATTTTTGAGCAACTGACGGTAGCGCTCTTCGTGCGCACGCTCAATGGCGCCCACCATTTCAAATTTGGCAGCAATTTCGTCGAAGCCCTCTTCGCGAGCTTCCTTAGCGAAGGTGGCGTACATGTCGGTCCACTCAAAGTTTTCGCCCTCGGCAGCATCGGCCAAGTTTTCAGTGGTTGAGGGAATGGCACCGCCGTGAAGATACTTAAACCAAATTTTAGCGTGCTCTTTCTCGTTGCGAGAGGTTTCTTCGAAAATATTGGCCATTTGCACGTAGCCGTCTTTCTTGGCTTTCGAAGCGAAATACTGATATTTAGTGTGAGCTTGCGATTCGCCAGCAAAAGCGGCCTGCAAGTTTTTCTCGGTGCGAGTTCCTTTTAAATCTTTCATTGAGGAGTTAAGTATTTTGAATTTGAAAGGGTAAAAACACTCGCTCTGTGCGATATTTTTTCGGGAATGGGCGAGTGATTTTACGCCTTAAGAATAATAGGTTTGCGAAATTGTAAATAGCGTTGGTGGAGGGAATTACTTACCGAAGTAACGCTTGTAAAGGCCTTCGAAGCCGCGGCCGTGGCGAGCCTCATCGCGAGCCATTTCGTGCACGGTGTCGTGAATGGCGTCGAGGTTGAGTTCTTTAGCGCGCTTGGCAATGCGAGCCTTGTCTTCGCAAGCGCCAGCCTCAGCGTTCATGCGCTTTTCAAGGTTGGTCTTAGTGTCCCACACCACATCGCCGAGCAGTTCGGCAAACTTGGCTGCGTGTTCGGCCTCTTCCCAAGCGTAGCGCTTGAAAGCCTCGGCCACTTCGGGGTAGCCCTCGCGGTCGGCTTGGCGACTCATGGCCAAATACATGCCCACCTCTGTGCATTCGCCGTTGAAGTGTGCGTTGAGGTCCTTTAGCATTTCCTCGTCGCAGCCTTTAGCCACGCCCAATTCGTGTTCGGCCACAAATTGCATATTGCCGCCTTCTTCGAGTTCCTTAAACTTAGAAACGGGAACGCCACACATGGGGCATTTTTCAGGAGCGTGTTCGCCTTCATAAACGTAGCCACAAACGGTGCAAATAAATTTCTTTTTCATAATGAGTGAAGTGAGTTAGGTGAGTTGTTATGTTCGTTTTTGCGCTGAGCAATGTCCGGTTGCTCAGTCGGTTGATTGTTGTTGTTTTCGCGCTTTAGCGCATTCGGGGCACAAGCCTTTGAAATAGAGCTGCGCCTCGTCGGTCACAAAGCCTTTGGGCAGAGCTGCGTCGGTTTCAAGGTGGGTGTTGCGCAGTTTCACGTCGTAAACCTTTCCGCAATCGCGACAAAGAAAGTGGGCGTGAGGCATTGTGTCGGCATCGAAGCAGCAGTTGCGCTCGTCGATGGTGAGCTGCAAGGCGGCGCCTTTATCGGTGAGCAACTTCAGCGTGTTGTAGACGGTGGTTTTCGATAGCGTGGGCATTTCGGGATGCAGCGCTAGGTAGATTTCGTCGGCCGTGGGATGCGTGCGGTGGGTGAGCAGATACTCCATCACCGCCATGCGTTGCACCGAGGGCTTTATGCCGTGTTGTGCCAAAGTGCTTAGGGTATCGTTATCCGCCATTCTTTTCAGTTTTGTAATGATTACAATTTTGTTTACGCTGCAAAAATACGGCATTATTCTTTACGTTGCAAGTTTTCGGCGCATTATTTTCAAAAAAAGTGAGAAGTGGGTGATTTTTCGGAGTTTTCCTAAAATTTGATTAGTTAAAAAAGAAGTGGTAACTTTGTACGGCTTTTGGCAAAAGGCCCTTTTATCTTGCTTTACTAAATTGTTTTTATGTCACAGAAAAACCTTACGGAAGGCAGCATTATGCACAACATTGTGAGTTTTGCATTGCCCTATATGCTAGCCTATTTTCTTCAAATTCTTTATGGCTTGGCCGACCTTTTCGTCATTGGCCAGTATTGCGGTGTAGACAACACAACGGCCGTGTCGAACGGTGCGCAAGTGATGTATTTCGTTACCGTGGTGCTGATTGGCTTAGCCATGGGCACCACCGTGCGGTTGAGCCATGCCGTGGGGGCGAAAGACCACGCCTGGGCAGCTCGAGTAATGGGCAACTCCGTCACGCTATTTGCCGTAATTGCTGCGGTGCTTTGCATAGCACTGCTAGGGTTAACCGATGGCATTGTGTCGGTGATGAACACGCCAGCGGAGTCGGTGGAAGGCATGAAAGATTATTTGACGGTCTGCTTCATTGGCATTCCGTTTATTATTGCCTACAACTTAATTGCTTCTATTTATCGCGGATTGGGCGACACGAAAACGCCGATGTATTTTGTGGCCGTGGCTTGTGTGGTAAACATTGCCCTAGATTACCTATTTATTGGTTACTTCGGCCTCGGCGCAATGGGGGCTGCCTTGGGCACTACGCTCTCGCAAACGGCTAGCGTGCTTTTTGCCGCCTGCGCCATTCGTAAACACTGGAGCACTTTCCAAATAACGACAGCCGACCTCCGTCCCGACCGCAAGGTGCTGGGGAATATGTTAAAAATTGGCGTACCTGTGGCGCTGCAAGACGGCTTCATCCAAGTGTCGTTTCTCCTCATTGCCATCATTGCCAACTCGCGCGGGTTAGACGACGCGGCTGCCGTGGGCATTGTGGAGAAGTTTATTGGTTTGCTCTTTATTGTGCCCTCGGCCATGCTCTCAACGGTGTCGGCCATCTCAGCGCAGAACCTTGGCGCACGCAAGCCCGAACGGGCACGACAAACGCTTTGGCGCGCCATGGCCATCACCTTCGGCTTTGGCATGGTGGCCTCAATAGTGGTGGAGATTTGCCCCGAAGCCGCCATACGCATCTTTACCGACAACGCTCATGTGGTGGCGCAAGGAGCCGACTACTTGCGCAGCTACGTGTTCGACTGTGCGCTGGCGGGCATTCACTTCTGCTTCAGCGGTTTCGTCACGGCCTACGGCTACTCCATCGTGTCGTTCACACACAACGTAATCAGCATCATCGTGGCTCGCGTGCCGTTGTCCTACCTGCTCTCGGTGAACTACCCCACCCGCTTGTTGCCCATGGGCATGGCGGCCCCTATCGGTTCGGCAGTGTCGATTGTGGTGTGCTTGGCGGCCTATTGGTGGCTGAAGAAGCATCACAAATTAGAGATGGCCAAGGAAGCGTAATGTTTGATGCATACACATCTATTATATAAGAAAGTTTTTTCATTGAAATGCAAAACGGGTTGACAGAGAAAGCCTCTCTGTCAACCCGTTTCAGTTGTTGAAATTGGTTTACATGGCGCATCCGCTAGATGAGCCGTCGGCGCACACCTTCTCGCCCTCTTTGAGTTGGCGCACGGTGTAGCCTAGTTTTTCGAAAGCCTTAATGAGCTTTTCAACGGAGGTTTTGTCGGCATCGTATTTGATGGTGACGGTTTGATTGGGCACGCTTGTTTGAATGTCTTTCACGCCTTTCTCAAAACGAATATTCTTCTTGATATTCGTTTCACAACCCGAGCAATGCATTTGCGGATTGGTGGTGAGCACCACCGTCTTCACGTCTTTGGCCAAAGCCATCGTAGTGCCGACAAGGAGCGTCAGCAACAGAGTAAGTAGCTTCTTCATTTTCGTAAATATGTTTCTATGTTCAATTATTTCTTTCTTATTGTTTGTTTTCAACGGCCTTGCTTTTTGGCGTTGCGATTACACTTTCAGCCTCAACGAGTTGAGCACCACGCTCACGCTGCTGAGTGCCATGGCTGCACCGGCAATCATGGGGTTGAGCATGAAGCCGCAAACGGGAAATAGCACGCCGGCCGCAATGGGCACGCTAATGACGTTGTAGAAGAATGCCCAAAAGAGGTTTTGCCTAATGGTGCACACCGTTCGGCGAGACAGACGAATGGCTTGCGGCAGGCGCTGAAGGTCGGAACTGAGCAGTGTGATCATGGCCGCATCCATAGCTATGTCGCTGCCTTTGCCCATGGCCACACTAAGGTCGGCTTGCGCCAAGGCGGCACTGTCGTTGATGCCGTCGCCCACCATGGCCACGTGGTGACCTTCGCTTTGCAGTTGCTTCACGTAGGCCGCTTTGTCGGTGGGAAGAAGGCCCGCCTTATAGCCATCGGCGCCCACTTGTTGCGCCACTAGTGCCGCCGTTTGCTCGTTGTCGCCCGTCAGCACGAAAGTGGTGATGTGCATGGCGTGGAGCTGCGTCAAAGCTTGCTGCGAAGAGGGTTTTATTTCATCGGTTAAGGCAAGCAGCGCCACCACTTGTTCGTCTTTCGACATTGCCACTAGGGTGTGGGCTTGGCTTTGCGCTTGCTCAATGAAAGCCTGTTGCGGAGCGGTAAAGGTACAGTTTTTTTCCTTCATCAACGAAAGGTTTCCCACAAAATAGCACTGTCCGTCCACTTCTCCTTTCACGCCATTGCCGGGAAGAGCTTCGAAATGCGCCACCGCCAAGGGAGCGGAGGTTTGAAGGTGCTCACACACGGCTTCGGCTAATGGATGCTCCGATTGCTTTTCGAGCGAGAGCAAGATGGAGTGCAGCTGCGGCTCATCGCCATAGAAGGCGGACTTCACCACCGAGGGGTGCCCCACGGTGAGCGTGCCGGTTTTATCGAGCAACACCACATCGATGTTTTTCGCCGTGTCGAGACAACTGGCATCTTTTATCAGGATGCCTTGCTGCGCTCCTCGGCCCATGCCCACGATGAGGGCGGTGGGCGTGGCAAGGCCCAAAGAACAAGGACAAGCTATGACAAGCACCGAAACAAGGGCTACCAATCCGTGCGTCAAGCCACTCTCGCCACCCCAAACGAGCCACGCCGCAAAACTCAGCACGGCAATGACGATGATGAGGGGCACGAACACGGCGGCAATGCGGTCGACCAAGGCTTGAACGGGCACGCGGCTGCCTTGAGCGTTTTGCACCATTTCCACTATCTGCGAGAGCAGTGTGCGGTTGGCTTCGCAAGAGGCTCGGTAGCGCAAGGCACCGTTTTTGTTTATCGTTCCAGCCATCACCCGGCTGCCAATGGTTTTCTCCACAGGGATGGGTTCGCCGCTTAGGCTGCTTTCGTCCACATTCGACTGACCGCTGATCACCACGCCGTCCACAGCAATGCGCTCGCCAGGGCGGGCAAGCAACACGTCGCCCGTTTTCACTTCGCTCAATGCCTTTTTCACCTCTGCTCCGTTAGGAAAGATGACCGTCACCTGCTTGGGCTGAAGGTGCATGAGTTGCCGAATGGCAGCAGTGGTGCGGTGTTTGGCTCGTGCCTCGAGCATTCGGCCCAAAAGAATGAAGGCTGTGATGACGCCCACACTATCGAAGTAGAGATGGGGCTGCATGCCGTGTGAGAGGAACCAGTTGGGGAAGAAGAGGTTGAAAAAGCTATAAACGTAGGACACGGTGATGCTCAACGCCACGAGCGTGTCCATGTTGGTGGTGGCGTGACGCAGCAAACGCAAGGCGGAGGCGTAGAACACGCGGCCGTATTTGACGAGCGAGAAGGTGGCGAGGAAGAAGAGCAGCATCTCTTGTCCTGAAAACAAATGAGGGAAGAGGCTGAGCAACAGGAGCGGCACGGCCACGAGCAGAGCGCCCACGGCTAAGCGTTTCTTCTCTTCTAACGCCGCATCGGCCACTGAAGTTGAAGCGGCCGCGGAGTGTGCATCGTCAGCCTCAGCTTGTGACGGTTTGGGTTGCGGTTCGTCTACCACCAATTCAAAGCCCATTCTCGCCACAGCCTCTTGCATTTGCTGGGGAGTGCAGAGGTGAGCGTCGAACGTCACGGTGGCGAGGTTGGTGGCTAAGTTCACATTCACCTCCGTCACACCCTCCACCCCACGAAGGGCTTTGGCTACGTGGGCAGAACAAGAGGCGCAACTCATGCCGCGAACGGGATATTTTTTGGTTTGAATGATTTGCATTACGTTTCTTATCTTTGGGTTTTCTTTAGTAGTTGATGCGAATGCCAGCGTAAGCCATGGCGCCGTGAACGGGGCCCCACACTTGGGTGGCATCAAACTGTTCGCTCCAAGGGTGAGCAGCGTGAAGAATGGGGTTGCGCTGCTTATAGTTGGTTAAATTCTCACCGCCTACATAAACGCTGCAATGACGGAACCAACGGGTGATTTGCGCGTTAAACTGACCATAAGCGGGGAAGGTGGTGGCAGCGTCAGCCTCAGCATTGGTGAGCAAGCGGCCGCCGCCATTGAGTTGGGCGGTGAGGTCGAATTGCCAAAGTTCGAGGGGCGTTTTGTAAGAGAGGGTGAACAAGCCTTTGTAGCGGTTGGTAAAAGGTTTTTCTTGCACTCGCCCACCAGTGAACTGGCGCACAATGTTGTAGCGATAGGCCGCGGTGAGGCTCATGCCGCGAAAGGGTGTGTAACTAGCCTCAAGCTGCAAGGTGTGAGAGTAGGAACGATGGCCGTTGAGGTTGTGCAAGTAGATGTGTTGGGCATCGGTGTCGTAGTCGGCCACCACTTGTTCGGAGAAATGCGTGTAGTAGTATTCGGCACTGAGGTCGAGAATGTGTCCACCCAAAGGCCATTTCACATTAGCACTTGCCCCATAATTCCAAGCCGCTTCTTGCTTAAGGTGATCGGGCAGGGTGAATTGTCGATTACTAGCCAACAAATAGTTAAACTCGCCCAAAGCATGCACTGTGCGATAACCTTTGCCAGCCGAAAGGCGCAAGTTGAA
This sequence comes from Oribacterium sp., assembly GCA_963656725.1. GTDB lineage: Bacteria > Bacteroidota > Bacteroidia > Bacteroidales > Bacteroidaceae > Alloprevotella. Next base: position 1,402 of record CAVKKI010000005.1, on the reverse strand, counting down.
CACGTGATTGGGGGCGTATTTCAGATGGAAGCGCGGAGTGATGAACGAGCCGTAGACGGAACTGTGATCGTAGCGCAAGCCGCCCATCAGCCCCCACTGGTCGTGAAGGTTGAGGGTGTATTGCGCATAAAGGCCAGGCACGGTTTCGCGCTCGGTTTGGGTGGCGGACGTTTCGTCGACGTTGTGGGTGAGGCGGTAGCGCTGGTCGTAGAAATCGTGATTTAAACTAGCCCCGGCCGAAAGACTGTGCTGCTCAGAGAAGTTGGTTTCAAAGATGAGCGAAGCATAGCCCGTGCGCTGTGTCACGTTGTAGAGGCGATGGCCGTAGTGAGCGTCGGCGTCGTGATAGTTTCCCGAAAGAATAAGCGCCAAGTTCGTGCCTTTTTCTTTATTGAAGATGAAGGCGTTTTTGGCGAAAGCCGTGAGGCGGGTGGTTTCGTTGCCAATGGTGTAGAGTTCTTGTTCGGCATGGGGCGCAGTGTGGTGCGTTTGTCCGCCAGTGCGCTTTTCAGAAAGTCCGTTCACGGCCGCTTGAAAAATGTAGTTGTCGCCCATCCACGCCCAACGATTCATCAAGTTTACTTGCCGCACATTGGGTTTGTCGAGAAAGCCGTCGTTGTTTTCGTCATGATGGCCGAAGTTGTCTTCATAATGCGCCAACAAGGCGGTGCTGAGTTTGGGTTGCTTGAAATGGATGTTGCCGTCAAAGTTCGCCTCGAAGCGCGTTTTGGTGTCGCCATAAAGATTTACCTCTACCGAAGGGTCGGTCTGCGGTTTTTTATACTCCACGTTAATCTGCCCCGTGATGCTTTCGTAGCCGTTTTTCACCGAGGCACTTCCCTTCGACACCTGAATGCTCTGCATCCACGGGCCTGGCACGTAGCCTAAGGAATAGGGGGAAGCGGCGCCTCGAAAGTCGGGCACGTTTTCGGTGAGCATCTGCACGTAGGAGCCAGCTAGCCCGAGCAATTTTATTTGTTTGGCACCCGTGGCAGCATCACTGTAGCTCACATCGACCGAGGGGTTGGTGGTGAAACTTTCACCGAGATTGCAGCAAGCGGCTTTGAAGAGTTCGGTGCGCGAAAGCACGAAGCCATTTTCGGGGCCCGTGAGTTTCGACACGGGTTTGCGTTGAGCCACCACTTGGGCCTGACGAAGGTCTTTTTCGGGAGTGGATAGGGAGTCGGGCACCACGTTTTGCGCCTTCGTGGCAAGGGCGGAGGCGAAAGCGGCCACGAGCAGCGCAGCGTGCGTTGGGGTGAGGGTGCGTATTTTCATGAAGTTGTTTTTCTGAATAGGGGTTGATTTTCTAGGTGCAAAATTACGAGGTTCGGCGAGAGAAGTTGTTACACAATTCGGTAAAAACGTTGCATCGCGCAGGTTTTCGGCTCAATTGTTTTGC
>CAVKKI010000004.1:0-29073 GCA_963656725.1 Oribacterium sp. | reverse complement strand
TGGATTGCCCTAAAGCAAGGAGCTTAACTTCCAAAACTTAAAGCCTTGTTTCCAAAACTTAAGACTTAGTTTCTGAAAACTTGAAGCCTAGTTTTTAAAACTTAAGGCTTAGCTCTCGAAAACCTAGGGCGAAGAGTGAAAGCCTTTCTGCCACACGGCATTGTGAGTGGCTTAATGACGGAAAGCTTTGCGCTTTGCCACACGCGACTTCCAAATACATTGCAAATTTGCAATCTTTTTTTGATATTTAATAGGCGGCCAATGTTATTTTTCGAAAAAAATACGTTACTTTGCGGTGAATAAAGAATTGCTAGAGAAAAGTTAGCCACTTGAATAGGGCGGCTAGCCCTTAAAAAGAGGGGATTTTCTCTTTGAAGAAGCCGCTTTATTTCAACAAAGTTCCTTCTTTATTTCAACAAAGAACTTGCTTTATTCGCTCAAGAAGCACACATTTAATCCTTAGATAAGAAAATGTACGGTAAATTTCAAGAACATCTTCAGCAAGAGCTGAAAGACATTAAAGAGGCCGGTCTCTATAAAGAGGAGCGCCTCATCGAAGGCCCTCAACAAGCCGCCATTCAAGTAAAAGGTCAAGAAGTGCTCAACTTCTGCGCCAACAACTATCTCGGTCTGTCAAACAATCCGCGTCTCATTCAGGCTGCGAAAGACATGATGGACCGTCGTGGCTACGGCATGTCGAGCGTGCGTTTCATCTGCGGCACGCAAGATGTGCACAAAGAGCTTGAAGCGGCCATCTCCGACTACTTCAAAACTGAGGACACCATTCTCTACGCAGCTTGCTTCGATGCCAATGGTGGCGTGTTCGAGCCTCTGCTCACCGCCGACGACGCCATCATTTCTGATGCCCTCAACCACGCTTCCATCATCGATGGTGTGCGTCTTTGCAAGGCCAAGCGTTATCGCTATGCCAACGCTGACATGGAAGACTTGGAGCGCCAGTTGCAAGCCGCTCAAGAGCAACGCTTCCGCATCATCGTGACCGACGGCGTGTTCTCGATGGACGGCAACGTAGCCCCCATTGACAAAATCTGCGACTTGGCAGAAAAGTACGACGCTTTGGTGATGGTAGACGAGAGTCACTCTGCCGGCGTGGTAGGCGCCACTGGCCACGGTGTGAGCGAGTTTTTCAACACCTACGGTCGCGTTGACATTTACACCGGCACCCTTGGCAAGGCTTTCGGTGGCGCCATGGGTGGTTTCACCACGGGCCGCAAGGAAATCATCGACCTGTTGCGTCAGCGTTCACGCCCCTACCTCTTCTCCAACTCCGTAGCTCCCGCCATTGTGGGCGCTGCGCTTGAAACTTTCAAGATTTTGAAGGAGAGCAACGACATTCACGACAAACTCGTGGAGAACGTAAACTACTTCCGCGACAAAATGATGGCTGCCGGCTTCGACATCAAGCCCACTCAAAGCGCCATCTGCGCCGTGATGCTCTACGACGCCAAACTTTCGCAAACCTATGCCGCTAAACTACAAGAAGAGGGCATCTACGTAACGGGCTTCTACTATCCCGTTGTGCCGAAAGACCAAGCCCGCATTCGTGTGCAGATTTCAGCTGGCCACGAGCGCGAACACCTCGACAAGTGTATTGCCGCTTTCATCAAGGTGGGCAAAGAGCTTGGCGTGCTTAAATAAGCAGATAAGATTCGAAAATATTTTCATTGGTTTACTTTGATAGAGAAACCCGCAATTCAAATAGCTATGAATTGCTCGTCTTTTTCTCTTGTTGTTTTGAGGGCAGACACTATTTCGATTGTGTTTGCCCTTTTTGCGTGCCCATGTTTACGTTCACAGTGGATTTTCGATAAAAGAAGGAAATAGAAAGAATGTTCATAATGTCTTAAATTTTATTCTATTACGCTTAAAGATGCATTAAAAAGGGGGTGAAAATTTGCTGAAATAGAAAACTTTTCATTACTTTGCAGTTTCGAACACAGCCTTTCCTAAACAACGATAATACAACAACCTTTTTAACAAACGAAGCTATGGAACCTGCAAAAGGTAAACTCGGTGTGATGTGCGTCGGTCTGGGCGCTGTCACCACCACCTTCATCACAGGCGTGCTAATGGCGCGCAAAGGCTTGGCCAAGCCCATTGGCTCAATGACACAGTACGACAAAATCCGCGTGGGACGCGGTAAGGATAAAAAATACCTGCACTATGGTGAGATCGTGCCGCTCACCCAGCTCAGCGACATTGAGTTTGGCGCTTGGGACGTTTATCCCGCCAACGCCTACGAGAGCGCGCTGAATGCCGAAGTGCTTCGCGACCGCGACATTGAGCCGGTGCGCGATGAACTGAAGGCCATCACCCCGATGGCGGCCGCCTTCGACCACAACTACGCCAGCCGTCTCGACGGCGACAACATAAAGCCCTGCGCCACTCGTTGGGAAATGGTGGAAGCCTTGCGCGAAGACATTCGCCAGTTTAAATCCTCGCACCACTGCGACCGCATTGTGGTGATTTGGGCCGCTTCTACAGAAATCTACGTGCCCGTCGACGAAAAGGTGCACGGCTCACTCGCCGCCCTTGAGGCAGCCATGAAGGCCGACGATCGCCAACACATAGCACCCTCTATGTGTTACGCCTACGCAGCCCTAGCCGAGGGAGCACCTTTCATTATGGGTGCGCCCAACACCACGGTCGACATTCCCGCCATGTGGGAGATGGCCGAAAAAACGAAGATGCCCATTGCCGGCAAGGACTTCAAAACGGGTCAAACCCTCGTGAAGTCGGGCTTCGCCCCCATCATCGGCACACGTTGCCTCGGACTGAGCGGATGGTTCTCGACCAACATTCTCGGCAACCGCGACGGCCTTGTGCTCGACGAGCCTGCCAATTTCCACACCAAAGAGGTGTCGAAACTCTCCACGCTTGAAAGCATTCTCGAAGCCGACAAGCAACCCGACCTCTACTCCAACTACTATCACAAGGTGCGCATCAACTACTATCCGCCGCGCAACGACAACAAAGAAGGTTGGGACAACATCGACATCTTTGGCTGGATGGGCTACCCCATGCAGATTAAGATTAACTTCCTCTGCCGCGACTCCATCCTGGCTGCTCCCCTCTTGCTCGACCTCGTGTTGCTTTCCGACCTCGCCGCCCGCAAGGGTCGCTATGGCACGCAGCGCTTCTTGAGTTTCTTCCTCAAGAGTCCGATGCACGACTACACCGAGGGCGAAGTGCCCATCAACCACCTCTTCCAGCAATACGTAATGCTCAAAAACGCCATCCGCGAAATGGGTGGCTACGAAGCTGACGAGGAAATTGACTAATTGATTACGCTAAAAAGCTAACTCCCTCTAGGAAGTGGGGCGAAGGAATTTCTAAAACCATCTAAAGGCCGCCTGAAGGCTATCTAAAGGAAACCCGAAGGCCAACTAAAGAAAACTCGAAGCCCCGCCCCACCCCACTCTAAACACCATGAGACTTTGTTCGCACTGACGCTCAACCCCTTCCACCCTTTTAGGCGAGAGGAAAAGACAATGCGAACAAAGCCTCGTTTTTTAACGCACGAATGAAACTACGACTGCTCCTACTCACTCTGCTCAGCTGCTTCATCAGCCTCACCGCCTCGGCGCAAACCACCCTTTCGGGCACCGTGCTCGACGCTAAAACGGGCGAAAAGCTCCCCTTTGTCAACGTGATTTACGTGGACGGCAAAGGCACCCGCACCGACTATGACGGACACTTTACACTGCCCTTCAAAGCCGGCCGACTGCGTTTCTCCGTCATTGGCTACGAAACGAAAACCATCAGCGTGAAGGCGGCCGACTCGCTCGTGGTGAAAATCGACCCCATGGAGCGATCGCTAGGCACGGCTGAGGTGACGGGAAAAAAGACGAAGTATTCGCGCAAAAACAACCCCGCCGTCGAACTGATGCGCAAGGTGATTGCCGCCAAAAAGCAAAGCGACCTTCACACCCACGATTTCTACAGCATCGACAAATACTCGAAGCTCACCTTCGCCTTTAATGAGGTGACAGACAAGATTTTTGAGGAAGGAAAATTCAAGAAGTTCCCCTTCCTCAAAGACCACGTGGAGGTGTGCAACGAAACGGGCAAACTCATTTTGCCCATCTCGGTGAACGAAAGCGTCACACGGCTCATCTATCGCAAAGACCCGAAGGCCGAAAAGAGCATTGTATTGGGCGAACGCTCTAACGGCCTCAACGACCTTATCAACACGGGCGACATGCTCACCACCGCGCTCAAAGACTGCTTCACCGATGTCGACATTTATAAAGACGAGGTGCGCTTGCTGCAACGCCCCTTCGACAGCCCCATCTCCACGAAAAGCGCCATCAACTTTTATCGCTATTTCATTGTCGACACGCTGTTGGTGAACAACAAAGACAAGTGCATACAGGTGGACTTCACGCCCAATAATCCGCAAGACTTTGGTTTCTCGGGCAGCCTCTACATCTTGGCCGACAGCACCTACCGCGTGCGCAAAGTAGACATGGGCATTCCCGTGGCGAGCGAAGTGAATTTTGTGGACAACATGCGCATCATTCAAGAGTTTGAACAGTTGCCCACGGGCGAACAAGTGCTCACGAAAGACGACATGCTCATTCAGCTGAAGGTGGTGAAATTCTTACAGAAGTTCCAAGTGAAGCGCGCCACAGAATATAGCAACTTCTCGTTCGACCCCATCCCGGCCAAAACCTTCCGTTTCAAGGGCGACAGCTACACCACGGCCAATGCGCAGATGCAAGACGACGACTTCTGGGAGGCTCACCGCACTGACTCGCTCACCAAAAGCGAAAGCACGATGAGCCAGTTCATTAAGCGCTTGCAGCAAATCAAAGGGTTCAAACCTGTGTTATGGGTTGCCAAGGCTTTCATCGAGAATTTTGTGGAAACCTCCATCGACCCGAAACACCCCTCGAAGGTGGACATTGGCCCCGTGAACACGATGATTACGCAAAACCACGTGGACGGTTTGCGCTTGCGCCTCTCTGCTCAAACCACGGCCAATTTCAACAAGCACCTCTTCCTCAAAGGCTACGTGGCCTATGGTTTTAAAGACGAAAAATGGAAGGGCATGGGCGAGGTGACCTACTCTTTCAACGAGAAAGCCTACCTGCCCCGTGAGTTCCCTGTGAACAATCTCTCGTTCAATTACACTCGCGATGTGATGTCGGCCTCTGATAAGTTTATGCCCACCGACAAGGATAACGTGTTCACCTCTTTTAAGTGGACCACGGTGGACCACATGATGTATTACGAAACCTACAAGTTGCTTTGGGAGCGCGAATGGGAGAACGGCTTGCGCATCAACTTCCAAGCCCGCACCTCAAAAGACACCCCCACCTCTAGCCTCTTCTATCAGCCGCTTCACGCCGAGGGCTTGACGCAAGACGCTTCGCTCAACACGCCCTTTATTCGCTACTACGACTTCACCGCGGGCATACGCTACCAACCTGGCGTGACTTGGATTAACACCAAGCAGCGCCGCGTTGCCAGCAATCGCGACGCGCCCATTTTCATGCTGACCCACACTTTGGGCTACTACAACCTAGGCAGCGGCACGGCCAACCACAACTACAACCTCACCGAGGCCAGCATCTACAAGCGCGTGTGGTTGCGCTCATGGGGTAAAATGAACTTTATGTTGCAGGGCGGTGTGCAGTGGAACAAAGTGCCCTTCCCCTTACTCATCACGCCAGCCGCCAACCTCTCGTATATTAAGGAGGATAACACCTTCGAGTTGATTAACAACATGGAGTTTCTCAACGACCGCTACGTTTCGTTGATGTATTCGTGGGATTTAAACGGCAAAATTTTCAACCGCATCCCCTTGCTGAAGAAACTGAAGTGGCGCGAATACATCGGTTGCAACGTGTTGTGGGGCACACTTAGCGACAAAAACAACCCCTTGCTCGAGAAGAATGCCAACGATAGCCGCCTCTTCTACCTGCCCGGCCACTGGCAAGCCGATGGCACGTTCAACTATCAGTCGAGGGTGATGGACAAGAAAGTGCCCTACGTGGAAGTGATGGTGGGTGTGCACAACATTTTCAAACTCGTACACATAGAGTATGTGCGCCGCCTCAACTACTTGCACGCCGGCGTTACGAAATGGGGCATCCGCGGCATGGTGCGCTTCGTGTTCTAAGGGGCAGAAAGCGCTCAGCCGAATGGCATTTCCTATCAAGCCACTAGTTATTCTTATTAAGCCACTAGTGACGCACACTTAAGCCACTAGTTTTTCCTATTAAGCCAGTAGTGAAAAGTGAGCGAATTTTGGGGGCGACGCGGCCCGAGTCGGCGAGAAAAGAAACGCTAATTACGCATATTTTTGAAGAAGAGACTTAATTTTTGCATTAGGTCTCTTTTTTCGTTTCTGTTAGCGCTGCTATTTGCGCCGACGCGGGCCGCGTCGCCCCCACCGACCTCTAGCGACACACCAGAAAGTTTAGTTGCAGTGTTTGCTGTTACTTGCACTAATTGCTTGCACTGCGTTGATTATCAGGCGTTTCACGAGTGCAAGCAGCAGTGATATTTGCTTGCACTTTTGCTTGCACTGTTTTGGGGGCGACGCGGCTCGCGTCGGCATTATAGTGAAACTAGAGAAAAAGACAGCTAATTCTTTAATTTTGAGAATATTGATGCTTTTTATTCATCATTTTTTCGTTTCTACTTGCCCCGACGCGAGACGCGTCGCCCCCCAAGAGGTTGCGCCAGTGTAAGCAAGGGTTTGTGCTGCTTACACTGTTGAAACGCTTGATAATCAATGGGAGTGCAAGCAATTAGTGCAAGTAACAGCAAATAGTGAAATAAAGTCGCTGGAGGGGCAAAATCCTCGATGAATACGTGGATTTTTGAAAAATTCGGGGCGTTTGATGCGTTGAAGCGAGAACCTCGGTGTAAAGAACAAAAAACTCGACGCAAGCATTCTAAAAATCTGTTCTTATTCTCAAAAATCGAGATGAAAACACAAGGTGAACACTAACTTTCTGAAACACGCGGCAGAAATCTTCGCCTCTGAAATAGGTAATTCCCATAAATAAATAGTAACTTTGCCCGTTGAAGAATAAAAAGAATTAAAGATATATGAGTTTACAATGCGGCATTGTGGGACTGCCCAACGTGGGAAAGTCCACATTGTTCAACTGCCTGAGTAATGCCAAGGCACAGTCTGCCAACTTCCCCTTCTGCACCATCGAGCCCAATGTGGGCGTGATTACCGTGCCCGACGAACGCTTGACCAAACTAGCCGAACTGGTACACCCTGGACGCATCGTGCCCACCACCGTTGAGATTGTGGACATTGCTGGCCTTGTGAAAGGCGCTTCAAAGGGTGAGGGTCTTGGCAACCAATTCTTAGGAAACATTCGCGAAACCGATGCCATTATTCACGTGTTGCGCTGCTTCGACGATGGCAACGTGGTGCACGTGGACGGAAGCGTTGACCCTGTGCGCGACAAAGAAATCATCGACACCGAACTGCAATTGAAAGACCTTGAGACGGTGGAGAACCGCATTAAGCGCGTAGAAAAAATTGCCAAAGTGGGCGGCGACAAAACGGCCAAGGTGGAGTATGAAGTGCTCATGGCCTATAAAGCAGCCTTGGAAGAGGGCAAAAGCGCCCGCAGCGTGGAGTTTGAATCGCTCGAAGAGCAAAAGGCCGCTAAGGGACTGTTTCTGCTCACCTCAAAACCCGTGCTCTACGTGTGCAACGTAGACGAGGGCTCTGCCGCCACAGGCAATCACTACGTGGAAGAGGTGCGCAAGGCCGTGGCTGATGAAGGCGCCGAAGTGCTCGTGTTGGCCGCACAAACCGAAGCCGACATTGCCGAACTCGAAACCTATGAGGAGCGACAAATGTTTCTGCAAGATGTGGGCTTGGAAGAGAGCGGTTGCAACCGCCTCATCAAGGCCGCCTATCACATGCTCAACCTGCAAACCTTCATCACCGCTGGCGAAATGGAGGTAAAGGCTTGGACCTTCCACAAAGGCTGGAAAGCTCCGCAATGTGCCGGTGTCATCCACACCGACTTTGAGAAGGGCTTCATCCGCGCCGAGGTCATTAAGTATGACGACTACATCCGCCTAGGCTCTGAAGCCGCCGTGCGCGACGCGGGCTTGCTACACGTGGAGGGCAAGGAGTATGAGGTGGCCGATGGCGACATCATGCATTTCCGCTTCAACGTATAAAATTTCGTTTTCACAAAAAAATGAATTCTCTACTCACAACCATTTGGAACCCTTCGGTGGTGGCCTTCAGCCTAGGTGCGCTGCAGGTGCGTTGGTACTCGCTGTGTTGGTGCATCGGTTTGGCCTTGGCCTACGTGGTGGTTTTCAAGCTCTATCGCAAGCAGCAAATTCCGCAAGAGAAGTTCGACCCACTCTTTCTCTACTGCTTCGTGGGCATTTTGGTAGGCGCTCGCCTTGGGCACTGCCTGCTCTACGAGCCCGGCTACTTCTTGGCGCACCCCCTCGAAATGGTGCTACCTATGCACAAAATGGCCGACGGCAGTTGGAAGTTTACGGGCTATGCCGGCCTAGCCTCACACGGCGGAACGCTGGGCTTGATGATTGCCTTGTGGCTCTATGTGCGCCGCACGAAGGTGAACATTCTGCGCGTGCTCGACAACATTGCCATTGCCACGCCCATTTGCGCTTGCTTCATTCGCTTGGGCAACCTGATGAACTCGGAAATTGTGGGCAAATTCACACAGTCGGACACATTGGGCTTCGTTTTCGTGCAACTCAACGAAACACAGCCTCGCTACCCCGCACAACTCTATGAGGCCATAGCCTACTTGGTGTTCTTCATCGTGGGCCTTGCGCTCTACGCAAAAATGAAAAGTCGCGTAGGCACGGGTTTCTACTTCGGTTACTGCCTCACCACTATCTTCACCTTCCGCCTTTTGGTGGAATTTCTCAAAGAGGTGCAAGAGCCTTGGGAGCTACACATGCAGCAACTCATTGGCTTAGACCAAGGGCAGCTGCTGAGCATTCCCTTCATAGCCCTTGGCATCTACTGTATGGCACAGGGCAAATGGTGTAAGCACCTTGGCGAAACGAAAGAATAATAAAAGTCTCTCTCTCATACCTTAAACCCAAACATTTTAATATGCAAATAAAAGGATATCTATCGATAGCACTTGTGGGCACACTCAGCCTCACCTCGTGCAGTAAGATGGGCGAACTCTCGGCTGACAATTTCACCGCCACACCCTCGCCTATGGAGGCCACTGGCGGCAAGGTGGCTGTGACCATTAACGGACGCTTCCCCGAAAAATACATGAAGAAGAAGGCCGTGGTGACCGTTACCCCCGTGTTGCGCTACAACGGCCAGTCTACGCAAGGCCAAAGCGCTACCTTCCAAGGTGAGAAGGTGCAAGGCAATGATCAGGAAATTTCCTACAAACTAGGTGGCAACTACGTGATGCGTAACACTTTCACCTACGAGCCCGCTATGCAGAAGAGCGAACTCTACCTCACCTTCGACGCTCGTCTAGGCAATAAAAAGGTGAACGTGCCCGAAGTGAAAGTGGACGATGGCATCCTCGCCACCTCCACCCTCGTGCAAAACACGGCTGCTTCGGCCAACACGCAATTGGCTGCCGATAAATATCAATATGCCATTAAGCAAACCAAGCAGGCACAAATTAAATATCTCATCAATCAGGCCAACATTCGCAACAGTGAACTCAAAACCACCACGGTGCAAGATTTTGTAAACACTTTGAAGCAAATTAAGGCCGACCAAAAGGGCTACATGCTCGACAACATTGAGGTGTCGGCCTACGCCTCGCCCGATGGCGGCATGAAGGTGAACACGGCCTTGGCTCAGAAGCGCGAAACAAGTTCGAAGGGATATGTCAACAACCAACTGAAGAGCGCGAAACTCGATGCAGAAGTCGACTCGAAATACACCGCCGAGGACTGGGAAGGCTTCCAAGAACTCGTGTCACAGTCGAACGTGCAAGACAAAGACATCATTCTTCGCGTGCTCTCTATGTATCAAGACCCCGAAGAGCGCGAAAAGCAAATTCGCAACCTTTCAGCTGGCTACAAAGAGTTGGCCGATGAAATTTTGCCCGAACTGCGCCGCGCCCGTCTCACATTGAACTACAACCTCATTGGCCGTAGCGACGACGAAATTGAGCAGCAATATAAAGACGATGCTTCGAAGCTCTCTGTGGAAGAGTTGCTCTATGCCGCCACCCTCACCGAGGATGCCGCTCAGCAGAAGGATATCTACACCACCACTACGCGCCAGTATCCCGACGACTACCGCGCCTACAACAACCTCGCCACTTTGGCCTATAAGCAAGGCGACCTTGCCACTGCCAAGAGCTACTTGCAGCAAGCCTTGGCTAAGAACGGCTCTTCGGCCGAAGCCAACGCCAACGAGGCATTGATTGCTTTGTGTGAAGGCAACAACACTGAAGCACAAAATTACCTAATGAAGGCCACCGCTGCTGAAAACTACAACGAAGTGTTGGGCAACTTGCAAACCGCTTCGGGCAACTACGCTCAAGCTGCTGAATGCTTGAAGGGCATCAACACCAACTCGGCTGCCTTGGCACAGATTTTAAACAAAGACTACGCCTCGGCCAGCACCACTTTAAGCAAGGTGGCTCAGCCCGACGGCATCACCAGCTATCTCAAAGCCATTGTGGCCGCTCGCAGCAACCAGCAGAACGCGGCCATCAGCAACTTGAAAGATGCCATTAGCAAGGACAGTTCTCTGAAGCAACGCGCCGCTAACGACTTGGAATTTGTGACGCTCTTTAACGACAGCGCTTTTCAAAGTCTTGTGAAGTAACTTCGCTAAAAGCGAGCAGCTCTCCAGTGGGGGCGACGCGGCTCGCGTCGGCGCAAGAAGAAACGCTTTTTAAAAGGGATTTTCTTATTAAAAATTTCGCGCCACTTTTTGCGCAAACCTCTTGCGCCAGTGCTAGCGCCGACGCGAGACGCGTCGCCCCCAGAGCTACTAGCCCACAGAGCTACTTGCGCCCACTAATGAGAAACAACTGCTTCTGCCACAAAAAGAGACAGGAGCAGTTGTTGCTTTTATACCTATATAATATATATAACATGCTCTCCCCCCTCTACAACACGCAGCACCTCATTGAAGCCGGATGCGACGAAGCCGGGCGCGGATGCTTGGCTGGCAGCGTGTATGCCGCCGCCGTTATTCTACCCCCCAACTACGAAAACGAGCAACTCAACGACTCGAAACAGCTCTCGGCCAAAAAGCGCTATGCGCTTCGCGAAACCATTGAGCGCGATGCCCTAGCTTGGGCTTTAGGCATCGTTACACCCGAAGAGATTGACCACATCAACATTCTCAACGCTTCAATCCTGGCCATGCACCGTGCCCTCGATGGGCTGAAACTGCGCCCAGAGTTCGTCATCGTTGACGGCAACCGCTTCAAGCCCTACGGCAACTTGCCGCACCAAACCATTGTGAAGGGTGACGGAAAATACCTGAGCATTGCCGCTGCCTCCATCCTCGCCAAAACCTATCGCGACGACTACATGCACGCCCTTCACAACGAATTTCCGCATTACGGGTGGGACCGCAACGCTGGTTACCCCACCAAACAACATCGGCAAGGCATTGCGAAACATGGCCTCACCCCCTACCATCGCCGTACTTTTGCGGGGCTTGGCGAGCGAGAACTTCCTTTTGAAGGAGAAATTTGAGAGAATTTCTCCGTTTCACAAATTATAAAAGCCCAAAGAGATTAGAGACTTTTCCTAGAACTAGGAAAAGAGTTCACGAAACACGGCCAACGATTTCAGTTCGGGAAAGTTGGGAAGGTGCAGACGATAATAAGTGTTGATAGCCTCCAACAAACGCGAGCGGTCGGCACCGCTGAAACGGAAAAAACGCATGGTATCGTAGCGCATGCGCAACAATTTGGGCAACAATTGGGCCTCAGCGGGCAGTAAAAAGTCGGAATGGTCAGGCTGCTGCAACACGAAGCACGAACTGCGAAGGTCGAAATAGCTGCCCGCCTCGGCTTGCGTCACACTGGGAAGGAAACCCAAGAAATGAGTAAGGCGCAACAAAAAAAGCAAATGAAAGTTGCTATAGCCGTGCGTGCTGGCGTCGAGCCAAAGCACTGATTTTTCCACATAGCGATACAAATCCTCGTCCATCTGCTCTACCCGAACGGCATGGTGCAACACCTCGGCCACGAAAAGAGCAATGCTCAGTTTGATGGGGTCGTAGGGCAAAGAAACAAAAGGCTCGGCCACCTGCACGCTCTGCGGACGCTGCATATTGGCCCGAGAGCGATGCGTCCACTCCAAATCGAGAATGGCCAACGGCTGAAACAATGAATGACGCACCGCAGCGCGCTTACTGCGACTGATGCGCACCATCATCGTAACACAGCCTTGTTGCTCTGTAAGCACATCAGCTATGAGCTGCTCGTCGCTATAACGCAACGTATGTAGCACAATCCCTCGCGACTTCATCTTTCAGTAAATTCTTTATTACATATATATAATATAGGTGGCCGTCCTGTTCACAACCATTCGAGCAAAATCAACGGAAAGCAGCAACTTTTCCCAATTTAGCCAATTTTCCGTTTTCAAAATCGGTTGCCCGAAACAACGGCATTTGCTGCAAAATTACCAATTCTAGCACACGAAAAGCAGAAAAAAGCGGCTAAAACAACAAAAAACGCACTTTTTTCAAAAAATATAGCGCAAAGGCTTGGTGGTTTTAAAAATAGTCACTACCTTTGCACTCGCAAATGAGAACAAGACGCCACTCAACACAATGAGTGAAGCAAAGCTCACCACGCGATGGTCCCTTCGTCTATCGGTTAGGACGAGAGATTTTCATTCTCTAAAGAGGAGTTCGACTCTCCTAGGGACTACTAATAAAAAAGAAGAAATTAACAATGGCAAATCACAAATCATCTGTAAAAAGAATTCGTCAGACAGCGTCTCGCAGACTGCACAACAGATATTACGCTAAGACAATGCGTAATGCAGTACGTAAGCTCCGCGCTACTACTGACAAAGCAGCTGCCACAGAACTTCTGCCGAAAGTTCAGAAGATGTTGGATAAGCTTGCAAAGAATAACATCATCCACAAAAACAAAGCCGCTAACATTAAGAGCGGTGTGATGACCCACATTAACAAACTGGCTTAATCCTTCTGCAATTTTGAAATTGTGATAAGCCGTTTTGGTTCATAAGGTAAAAGGTTTAGTCTTCGTTTCATTTAAAACGGAGACTTTTTTTATGCATATTTAGCGACGCTAGTTCCTTCCGGGGGCGACACGTCCCGCGTCGGCGCAAGCACAAACGCTTGAAAAAGAAAACATTAGCTATTAGATATAATATTCCACCGCCTCAGTCAGCCCCGCCCGCAAGGCATAACGCGTAGCCTCGTAAGCCGTAGAAACGCCTAGCTTGCGAAAAATATTCTTTTTATGCGTCACAATGGTATGCACCGACGAGTTGCGACGCTCGGCAATGGCCTTAGCACTTAGCCCTTGCGCAATCAGCACAAGCACCTCCGTTTCTGTGCGAGTGAGGTGCGCCTCTCCAGTCGAAGCATTAGCCGAATGATTAAGCACATCGGCCACCGCGGCACAAAGAGTACGTTCCCCCTGTTGTAACCGATAAGCAGCGTGAAGAAACTCCTCTCGCGTGCAATCTTTCGTCAAAAAACTCACCTGCGCCTCAGCCGAGAACATGCGCACTAGATTTTCAGCAAACTCCGCTGAGAGCAACAGCCAACGTGAACGAGGAAAGCGGCGAAGAAAGATGAGCAAATTTTCGGGCGTGGTGAAGTCGAACAACGAGAAATCTAACACCACCACCGCGTCAGCATGCTGCTCTAACAAAGTGGCCAATTCAGCCTTCGAGCCCGCATGCAGCAAAGGCTGACCCACTAGATAGTGAGTCAGCGCATCGCTTGTGAGAGGTTGATTATCGGAGATTATATACATCAAATTACACTGGATATTCCTCAAAGGCATAAAGCACCGTAGAGAGATAACGCTCGCCCGTGTCGGGAAGCAAGGCTACGATGGTTTTACCTTCGTTTTCAGGTTTCTTGGCTTGCTCAATAGCCGCATAGAAGGCTGCGCCCGAGGAGATGCCCACCAACAAGCCCTCTTGCTTGGCCAAAAGACGAGAGGCGCGGATGGCGTCGTTATCGGCAATGGGCAGAATTTCGTCGGCTGCCTCGTAGCTGAAGTTTTTAGGCACGAAGCCGGCACCTATGCCCTGAATTTTGTGTGCGCCCGACGGATTGCCTTCAAGCACAGCACTCGTGGCCGGTTCTACAGCAATGGCCTTCACAGCGGGGTTATGCGCTTTCAAACCGCGAGAAGTGCCGCTCAGCGTGCCGCCCGTGCCAACGCCCGCAATAAAGATGTCGACCTTGCCGTCGGTGTCGGCCCAAATTTCTTCGGCCGTGGTGCGAGTGTGAGCTGCGGGGTTGGCCGCATTTTCAAACTGTTGGGGAATGAAACTGCCGGGGTGTTGCTCTTGCAACTCCAAAGCGCGCTTAATGGCGCCCTTCATGCCCTCACTTCCTGGGGTCAGCACCAATTCTGCGCCCAAAGCCTTCAACAAATTGCGACGCTCTAGGCTCATTGTTTCAGGCATGGTGAGAATAATGCGGTAGCCTTTCACAGCAGCCACCCAAGCCAAGCCAATACCCGTGTTGCCACTGGTGGGCTCAATGATAACGCCGCCCGGCTTCAACGCTCCTCGCTCTTCGGCATCGGTGATCATGGCAAATGCCACGCGGTCTTTTACACTGCCGCCGGGATTGAATGCCTCTATCTTTACGAGCACATGAGCCTTTAGGCCCAAGGCTTTTTCTACGTTACTTACTTCGAGCAACGGTGTGTTGCCCACTAACTCTGTCAACGACTGATAGATCTTGCTCATATCTTTGTGTTTTTATTTATTGTATTTACTGTTTTATTTGTCATTCTTTCTGTTTGACGATGCAAAGATACGGCGCTTTCAGCAGCAAATATATACCAATAATATGGTAGATTGCGATTTTTTGAAAGAAAAACCGCTTTTTTCGTGTTAATTTGTTCATTTTCTTTCATCCACAAACTGGTTCTTTCGCTTTCCCCACTAAGAATAGGTTGTTTTCTTCTCATTCTCTTCTCCTCTCCCACCCAACCGTTCACTGGCTGACGCAACAAATATAAGGGAGTAAAGCTACGAAACATCAACATAAAATTCGTAACTTTGTAGCCTAATAAAAAAGATACAAAAACAATTATGCTCGAAATAAAAAACCTACACGCCTCGGTTGAGGGAAAAGAGATATTACGCGGAGTGAACCTGACCATTAACGATGGCGAGGTGCACGTGCTGATGGGCCCTAACGGCTCGGGAAAATCAACGCTGAGCAACGTGCTCGTGGGTAACCCGAAATATGAAGTAACAGAAGGTTCCATCACCTTCAACGGGAAAGATTTGCTCGCCCTTTCTCCCGAAGACCGTTCGCACGAAGGCATCTTCATGTCGTTTCAAGCCCCGACGGAAATACCGGGTGTATCGATGACGAACTTTATGCGTGCCGCTCTCAACGCCAAGCGCAAATATTATGGACAAGAGCCCATTGCCGCTAGCGAGTTTTTGAAATTGCTGAAAGAAAAGCGCAAGCTTGTGGGCCTTGACGCTCACTTTATGAGCCGCGGCGTGAACGAGGGTTTCTCGGGTGGTGAACGCAAACGCAACGAGATTTTCCAAATGGCCGTGTTAGAGCCTACCTTCTCTATTCTCGATGAAACCGACTCAGGCCTCGACGTGGACGCTTTACGCATTGTGGCCGAAGGCTTCAACATGCTGAAAACACCCAAAACAAGTGCCATGGTGATTACTCACTATCAACGCATGCTCGACTACTTGAAGCCCGACTTCGTGCACGTGCTTGTGAAAGGACGCATCGTGAAAGAAGGCACCGCTCAGTTGGGCTATGACATTGAAGAGAAAGGTTTCGATTGGATTGTAAACAACATTGAAGAGGCATAAAGGCACACCACGACAATGAATAGTCATCAGCAATATTTAGACCTATATAACGAGCACCGCACACTGCTTGACGAGGGAAGCATTCAGCCACTTAACGCTCATCGACAAGCGGCCGCTGAAGTGCTTGCCCAACAGGGGTTGCCCACTTCTAGGGAGGAGCGCTATAAATATACCGACGCCAACGAGGCTTTCGCCCCCAACTACGGATTGAACTTGCGACGCATCGCAATGCCTGTAAATCCGTATGTGGCCTTCAAATGCAACGTGCCCAATTTGAGCACCTCGCTCTTTTTCGTGCTCAATGACATGCCTTATGCCGCCCCGGCCAATGTGAAAGCGCTTTTGCCCGAGGGCGTAGTGGTAGACTCTTTTCGAAATGTGGCTCAAAGCCATCCCGTATGGCTCGACACTTATTATCAGCAAGCCGCCGCCAACGACCGCGATTTCCGTGGGGGACACGATGGGGTGACAATGCTGAACACGCTTTTGGCACAAGATGGCCTTTTCATTTATTTGCCCGAAGGCACCGAACTGAAATCACCGCTGCAAATAGTGAACATTGCCTCGGCAAAAGTAGACATGATGTGCGTGCGCCGCGTGATTATCGTGGCCGAAAAGGGAGCGAAAGCCTCCGTGCTTTTCTGCGACCACAGCGAAGGCGAACAGCATTTCATCACCACGCAAGTGATTGAAGCCTACGCTCACAAAGAGGCGCAAATTAACCTCTACAGCATAGAAGAAACCAACGCGCGCACCACCCGTTTCTCCACACTCTATGTGGAGCAAGAGGCCGACAGCCAAATCAGCTACGATGCTATCACGCTGACTTGTGGCAAAACACGTAACCGCGTGGAGGTGCGCCTAAAAGGCGAGAACGCTTCGGCCGAACTTTATGGTGCGGCCATTGCCGACGACACGCAACATGTGGACAACAACTTGCTGGTGGAGCACCTCGTGCCTAAATGCACCAGCGACATGCTTTATAAATATGTGCTCAACGGAGAGAGCGTGGGAGCTTTTGCCGGAAAAATTTACGTGGCACCAGGAGCCGACAAAACGGCTTCGCAACAAACCAATGCCAACATTTGCGCCACACCCACCGCTCACGCTTATAGCCAACCCATGCTTGAGATTTATGCCGACGATGTGAAGTGTAACCACGGATCGACCATCGGCAAACTCGATGAAACGGCACTTTTCTATATGCGTCAACGTGGCATTCCCGAAGACGAAGCCCGCTTGCTTCTTCAGCATGCCTTTATCAACGATGTGCTGCGCCACATTCACATTGAGCATCTGCACGACCGCTTGTCGCACCTTGTGGAACTTCGTTTCAGAGGGCAACTCGGCGAACAATGCCAGGGTTGCCGCGGATGCGGAAGCAAGCATTAATTATTACGGTGCAGTTTAGTTGGCAACGCTTATTGTTTTGAATAATCTCTTTCAAACGGAAAGAAGTTTTATATTCTTTAATCAAGCGTTGCAATAATAAAAATCTTTCAACAGATAAGCTATTGTATGTTCGACACATCCACCCTTCGCAAAGACTTTCCCATATTGGAGCGCACGGTGTATAACCGCCCATTAGTCTACCTCGACAATGCCGCCACAACCCAAAAGCCACGCTGTGTGGTAGACGCTATTAGTGAGGAATACTACTCCGTTAACGCCAACGTTCACCGCGGTGTGCACTACCTTTCGCAGCAAGCCACCGACCTGCACGAGGCAGCTCGCGAGAAGGTGCGCAGCTTCATCAACGCGCAGTCGATTAGCGAAATCATCTTCACTCGCGGCACCACCGAGAGTTTGAACCTCGTGGCCAGTTCTTATGGCGAAGCCTTCCTTAAAGAGGGCGATGAGGTGATTTTGAGCGTGATGGAGCACCATAGCGACATTGTGCCTTGGCAATTGCTGCGCGACCGTCGGGGCATTGTGCTAAAAGTAATTTCGATGAGCGATGAAGGCGAACTCGATTTAGATGCCTACGAAAAGCTCTTCACCCCACGCACCCGTTTGGTGTGCACCGCACAGGTGAGCAACGTGCTCGGCACTGTTAATCCCGTGAAACGCATGGCGGAAGTGGCTCATGCCCACGGCGCGCATTTCCTTGTGGACGGAGCGCAAAGTGTGCCCCACATGCCTGTGAATGTGCAGGATTTAGGTTGCGACTTTTTCGTATTCAGCGGTCACAAAGTGTATGGCCCTACGGGTATTGGCGTGCTCTATGGCCGCGAGAAATTGCTTGAGCAGATGCCGCCCTACCAAGGTGGTGGCGAAATGATTGCCCGTGTAACATTTGAAAAGACCACCTACGAACGACTTCCCTTTAAATTTGAAGCTGGAACGCCCGACTATGTAGGTTCGCACGCCCTAGCCGTGGCTCTCGACTACGTCAGCACACTCGGCATGGCCAACATTCACGCCTATGAGCACGAACTTACGCAATATGCCATGGAGCAAATGGCGCTTATCCCCGAAATGCACCTCTTTGGCACGGCTGCCGAAAAAGAATCCGTCATTTCCTTTAACGTAGGAGACATTCACCCGCTCGACCTAGGCACCCTGCTCGACCGCTTAGGCATAGCCATTCGCACTGGTCACCATTGCGCCCAACCCTTAATGCAACGCTGTGGCGTGGAAGGTATGGCGCGAGCCTCTTTCGCCCTCTACAACACCAAGGAGGAAGTGGACACACTCGTGGCGGGCATCGATCGTGTAAGAAAGATGTTCTAGACGCTTGTTAAATGACTAAAAGGCCAAAAGGCTAAGAGTCTGTGAAGAATGAATGAATTTAATTATCTCCACACTCCCTAATTACTTCACCTTGTTTTTCCGAATCGAAAAGTTCTATACTATGAGCAAAATAACCTTTTTCGCAACCTCTTTGTTTGTTCTGCTACTTGCTGTGGCTTGTGGCCCGAGCAAAGACCGCATCCGCATTAAAGGCGAACTGAGCAACGTAAACGATGCCGAATTTTACGTTTTTAGTGAAGACGGCGCCTTTGATGGGATGGACACCGTGCGCATCAGCGACGGCAAGTTTGAATATGAACGCCAACTCAATGCGCCCGCTGTGCTCACCTTGCTTTATCCTAACTTTACGAAAGCTTATGTGGTGGCCGAGCCTGGGCAGACCGTGAAATTAAAGGGCGATGCTTCTCACCTTTCCGAAATCAAGATGAGCGGTACGGAGCAAAACGAACTTCTCTCCGACTTCCGCATTAAAAATCTCAACACCCCCGAGCGTACCTTGCATCTGGCCGCTGCACAATTCATTCGGGAAAATGCTCGCACGTTGGCCGCTGTGGCTGCTTTCCGTGCTTATTTCACCGACAAGGAGAAGCCCGATGCTCACACCGCCCTACCCTTGCTCGACCTGCTGAAGAAAGAGCAGCCCAAGGAACGCGCCGTTAGCTATCTCGACCAATTCTATCGTCCCATCCTCGTGAATGGTGTGGGTGAACGTCTTCCCAAATTCACGGCTCGCACCATGGACGGGAAAGAAGTATCAACCCAAGATTATAAAGGCAAAAACCTTGTGATTGTTTGCATGGCCTATTGGCAGAGCGACACTCGCTCCATGCTTCGACAAGTGCGCAGCAAATTGCGCACGTTGGGCGGAAAGTGGCAATGCTTAGTGGTGTCGCTCGATGTGGACAACGAAATGTTGCGTTCTAATCTTAAAAGCGACTCTATTGCCTACCCCGTCATCTGCGACCGCCAGTCATTTAATTCTCCTCTTGTCACGCAATTGGGATTGCACTATGTGCCTTCTTTGATGCTCGTTAACGAACAAGGTGTCATTGTGCAAAGGGATGTGACGGACATTAAAGACGCTAAGTTTTAAGAAAAGCTTGCTTCTTTAGCTCAATCTAAGTCTTAAGAAAGACTAGTTTCTTTAGGTTATTCTCTTCATCTCCCCCTTCATTCTTTTCTATTATCATCTCTTACCCTCATAGCTCTCTCTATGCTAACAACCATCCACACCTCTGCGCTGAACGGCATGACCGCCATGTCTGTTTTTCTCGAAGTAAACGCTTCAGAAATGCATAATCAGCAGGAAGAGCGCACCATTTTCATGATGGTGGGACTTCCCGACAATGCCGTGCGTGAAAGCCGAATGCGTGTGGAGGGAGCGCTGAAGCAGAGCGGTGTGCGTTTGCCCTATAACATGCGCTACACCGTGAACTTTGCCCCTGCCGACGTGCGCAAAGAGGGTTCTGGCTACGACCTTCCGTTGGCCATTGGCATGATGGCGTCACTGGGATTGATACGAAACGAGAAACTAAAGAACTATGTTTTTGTGGGGGAATTGGGATTGGATGGCTCCATCCGTCCTGTGAAAGGAGCACTTTCCATCGCCATCAAGGCTCGCGAGCAAGGTTTTGAGGCTTTATTCGTACCGAAAGAGAATGAGCGCGAAGCGGCTGTGGTAAACAAACTAAAGGTGTATGGAGTGGAAACACTCACTCAAGTTACTAGTTTTTTGCAAGGCATTATGCAGTTAGAGCCCACGGTGGTCAACACTCGCGAGGAGTTTTACGCTGCACAAGCTCTTAGCGGTGCCGACTTTGCCGATGTGAAAGGACAAGAGGCCGTGAAACGCGCTTTCGAGGTGGCAGCTGCAGGCGGTCACAACATCATATTAATTGGTTCGCCAGGTTGCGGAAAGAGCATGATGGCCAAGCGTGTGCCTTCTATTCTACCCCAACTCACTTTGGCCGAAAGTCTTGAAACCACACAAATTCACTCCATAGCTGGCAAGCTCGGAGCACAAACTTCGCTCATTGCACAACGTCCTTTCCGTTCGCCTCATCACACCATCTCTGATGTGGCTTTAATTGGCGGCGGCGCCACCTACAAGCCAGGCGAAATCAGTTTGGCTCACAATGGCGTGTTGTTTCTTGATGAACTGCCCGAATTTTCACGCACGGCTCTCGAAACACTTCGCCAACCTTTAGAGGATCGGGAAATCACTATTTCACGTGCCAAATATTCTGCCACCCTTCCTTGCTCATTCATGCTAGTGGCCTCAATGAACCCTTGCCCCTGTGGCTACTACAACGACCCTCACCACAACTGCACCTGCTCGCCCGCCCAAGTGCAACGCTACAAAAGCAAAATATCGGGCCCGCTGCTCGACCGCATCGACATTCAAATAGAGGTAGCGCCCGTTAGCGTGATGGAATTGGCTAAAGCCCCGAAGGGGGAATCGAGTGCCGCCATCCGCGAGCGCGTCATAGCGGCCCGTGCCATACAAACAGAGCGTTACAAAGAGATAAAAGGGGTGCACTGCAACGCGCAAATGACGCGTGCCATGCTCGAACAGTATGCCACGCTCGACGACGAGGCGCAAAACACCCTGCAACGTGCCATGCGCCGGCTCGACCTCTCGGCTCGCGCCTACGACCGCATTCTCAAAGTGTCGCGCACCATCGCCGACCTCGCCGCAAGCGAGTGCATACAATCGGCACACATTAAAGAGGCCATTTCCTACCGAAGCCTTGATCGAGGGGATTGGGGAGAATAGGCCTCGGAGTAGGAGTTTCTTGAACCAAATAAAATTAGAAAAATATGGAAGAGCTACAAGAAAGAAGACTTCCGGTTGGCATTCAATCGTTTGAAGAAATCAGACGTAATGAATATTTGTATGTCGACAAAACAGACCTTATTTGGCAATTGACCAATAAGAATATGAAGTACAATTATCTGAGTCGCCCAAGACGATTCGGAAAGTCTGTTCTTGTAGACACACTTCAATGTTATTTCGAAGGGCGTAAAGAACTTTTCGAGGGGCTGAAAATAATGGCGCTTGAAAAGGAATGGACGAAGCGCCCCGTTATTCGCCTTGATATGAGCCGGGGTGGAGCTACAGCTGAAACGTTACGCTCCTATCTAAACATTTGTTTTCGTCAATACGAAGAGGCGTATGGCATCACAATCGAGGCTACCGCTCAACTTGCCGACCGCTTCGATGGAATCATCACAACAGCCTATCAAGCAACAGGGCAGCAAGTTGTCATTCTCATCGACGAGTATGACGCCCCCTTGCAGCATTCTTGGAAAACACCAGAACATGAGAGATGCACGGAAGTGTATCGAGAGGTTTTCGCCATACTCAAGGCCGACGATGCCTACGAGAAATTCGTCTTCATCACAGGCATCACAAAGTTCACGCAAATATCGCTCTTTTCTGTTCTCAACAATCTCACCAACATCAGTTTCTTCCCTCAGTTTGCCTCACTTTGCGGAATAACCGAAGCAGAGATTGCAGAAAATTTTCAGCCTGAATTAGAGAAAATGTCGCAACGCAACAAGTGGACATTAGAAGAAGCGCACAACCGTTTAAAGGAATATTACGATGGCTACCACTTCAGCGAGGAGAACATGACCGACATCTACAACCCGTTCAGCCTCATCAATGCCCTTGCACAATCCAAACTCATCAACTTTTGGATTGCATCGGGTGCGACATCCTTACTTCCCAAATTTGTAGACGATATGGAGCTACGGATGGAATATTTTGACCATTGTTACATCGATGCCGACACCCTTGAATCGTCTGACGTAACAGGGGGCGGTGCCGAGCTGTTCCTTTATCAATCGGGCTATCTCACAATTAAAGGCTACGAAGACGGCACCTATTTGTTGGGCTTCCCCAACCAAGAAGTGCGACAAGCACTAAATAAGATAATAGAACCCCACCATTAAACTTGACAAGGAAGGAAAAGGCATTCTTGATTGGAAAGTTGTGGAAGAATAGAATCAAAATGGTTCTATAGTTTTATAGATAAGTAATCAATCAAAACGATTCTAATAAGTAGGTAATCAAAATTATTATGATTACCTACTTATTTTATAACGAGGGAATTTAGAACACCATTAAAACCCTACTCGAACACTTTAAACTCATACCCTTGGCTCTTGAGCCATTCTATGGCGCGGGGCAAGGCATAGAGCAGTTTGTCTTGACTTTTTAGCGAGTCGTGGAAGGTGATGATGCTGCCCGGACGAGCGTAGCGACGCACGTTGAGCAACACATCGCGGCCATTTAACCGCGTGGAATAATCACGAGTCACAAGATCCCACATCACCACCTTATAGCGCAATTTCACCATTATGTATTGGTCCCATTTCATCCAACCATGAGGCGGACGGAAGAGGTCGGTGTGTAAATATTCGTTGGCCTTGTCCACATTGCGCACGTAGGAACTGATGCCGTGTAGCAGTCCGCCAATGTGGTTATAAGTGTGGTTACCCAACCGATGCCCCCGAGCTTTCACCATTTCAAACTCCTTAGGATGCTTGCGAATGTTATCTCCCACCATAAAGAAAGTGGCTTTCACTCCGTAATGATCGAGCACGTCGAGCACCCAAGGGGTAACCTCGGGTATGGGGCCGTCGTCGAAAGTTAGATACACGGCACGTTCCTTCTTATCCATCCGCCACAAGGCGCGGGGATAAAGCCAACGCAAAAACCAGGCGGGTTGTTCTATAATCACAGGCGTGAAACAATTTTTAGTATTACAGGGCGAATTTAGTATTTAATTTTGGGATAATAAAGGATATGGCAAAGAAATGCACACTTAGTCTGTTGTGCAATGAAACATTTAGAACGAGTCATCTGTTTCTTTAAGTAGAAATAGAAAATCCGTTTTCTTACGATTTCAGTTGTTTCATGGCATAAAGTGGACAAATGCGAACGTGCCTTTCTGCTCCATCGGCCTCGAGGTCGGTGTAGGTTATTTCACCAAAATTTTCCAGCGAACAGCGTACAGCCTCAGTGAGTTTCTTTTCACGCATAAACATCCAGAGGCTTTTCATGCCCCCTTGCGTGCCCGACTTCACCTCAATGGGCAGCACCTTTAGGTTGCGTGTGTCAAGATAGTCTACCTCGGCCACACTGTTTCCTTTCTTTTCCCAATAAAACATCTTTTGGCGCTGCACACAAGGTTTGTTGCGCACTATTTCCAATCCAGCTACCATCTCTACCAATCCCCCTTTATTCACAAGTTCTTGCGGTGTGCCAGTTTGAATGAGTTCTATAAGTTGTTGCGAGAGGTTTCCCTCTAATTGCAACACTGAGAGAAGGAGCCCCGTGTCTAGGAAGAGCATTTTCATTCGGCTCTCATCGGCTTCTGCATCGAGAGGCAAACCATTGCCCGAAGTTGCAACAACGGGGGTTACAATGCCCGCAAGCATGAGCAAACGTAGGGATTCTCGAATTTGTGCACTGCGATAGTCGCTAGAAATTTGCCGAAAGGTGAGTTTCTCTCCCACCTGATGACAAACTCCGCGCATCGTGATGCGCAGAAGGTCGGGATTAGCGCGCTTTTTATATTTACTAAAATCGTCTTCATAGGTCAACACGATATCGCTAAGTATTTGCTGACAATTGGCGAAATCTTTCGTTTCCGCCCAAGCACGCACTGCCTCGGGCATTCCCCCCACAAGCAAATAAATGCGGAAATATTCCACGAGTTTTTCGTGAAAAGCTTGATCTAAGGGATGCTTTTCATCGGCCTGTTGGCGCATAGTGATGAGTCCTTCTTCATGATTTGCCATTAAGAACTCGTCGAACGTCAAGGGGTACATAAACAAGGAGTGAATTCTTCCCACGCCAAAAGTGGGAAGTTCTTGCAGCGTAAACTCCAAGAGCGAGCCTGCCGCCACCACATGTAGTTCGGGATAGTCTTCTTTAAAAAAGCGCAAGGCCATAATGGCTTCGGGGCATTCTTGTATTTCATCGAGGAAAAGGAGCGTTTCTCCCTCACGAACGGGAATGTTGACATAGTTGGCTATCTTTTGAGCAATGAGTCGCACATCGAGATCGCCGCTAAAAAAACTTTTAATGGATTTTTGTCGTTCGAAATTTACCTCTACGAAATACTTAAATTCTTTTCCGAAATGCCTAATGGCTGATGATTTACCCACCTGACGAGCCCCTCTTATAAGCAAGGGCTTACGCAAGGGATTGTCCTTCCACTCTAACAATAAGCGGTCTATATTTCGAGTAATGTATTTCATTTTATTCAAATCGCTGATTATCAAAGGCAAAGATAAACAAACTTGCTCAAATCCGACAAATAATTTAGCTAAAACTGCTCAAATACGACAAATAATTTTCTAGAAACCGCTCAAATACGACAAATAATTCGACTAAAGATGCTCAAATCCGACAAATAATTCATCCTCACTAAAGCTGAACGCAATAAAAAGCTCAGGGCAAAACGCATTGCTCTGAGCTTTTTAGGTTTTATAGGCCAAGGAAAGAGAAGCACTTTCCTCAACGAAGATTAGTTACGCTTACTGTGCAGCGCCACT
This sequence comes from Oribacterium sp., assembly GCA_963656725.1. Classification (GTDB taxonomy): domain Bacteria; phylum Bacteroidota; class Bacteroidia; order Bacteroidales; family Bacteroidaceae; genus Alloprevotella. The sequence goes on along the minus strand of CAVKKI010000004.1, from coordinate 3,726 downwards.
CACTTGTTGTTCGTAAACATGCATACCGAGGCTGAAAGCATCGTTGCTATATAGGCTCTTCAGTTGCTGTTCATACTTGGCATAAGCCGTTTTGTCGGCTGTGCTCAAAGTTTGAATGGCTTCCATCGTGGCCGACACCATGAAGTAGCAGGTGCGGGCGTAGGTGTTTACACGGTTGGCACCGAGCGAGTGAATGTAGCGCAAGTATTGCATTGAGTAGTCGAGCACGTCTTTGGCCACAGCGGCAGCCTCTTTGCTGTCGCCAGCTTGCAGCCAAAGGCTAGCCAATTGTGCGTCGTCGTCATCGTAAGGCACGTTGTAGCTGGGAATTACCTCCTTACACTTCTTCAACACCTCGAGCGCCTTCTTCTTGTCGCCCTTGCGCAGCAAGTTGTCGGCAAGCATCATAAACATGCGACGGTGTGTTTCGCACATGCGGCCCGTGGTTTCGTCCATGTAGATGCCCTTATGAGCCACATTGCCATATTTGAAGCGGGTCATGAGGTTCTTATACATGAGGTTAGAGTCGATCATGCCCATAGCGCCAAAGTTAAACGGCGTGATGCGATAGGCCAAGCCCTCTAACACGAGGAAGTTGTCGAGGCCGGCATAGTTGTCAGAGCCAAGGGTAACGCTCATATACATGGGGCGTCGCCAGTTGGCGTGAGCCAGCATTTCGTAAATCATCACCTCGTTGCGATAAAGTCCGCCGTTCTTTTGAGCGGCCTTCTTCAAAGAGATAACCATTTTGTCGGGGATAGAGTCTTTACCCAAGGGCAACACCATACCGCTTTCAATAACGGCTTGCTTGTCAACGCTCACCACCACAGAGTCGGTGGGGAAGTAGCCTCCCTCGCTCTTCTTCACATAGTTGTCGAGGATGTAAGAGAGTTCATAGGGGTCGACCTTCGGGTTCTGCTTCTTCAGCTCATCGAGTTCGCTCTTATGTTCGGGACGGATGGGATAGTAAGAGTGCTTACCATTGTCTACATAATAATAGCGACTCCATGTGATGGGCAGCGACTTCGAGTCGTAGGCTGGACGGCGCATTTGGTCGGTGTACCAGTCGGTTTGCAGATACGACAGGTTGCACACGCGAGCGTCGGTGCGGTTGCCCTCCACCTCTTGGTTATACCACAAGGGGAAGGTGTCGTTATCGCCGTTAGTGAAGATGATGGGGCAACCCTTATCGGGCAAGGTGTTGAGGTAGTTAGCACCGAAATCGCGACAGGTGAAGCGGTTTGAGCGGTCGTGGTCATCCCAGGTTTGGCTAACCATTTGCAGGGGCACCAACACGCCAATCACGCTGGCCACTGCAGCAGCCAACTGGGGTTTCTTCACTAGCTTTTCAACCCATGCGGCCAAAGCAGCCACGCCCAAACCAATCCAAATGGCGAAGGCATAGAACGAGCCAGCGTAGGCATAGTCGCGCTCACGAGGCTGACTGGGAGTTTGGTTCAGATAGAGCACAATGGCCAAACCCGTCATGAAGAACAAGAAGAACACCACCCAGAACTGGCGCACACCCTTCTCGCCACGATAGGCTTGGAAGAACAAGCCGATTAGACCGAGAATGAGGGGCAGGCAGTAGAACACGTTGTGGCCCTTGTTCTCTTGCAGCGACTTAGGCAGCAAACTTTGGTCGCCATAAAGGGCATTGTCGATGAAAGAGATGCCCGTAATCCAGTTGCCGTGTTCGCTTTCGCCGTTGCCTTGAATGTCGTTTTGACGTCCGGCAAAGTTCCACATAAAGTAGCGCCAATACATAAAGTTTACTTGATATGACAAGAAGAACTTCAAGTTGCACCATTGCGTGGGCATTATGCCAGGATAGATGTTTCCGTCTTTGTCGGCGAAGTCCACATTGTTATAGTCGAGGTCGTCGCCAAGCCAGTCTTGATATTGCGAGGTGTGAGCGGCGCTATAGATGCGGGGGAAGAGCATGGTCAAACCGCTGGGATATTTCAGCCCCGTGGTTTCCTCAATGTTCTCATAGCGGTCGGGTTCTGAGGCTGTGGCTTTTTCCACACGTTGCGTGCGCTTGCCTTTCACATACTCAATGGCTCCCACTTGGGCAGCTTGCTCTTGCGAACTAAAGGCTTCGCCCTTGAAGAGGGGAGTTTGGCCATACTGGTCGCGGCTCATATACGAACCGAGGGTGAAGATGTCCTCGGGCGAGTTTTGATCCATGGGCGGATTCTGCGTGGAGCGAATCACGATGATGGCATAACTTGAGTAGCCAATCATCAACATCAACATGCAGAGCAGCGAAGTGTTCATAAAGCGCTTGCGCACTAAGAAGTTGCCGTTTTTTCCCTTCAACCCAAGCACCACATAGAGGGCAATGAGCACCACAATGCCCAACACGGCCGACACTGCACCATGGCCCATGAAGGGGATGCCGAGCAAAGCCACGCTAAGCAAGTAGAATAGCTTGGTGCGGACATGGTTTTGCGTAGTAGTGCTCCAAATAGCGGTGAGCACCACGGCAATAAGGATGATGAGGTAAACAATCATACCCACGTTGAAGGGTAAACCGAGGTCGTTGGTGAAGAACCATTCAAACCATCCGCCCACCTTCACAATGCCAGGCACCACGCCATAGAGCACGGCGGCCACAAGTAGCATCGACACAATGAGCGCCACCACCGAACCTTTGAGGTTGGCTTTGGGGTTACGCTTATAATAATAAACAAGCGCAATGGCGGGCAAGCACAACAAGTTGAGCAAGTGCACACCGATAGAAAGGCCCGTGAGGTAGAAAATAAGCACGAGCCAACGGTCAGAGTGAGGCTCGTCGGCATGGTCTTCCCATTTTAGAATGAGCCAGAACACCAAAGCGGTGAACATCGAAGAGTAGGCGTAAACCTCGCCTTCAACGGCCGAGAACCAGAAAGTGTCGCTCCAAGTGTAGGCCAGTGCGCCCGTAAATCCGCATCCCATAATGGTGATGAGCTGCCCCACGGAGGTAACGTTGCCATCAGAGGCGATGAGTTTGCGGGCCAAGTGAGTGATGGTCCAAAAAAGGAAGAGAATACACAATGCCGAGAGCAAGGCCGACATAATGTTCACGCAGATGGCCACTTTCGAGGGGTCGTCAGTGAACTGTGTAAAGAAGTTGCCCGTGAGCATAAAGAAGGGTGCGCCAGGGGGGTGACCCACCTCAAGCTTAAATGCTGTGGTGATAAATTCAGGGCAATCCCAGAAGCTAGCCGTGGGCTCTACTGTAGAGCAGTAGGTGAAAGCCGCGATGGCAAAGGTGATCCATCCGAGGATGTTGTTCACCAATTTGTACTGTTTCATTGAGATTTACGCAATTAATAAAAGTGTATGTGTTGAATTATTTATTTCCTAGTTGGCTTTGCACAAAGCGTTTATTATGCATACAACGGGCAAAGTTATATATTTTATTTCGTTTTCAGTGTTTTTCTTTTACGAATTATGCTACATAGAAACGGCTTGTTCATTTAAGGGCGAGCTGAAAAATCGTGCAAGGCGAACGCAATGCCAAGCAATTCATTGCTTGAGCATTGAAGAGCCGCAACCGATTTTGTCAATGAAAAGCCCAATGCATGCCCCTAGCCCAGGGCAAGCGAAGCGGCGCCCTGGGTTTAAACGCTAACGGATACGTCGCTCTGAAAGAGCAAAAGCATTGCTAGGAGCACGTGCGCTTGCGTAGTTATGCTTTTGCTCTTTCAGAGCGTGCTTTTCTACTCAACTGTAACC
>CAVKKI010000003.1:0-37715 GCA_963656725.1 Oribacterium sp. | reverse complement strand
AACCCAGGGCGCCGCTTCGCTTGCCCTGGGCTAGGTGCATGCATTGGGCTTTCAGCCCGCCCTTAAATGAAAGAGTATTATAAAATTATTTCTGAACGCCTACTTACCTACTTATTATTCGTTAGATTAGTGGTTCTTAAGTAATCAATCAAAATATTATAAGTAGGTAGGTAATCAAAATAATTTTGATTGGTTACTTAGATTACTACTTCAGTGCAAGCAACGTTTTAATGCATGGGCTGCCCTCCTCCATTTCCATTGGGTTGAGCTGCACTGCCCGCATTTCCACTAGTTTGCTGATTAGGCATAGCCGTGCCAGCCCCCATCGAACTGCCCACGGCGCTCTTGCCATTAGCCTCAGCGCTTGTGGGGAAAAGAAAGCCCGAAGCACTGGTGATGAAGGGTTTGGCGGCTGCCGAAACAATTTTGGTGACGATGGTTTCACCGTTTTCGCCAAAGTTTTGCACATACCAACTATAAAGCGTGCGCGAGGTGCTGTTGGTGCGGCGAGCGTAATCGTCTTTCCAATAGTTAGGACTGTTTTTCGGATTGTTCCAATAAACATTATCGTCGATGCGACGCGTTTCGTTCAATGCCAATTTAATGTTATATTCGCCTGTGCTCCACACATCCTTCGTGTTTTGCAGTTCATCTTCCACCTTCCCGATGTAAGAGCGTGGCACTAAGAGCGATTTGCCCGTGATTTGAGGAGCGTTTCCCTTAAAACTTGCATCGCCACGCACGTAGCTAAACACCTTGCGCCCCATTGCGTCGGTGGCGTTAAGGTTGCCTTCAGAGAGGTCGAGCGCTACAGAAAACTCCCCTATCGTTTGGTTGCGAAAGTATTCAATGGCTTGGTTCATCCACGAAGAAGTGATAGAGAGTTTCAATTTATACGACACCTTGTCGGCTCCCTCTTCAAAATTAAAAGCATAAAATTTTCGATTGGGCCCAGAGGCATTGGGCAGATTGCAGAGGTAGGGATTGATGTAGAGCGTATCGATAACGAGTTTAAAGTTGCCATGATTGGCTATCTCACGCATTCCCTCTTCCGACTTGTCGATGCTGCAATGAATGTGAAAAGCTTGTGCGCCGCTGTTGTTTTGCTGATAGTCGAAACCATCAAACTGCATGCCTTTCGGGTCCATCGCTCCAACGCTTGAGGTGGTGGTGTAAAAGTCTTTCACATCGTTGATGGTGGTGAGCGTGTCGGTCCATTGGTTTTGCTTGTGCACCACCTCGAGCCAGGTGTTGTGCCGACGCTTGTTGCGGGTAACGAGTTTGTAAAGCTGATCCACGCCCAGCTCCACAAGCGAGGTCACAGCTCCAGTAAATCCCGTCTGCGCCGTTTGCAAAGCAGCACTGGCGGCTTGTTTAAAAAGTCCGCGTTGCTCCCATTCCTTGCTCACAAGCTCGTCTAAATCTTTGTTCACCACCACCGTTAGTCGGCGTTGTTGCAGGTCGATATTCATTTCACCATTAGGAGCATTGGGGGCGGTTGGCGCATTGGTTGGGCCGCCGTCGGGCCCACTCTTCTTCATTTCACCTTGCGCATAAGCAGAGCAGGTTAATAATAAGGATAGAAGAGAAAATATCATTCGTTTCATTCGTGTAGGGGGTTAGAGGTTATCAATCAAAATAAATCCGGCCCAATAAATGGGAGCTTCAAAGGGGTGAGTGGTGAGAAGGAGCGAAGGGTCGGCCACGTTAATCTTTCTTTGCGGATCAAAGCGGGTGACTTGGCGCGTCACGGTGTATTCTCGCAATTGTTGTTGAGCCTTTCGCAGCGCAGTGGCCTTGTCGCTAAAACCGCTTTGGCGATAGGCAGCGTAGAAGTGTTTCATAAAAAGCGCAGTAGCCTTGTCGCTCACCTCCCATAACGAAGCAATCACAGCGTGTGCGCCTGCCTTTTTCAGTCCGCGTAGCAAGCCTGCCGGTCCTTCATCGCTCACTTTGCCTAATGCCGTTTGACAAGCGGAAAGCACAATGAGGTCTATGCCCGAAAGGTTGAGTTCGCACAGTTCGCGAGCCGAGAGAATGTTGTCGGCCAACTGCTCGTGACGATACGACACATTCGCTCCCGACAAGGCAAGGCCCGATGCCCAAAGCGATTTATCCTCGGTGAGCGAATCGCGCAAGGCATAAGGCTCATCTTCATAGTCCACTTGCAGCGCGTAGCCATGCGTGGCCAAATGAACTTGCCGATAATGGCCGCTAGTGAGCTTTGCTTGCAGCCCCGTTTCAAACTCGGTGGTGCGCTTCTCACATTGAGGCATCTCGCTCTCAATGCTCGCTATCTCCACATAGGTGCCTTTGAGAGGGGCGAAGAGGTTGCCGTGGGCATGCAAATAATTTTGCAAGTAGTTGGCGGACTCATGATTGGCGGGTGTTGCGGGCATAGGGTCGAGGGCGTTATAGTCAAGTCCACCCACGAGCAACGTGTTTGGCACGGAGGTTACCACTTGTTGGGAAACCGCGGTTTGCGAGGTGCGGTGGCGGTTGATGAGCCGAGCCAACGAACTCACCCGATGCAACTGCCCCAGTTGTTGCGCGCCCGCTAAATGCTCTATGCCTAACAGTTGCAACAGTCCGTCGGGGGCGAAAAAGAGGTGGCTATAGCCTTTCACCTCTTTGCGAAGTTTGCCCCACACCAATTGGCATAATGCTGAGTCTGCATAAAGCTGATTGATGGCTTCCGTGCGTTGCGAGCAAACAGCGGTTTTGAGGTCGATGCCCCCCACGGGGTAAGCATGCAATTGGTTGAGAGTGAACAATGGAACGAACTTAACAGCGGCCGACTTTCGCTTGGGAGTGACGACCACCGCGCCATACCATTTTTGCTCTGCAGTGTCGGTGGATAGCGCTGCTGGTTTGGAATAAACCACAAAATCAATGGCTGCTTCATTAGTCTTTAAGCATTGGCTAATCTGCGCACTCGTCACACTGAGCAACTGCTGCATTTTGGCCGAATCGGCGTTACCTAGCAGTGCCACTTCTCGCCGAAATAGCGCCACATCGGCCACCAATTGCGCATCGGCTTCTTCCACAGCCATCACCTCGGTGAGCCAAGGTTTTTGCGTTTTCCAAAAGTCCAAGCGCCATTGTTCGGTTTGCTGACCGAAGTTGTTCTTCACAAAACTTCGTTGTTTGTCAAAATACGTGCGAAACACTTTAGCCGCACGGGCCTTATCGTTCATCAACAATAACACTTCAGCCTTTTTGCGCAAGGCCACAAGGGTGAGGTGATGTTCGGCAGGCAGATTTCGCTTGCACCAAGTCACACACGAGTCGGCACGCTGCAACGCCTCGGTCTGGCGCTGGCAATGAGCAAGGGGAATAATCGACTCTATGAGCAATTGAGTGCGCTCGCGTGGCGTTTCGGCCAAAGCCGTGGCCTTGGTGAAGAGCGAAAGAGCTTGGGCGTAACGATGAGTGTCCATGCACATCGCCGCCCGATAGGTTAGCGCCTCATAACGGGCTGCGGCATCAAGCTGTGGCTGAGAAAGCACTTGAGCAAACAAGCGGTCGGCCTCGTCGTAATGACGCATAAAGCTTTTCACCGCAGCTTGCCTCACCTGCCACCTTGTGCGTTGCTCCTCGGATTGGGGCGCATGGCTATCGAGCAACGATTGAGCCGTTTGATAGTCGCCCCGAAGAAAACAAAGGTCTACGTAATTGAGCACAAGGATGCTTTTGTAGCTACTGCCTAGCCTAGCGTCGTTGAGCGCGGCCTGATAAGCCTGCTCAGCTTGGGCATAGTGCGACAACGCCTTCTCCGCTTTAGCCTGATTGTTATATTTAAGGAATAACGAGGCTTGCTGTGCCATGGCCACCGTGACCGATAAGCATAGTGAAAGAAGGAGCATCAAGAATTTTAATCGCTTACCACTGCGCATACCACATCGTGATTAGAGGGGTTGGTAATTTGAAACGTGTAGGGGGTCATTGGCTGCGGACGGGGTTGGGCTTGCCAAGTGTCTGCCAAACAACCTTTCGGGTCGGTGGCCTTTATCTCGGCATGATGTGCGCAAGCCTCGTGGTCCACCTTCAGCGAGAGGGCGGTGTCATCTTCGGCAATCACCATCAGCGACATTCGCCCTCGTCCGTTGGCCGTGAAGGTTTGGGTGGTTTGGGCTGGAATGAACAGATGCGCCACCTTTAGCCCGTTGTTTCGCAGCGGGGTAGACTTGTCGATGAGTGAGGTGGACGATAGCCATTGGCCCACAATGCTGTCCATCCAAGCCACGTCAAACAATAGGTGGCCTTGCAGCTGCTGCTCGTTGGCCGTTGATTGCTTTTGAAGGTTGACCCACCGCGTGAGCGGTTGTTGTGAATTGCGCTGCAAGGAGTCGAGCTGCAACACGCAAGTCGATAGTGCCTCGGCATCTTTCTCAGCGTAAGCCTTGCGTGCTTGCAGACACACGCTACGCAAAGCAACGAATGCCTCGGGCAACTCTTGCGCTTGCAGCGTGCTAGCCAAGGCAAGCAGCAGAAGGGTGAGAACGGAATGTTTCATGATGTAACGGGTGTTTTTAGGAATGGGAAATTTATTAATCAACGCCATCGATGAGAATAAACACGGCCCAATATTTCGGGTCGTCGAAACCATGCTGGCGCAGATATTGTTGCGCTTGAATTAGCGCCTTTCGTTTGTCGCTATGTGCTAGGTTCTTGTGGAATTGCTCCATCAACATAGCGGTCGATTCATCGTAGACGCTCGAAAGCGTCACAAGCAGTGAGTGCGCTCCCGCATTCTTGAAGCCGCGCTGAAGGCCAAACACGCCATCGTCGCCTTGATGCCCCAGTCCGGTTTGGCAAGCCGAAAGCACCACGAGGTCGCAGTGACGCAGGTTCATTTGAGCGATGTCGGCTGCTGAAATGATGCCATCATCGGCCGTGTTAGTTCCTCCGTTGTTAGCCCCACTAAGGGCAAGGATGCTGTTGTTCATGGCTTCATCATCGGTAGACTTTGTATTGCCCATCCACGAGCCATGAGTGGAGATGTGCAGCAAGTTGACGCGCTTATCATCGAGTTGAGCAAATGCTTTTTCTGTGGCTTCGCCTTGGGTTAGCACAAGAGGCTTCTTACGAGCGTAGAGGGTGGACAGGCTCGTTATTTCAGCCTCAGCGTAAGGCAGTGTTTCAAATCCACCGTCCGACTCGCGATAGCCCCTCATAGCTTGTAGACGCTGGCGCTTTTCGCTCGTAAGTTGCGCAGTGCTTGTGCCATAATCAAGGCCGCCAATCAACACGATGTTTGTGTGTTTCTCTGTTTTGTGCTTCATGCAAAGCTCTTTGGTTGACGACAGACGATAGATTTCGTACACCTCGCTGGCGGGCTTTCCTTCAAGGGGCAGATACTCTATGCCCACTCGGTTAAGAATGCCGTCGGCCGAGAAATAGACGCGCTTCTTTCCCTTCAGAAAGGTAGATAGCTTCCCCCAAATGGCTTGGCCTGCTTCGGCGCGGACTGATGCCTCGCTGCTAGAAAGCAAAGGCTCAAGATCTCCGTTTTTGCCAAGATCAACGCACAAGGGCGCACTCATTCCTTTGGTAAGCACGAGGGCTTTGATTGACTTATCTTTATTGAGAAAATCGTTAGGGCCTCCCACCACGGCAAACTCTATGGCCACGTCATCGCGGCCAAGCTTTTGCTGCACGTCGTGCCAATCATAGGCGATGTATTGGGTGTAGTCGGCATATTCAGAGCAGGCTGCATAGAGCGAGTTTTGTTGCTGTGCAATTTGGTTTTGCAGCTCTACTATTTGGGCCACGATAGCCTCGCTGGCCACTGTTTGTCGCAAGGAATCGAGTTGCTGTTCCTTTTGTCGGATGTCTTTATAAGTGCGTTGCAGCTGCGTGTTGCCAGTTTCGTTAAGCACCTTTTCAAACTCGATGGCCGAGTTGAGCAACATGCCTTTGCGCAGCAATTGCACGTTATAGAAAGCGCGGTTGATGGCTGCAGCTTGCTCGCTCTCACCTTGGCCTATAATGGTTTGCAATTCACTCAGTTCTTGCAGTGAGAATTGCTGGTCGCTCCAAAGGCGCATGCGGTCTTTTTCATCGAGTGAGCGAAACTGCTCTCGAATGCCCTCACGCAGCGCATCCACATAGTGCGTGTAGTGTTCTACGGCCTGACCATAGTTTTGTCTGGCAGCATAACAGCCGGCTAATGTGGCAAGTGAATGGGCATAAGCAAACTGGCCGAAATGTTTTTTTGTTAGTTCTAGTTGACTTTGTGTTTCTTGGATGATGCGGTCAAACTTCTCTGTGCTGCTTTCTTTTTGTTCTGAATTGTCTTCGTAGGTTAAGGCGGCTGCGTAATGAGCATCGGCTTCGGCTTGATTGCCTTTGCGGCGGTATGCTTTGCCAAGCAAGTTTTCTGTTTGACCTAGTTCTTTTTTCACCTCTTTCCCCGCCTTCATTTGCTGCTTATAATAGTGAAGGCATTGTTGGGCTTGCTCTATGCAGCCCTCATTATTGCTTGCCAGGAAGGCGAAGTTGGCACTCGAAAATAGCCTTTTAAAATATTGCTCTGTTTCGCCATAAGCCTCTCGATAAGCCGCCACGCCTAGTGTGAAGTATTCCGAACCTGCTTTAAAATCGCGCAGGTTGGTCCCCAAAAACAGTGCGTAGGCTTTGTAGGCTTCGGCTCGTTGCGCTGGGGTGAGTTGCTTTTTTAGCAGCAGCAAGAAGTTGGTGCGCGCATTTTCGTTATCGTTTTTTGCCGAATAATATTGTGCTCGTTCAAGCAAGCAGTCGGGCTCGTCGCAGTCTTTTTTTAGTTCTTCCGCATTATAATCCTCCATGAGTTGGAAGATGCGATTGTAATTGCTTTGGTCGTTCAACTCATCGTAGGTATAGGCCAGTTTCTCCAACAAATTTTCATATCGCTTGCCGTTGGGAGTGATCAGTGGCAGCGCCTTTTCCCAATAAATCACAGCCTCGCTCTTTTGCTTCACCATGTTATACATATCGCCAAGGTTCATGTAGAAACCTCCATATTCGGTTTCTTTCTTCTTCATGCCGTCAATTAGTTGGCACACCTTGCGTTGCAGTTCGATGGCTTTATCGTAGTGATTCTCCATAGAGAAGGAAAGGGCATAGTTGTTGAGCGACGAGATGTATTCCCTGCTTTTTTCGCCATAAATGCGTTTTCTGATGTTGAGGCCTTGCAGCGTGTAGGCGCGTCCCAGGGTAAAGTTTCCTTTGTTAAGATATAAGCGTCCGATGTTGTGCAAACACTTGCCATAGTCTGCCGTAGCCGTGTCGCCTTGCGATTGCATAAGCTGACGAGCTTTGAAGAGCTGTGACAGAGCCACCGAGTCGTTTCCCGCTTTTTCGCTCTTTTGCGCCTCGTCAGCCCACTGCGTGGCTGTTTGCGCTTGCATAGCTTGTGTGGTCAGAGCCATTAGGCAAGCCATCACTCCTAGTTTTAGTCCTGATTTTTTAGCTTTCATAGTTTACGCTTTTTTACACGGCAATCTGCAGATTGCACAAACATACAAGTTATAAGGTAATAGTGGATTACCAAATTTCACACTTACCAAACACATCTCTACCTTCATGTAGCGAAGGCGCTTGGTTGCGTTTGGTTTCTGACAAAGTTAATTATAAAATTGCGAATAAGTTGCTTTTAGGTCAAATATGTGGATATAAGTCTGCCTAAAAACATAAAACATGCTTATCAAATCCCTAGTCTTAGTCTAAATGTGCGCTGCATAAAGAAAAAGATTAGTATATAATAGAAAAGAGCGAAGACTTTAAAAATCTTCGCTCTTTGTAGGGTGCTTAGTGGGATTCGAACCCACGACATTCAGAACCACAATCTGACGCTCTAACCAACTGAACTATAAGCACCATCAGGTCTTTCTTTCGGAAAGCGATGCAAAGGTACGGCCTTTTTTCTTACCAACCAAATCTTTGCTCGTTTTTTTTCGTATTTCCTCGTTTTTTAGGGTGAAAAGGGGCTGTTTACACCTTATTGAGGGGTGATATTTGAGAGTTTAGGGATGAAATAAGAGCGAAGCAAAATGCGGATGGGTGAACCGCAGTTTGTTTCGCTCTTGTGGTTTATGAAGGATTTTTATCTTCGGGTTTGTGAAGAATTAATCTTTTCTATTTGTGAAAGAATAATCCTTTACTAGTTGCATTTATTACTTCACTGCCACCTTCACACCATTCACAATGTAGATGCCGGGAGTTAGACCTGTGAGGGTGCTTAAGCCTTGAGGCACTTGCTGTGTGCGTTGCAAGGCGCCTGCAGTGTTATAAACGCGCACGGTGCAAGGTTTGCCCGAGTTGATGTAGATGCAACCTTGATTGCCTTGGGCGGTGAAATAGCTTTCGGCTATTTGGTCGTTGATGGCCGTTTGTGAAGAGTCGAAGCCATATTTAGAGTCGAGGGCTGCAATGCGCTTAGCCACCCACTCTTCAGCATAGGTTGCACCGCCTTGCAGGTCGGTGTGATATTTTTTCCACTTGTTCTGCTCGCGTTCGTCGGCATAGCTGTCGGCAAAGAGTTGGGCGTAGTTGGCAAAGCGTGCGGCAATGTTCTCGCCCGAGAAGAGGCCGGCCATGCGGAGCTCGGCGTAGCGGGCTTTGAGATCGCCCACCCAATCGTATTTTGTGCTGAGCTTCAAACGCAAGAAGGGGGTGTATTGTCCGTGTTCGTTTTGCTGCACGTAGGTGTCGTAGTCGGTGCTTGCCAGACTGGTCTTCGAGGTGATGGCGTAATAGTCTTGACCAAAGGTGCCGTCGAGATCCCAAGGAGCGAGCGAGAGTTTGCTACCCTCTTCACCTTGCTCGTCATAAACGTAGTAGTACATGTTTTTGCCGTGATTGTCGGTGGCAAGCAATAGGTCGAGGAAGAGGTAGTAGTCGCGCATCACGGGATAGTCGAAGTAGGTTTCGAAGTTGGTGTCGAAAGCCGACTGCGTGCGCGTGGTGGCCACAAAGTTTACGGCGTTATAGAGCGGAGCCCAGTCAACGGCCTCGTCTTGATAGTCGGGATATTTAAACTCAAACGAGCCCCAGGTTTCCGAGCCGAGGTAGTTATAGTAGTTTGAAGGCGTTTTGTAAGAGAGCGTGTTGTTGTCCGATTCATGACCCATGAAGGTTTCGTAGCTCCAACTGCTCGATTTATAGAGCAAGCCGTGCACCTCTTCTACCCCTGTGGTCGACTCTGAGGCCGAAACAAACTTCTTCAGCTTCAGCTGCTTGCGGTCCATCTTTTCGGTCATGCAATAGAGGCCTTGGTATTTGCCGTTGACAAACACCTCCACGAAATGTCCACGTGTACCTGTACGCACCTTCTTTTCACGGTCGGAGTAGTAGGGTTTCACAGAGAAGTCGTTCCACAGGTCGGTGGCCACACGGTTGCGCATGCAAGCACGGTCGATGTACATGGCGTCGAGAATCCAATTGTTGTCTTTGCGCAATCCAAGGAACTTACGGTCTACGGAGTTACCCTCGGCATCGCGCAGTTTGATGGCATACGACTTTTTAGGATAGTTGCTAGCCGATGCGCCACGATATTTAAAGGCAGCGATGAAGAGCGAGTCGTATCCCAAAGAATTAGTGGGGTCGGTTACGCGGATAGTGCCGGTGTTATAAGAGTTTTGTGAAATGCTTGAGTGGTTCACCTCCACAATGGGCAAGAAGGTGAAGCGCAGGTTGGTTTCAAACTTCACGCTCTCGTCAGCGTTGGTCATTACCAAGGGGTAGAGCGTGGCGCAGTCAGCGTTGTCGATGGTGATGTTGCCCTCGGCATCGGGGGTTTGGCCATTGAGGGTGAGGGTGTAGTCGGCTGCGTTGTAACCCGCTTTGAGGTGATACCTAAGTTGAGTGGTGTAGTTGCCTCCTTCGCGGAGCGATTCGGGCAGCACGGCCCAATATTCTTTTTTAGAGCCTTCGTAAACGAGTTCTTTCTCACCTAAGATTAAAGAGTCGACCATGCTTTGCAGCGAGGTGGGGGTGATGTCCACTCCGAAGTCGATGCCTTGTTGTTGCAGGTAGGTCACGTGGCGCGTGTCGGATGAAGAGAACACGAAGGTAGAGCCTGCATCAGCGTCGTAAAGGCCAATCATGCGTCCGTAGCTACCTTTGTTATAGTCGTTCCAGTAGAGGTAGGAGCTTTGCGAGCTGTAACCCCAGTTGCCTCCCCAACCTCCACCCCAGCCGGTGTCGGATGAGGAAGAAGGCAGATTGTCGAGTTTGCAAAGGGTGTAGCCGTTATAAGCCACACCGTTTTCTTCCGCACTGCTCCAACCAATGCTCCAAATGTTTTCGGTGGTGGTGCCGCTGCTTAGGGTGAGGGCGGCTCCGGTGCCACTGCTGTAGGCTTGAGTGGTGGTGTAGCTTGTGGCTACATACTCGCCGCTTGAGGTGTAGATTTGCACCCCCTTGTCGCTCTGCACGAAGTAGAATTGGGTGCGATTGTCGGCCTTCTCATCTTGCATGAGCAGGCTGCTCGATGACATGGCATACTGACCACTGCGCAAGTTGATGATGCTATAGAGCACGGGGTCGGTGGTGTCGGTGGTGTAGACCACGGGCTGCGACAATTGGGTGCGTTCCCAATATTCGCCCAGCGAGTTCTGACCGTGCGTTTTGTCAAGGTAGTCGTTGCCCGTTTCGGTGTCGCCGCCATCGGTGCTGCCGCTGGTCACGTCGTTGCCTTGCTCGTCGTAGATTTTAAAATGTTCGTTGCTGTCGTCACCTCCGCTGTTATAGGTGCCTAGCAAGTAGGTGCCGTCGGTGCGCAGATTAAACACGGCGCCTTCGGCATACACGTTTTTAATGTACACGTAGCCATCGGTTGCTTCGTTGATGGTCCATTCACACTCTGTGCCGCTATTGCTGCTAACGAGGGTGAGGCCTTTGGTTTGCCCCGACACGCGGTTGGTGGTGAACGACAGGTATTGTCCGCTCTTGGCATTGACAAACACATAGTTGCCGTCGACGTTTTTGATGTACCACCAACTGTCGTCGGAGTAGGTTGAACTGGTGCTGTAGTAAATCTCGGCACTTGAGTTGTGATTGCTGCCCAACACCACTGAGCCGGTGCCGTCGGTGTTGTAGTATTTACAACTAAGTCGGTACTTGGTGGATGAGTCGAGCTTTACCTCTGCATTTGCTGCGCTCCACGTGAGAAGACACGACAAAAGAAGTAGAAACTTTTTCATACTTAAAAGATGAATGATAGATGAGTGTATTTCGATAGCTAGAGGGGATAAGCAAAGCAGAGGGTGGCCTTTTGAGCCCCAAGAAACTAGCTTTCGGAACTCATTTAAGACAAGGAGGGCCTTAATGAAATCGTTGAGCGTTATCCACTTTGCGCGGTAAAGTTACAAATTTATCCACAATTGAAAACTATACGTAGCAAAATTATTGACGAACTTGCTTTTGGTATCTATCAATTGCCCACCACACGCCGTGTTTTATTCTTTCTTCTCATCGACTCACGCTATTGTTTTTAACAATCTTATAACAGCGTTCTAACTCCGCTTGAATAGTGATCATGCTGGCCGTATATCGGTCGGTGTACGCTCGTGCACCAACTGCTGCACGTGCTGCCTTCAGTTGGTGTTCGTGTTGCCTTCAACTGAAAGCAGCACGGCCATCAATTGGTGCACGAGGGGCATGAGCACCATTTTGAATGATTCTGAACGCTATTGTGTGATTGCTTGAAGAAGGGATATAAATACGCAATAAATAGTGGGGTAGAAATCGGTCGTTGCCTTGTTGAAAGTGTTGCATTTATAAATTAAGGGTGACTCTGTAAATCAGCTTAGTGTGCAAATTTACAGAATCACCCTTTTGTTTTTCTTTCGTTTTAAGTTAACCTTCAATCACCCACAGCAGGTCGGTTTTTCGGTTTTCCACGTTGAAGTTGATACCTACTAGCGTCACGGGTAATTGGCTGAGGGCAAAGCGATTGGCGTAGCCGTTCGTTTTTATTTGACTGAGGGCTTCCTCGGCCGAACCGTTGAGTTTTAGCTCCATCACGTAAATGCGCGTTTGGGTGCAGATGGTTAAGTCGATGCGCCCAGTTTGAGTGTGCTGCTCCACTTGCATGCGATAGTTCGATAGAATGGAGAAGATAACGAACATTAGTTGCTGATAGTGCCCCTCGTAGTCGGTGTTATTGCAGTAGGGCACGGTAGAGAGGAAGGTACGCAATAGGGTTAAGGCTCCGTCCATATCTCCGCGATTGATAAGGACCGACATTTTGGCTATGGTGGTGTTGCCTTGTTGCGAATAGCGGTCGAGATAATGAGGCAAAAGACTGCGATAAAGCCCCACGCGAATTTCTTTGTTGGGTATGCCTAGGGTGTAGAGTTCGGTGTCGGGATCGTAGCCTTTGATGGTCATATAGCCACTTTGATAGAGTAGCGGCATGAGGGTGGTCATTGTTTCGGTGGCGGCATCGAAGTCGGCTTCGTCCACATCTGTGTCCTCACCAATATCGGCTGGCAACACATCGAATTTCTTCATCATTTCGATGAGATAGGTAGGTGTGCCCGAACCAAACCAATAGGCTCCTACTTTTTTCCTTGAAAAGCAGTTTAGCAAACTAAAGGGATTAAACACGTCAGGAGCAGGCCAAGTGAAGTGATAGCCATCGTAGTTCTCTTGAAGTTTATCAATGGTCTGCTCACGAGTTAAGGAGAGTTTATCTGCCAATGCGTCAATATCATCGCTCATCTGCGTTAGCAGTTCATCTTTAGTGATGCCGCATATACCCGAATAGGCTTCGTCCATGCTAATGTTGCTGATATTGTTTAGCTCGCTAAAGATGCTGAGTTGCGAAAACTTGGTGATACCCGTGAGAAACACAAAACGCAGATAGGGCTCGCAAAGCTTTAGCGGACTATAGAAGTTGCGCATGGTTTGGCGCAACACGCCAAGATTTTCTTCTTGATGTACCACATCGAGCAGCGGCGCGTCATATTCATCGATAAGCACCACTACTTGTTTGCCGGTTTGTTGATAGGCCGTTTTAATTAGGTCAATCAATCGGTTGTTGGCCCCACTAGCTGGATGGGTAATATGCCATTTTTGTTCTTCATCACGAAGTCGATAGTTGAGGTATTCTTCTAGTTGCTCCTTCTCCATGTGTTTTCCTCCACTCAAGTCGAAGTGTAGCACAGGGTAGGCAGTCCATTCTTTCTCTAACTGCGACAAGGCTAGTCCGTCGAAGAGTTCCTTTTTTCCCTCGAAGTAGCTTTGCAGTGTGGACACGAGTAGCGATTTTCCAAAGCGGCGCGGACGGCTTAGAAAGAAATACTTGCCGTCGGTGTGCGTTAGGCGATATACATACGCCGTTTTATCTATATAGAGGTTATCCCTCTTGCGAATTTCGGAGAAGGTTTGTATGCCTATCGGATAGAGTTTCAGTGACATAGCAGTGTGTGTGTTTACGTTGATGTTGCAAACTTACACAAAATAAATAAATAACGACGATTAAAACAGTTCGGATTACCTACTTAATTGCTTAAAAATGCTATAACTAGGTAGCGGGATTAGGAATCACGCAAAAAATAGGAGGTTATGGAGGAGGGATTAAATAGAAATAAAATAAAAAGCCCCAAACACTTTCCCTAAAGCATTTGGGACTTTTTTATAGGTTTCCTTATATATAATAAGGAGTGCGGTGACGAACGATGTTATTGTTTCACGAAGTTGAAGCTCTTGAAGTAGACTTGTAGGTCTTTGCCACTCACGTTGGTGATGCGTAGTTGCGAAGCCTTCATGCCGCCCAATTCGTTGCCCGTGTGGATAACGGGGTCGTTCTCTTTGTAATGAAGCAAGCTAACCTCTTTCCATTGGCCACCAGTGAAGAGTTCGAGCTTGAAGTTCTTGGCTATTTGCGGAATGCCGAAGTTGAAGTCCATACCAGCGAAGGTAATTTCACGGTCGCCCTCAATGGTGAAGGCTGCATCCTTAGGCCATTTCACCACCTCGAGCGAGGGCGACACACTCACGCGGTTGTCGCGCACGGTGATGGGGAGCTGAGCCAGCTGCGTCACCGTGGTGTGGATGGTGTAGGGATTATATTCGGCTGAGTTCATCAAACTGGTGCCATTCTTCTGGTTATAAGCGTCCACCGTTTGAGAGAAGAGCTTGTTGAGCGTAGGCAACAACACCTTAGTAGCTAGCTTAATGCCAGGCTGAAGGGCGTGACGCACGTCGGAGTTTTCGAGCTCATACATTTCCATTTGCTTGCTGATGCAAAGGGTGTGGGCTGCTTTAAATGCCGACTCGTTGTTTGCCACTTGGGGCATAGAGCATGCAGCTTGTCCGTAGGCAGCCACGTTTTTAGCCTGCAACAGCCAAGGGCGCAGCTCGCGAATGAGTTCGGGGTTCGACTGGTCGGCAAGCAAAGCGTCGGCGGCCTCGTCGAGAGCCTTACACTTCTCGCCCAATTGGGCAATGCTTGCAGCGTCGCCATTGAGGGCAGCGGCGGCCAAGTCGGTCAGTTCCTCACCCTCTTCTCTGCGGAAGCCATGGCCATTAGGGCCGAGGTCTTTGTTGTAAAGAGCGAAGGTGCGTAGTGCCGCATAATTGTCGGGAAGCACGGCCTTCAAGCCCTTTTCCCAATCGGCTTTATAATCATAGGCCTTCATGTTCCAAGTGTAGTCGGCAATGCCATAAAGCGAAATTTTCGAAGCCTCAGCGTGCTCCATGGGGTTCGACACAAAGCCCGACACATCGTCGGCAATGTCAAGTCCATTGCCATAGGCCGGACCGAGCAGAATGTGGTCGCGCACGAAGTCGCTCACGGGGAAGTTCCACCAGATGTAAGCCTTGCGGTCGATGCGCTGGTTAATCCACTCCATGCTTTCTTTGTCGATGTTATGCACCACGGTGTTGCCCGTCCACATAATCTGCACGCTCTTGTTCATCTTCGTGCCCAACGTTTTCAAGTAACCGCCTGCATCGTTGGCCCAAGCGCGGTTATACTCCGTGGGGCACATAATGAGCGGACGCACTCCGGGGTGGGTCTTTACGAAGTGGTCGTCGACGTAGTTGAGCAATTCTGCTTGCTTGTCGCCACGGGCACCTTCGCCCCAAATATCGTCGAAAAACACGGCAAACGAGCGAATGCCGAGGTCGTACATGCGTTGGAATTTGGCCACGAGGGCATCGCGGTCGGCATCGGTCCATTTAATGTCGATGCCCGGGTGAATGGCCCAGTAGAAGTTGACCCCATGCTGCTTGCCACACTCGTTGAGTTCTTGAATGCGCTTGGCCTCTTCCTCGGGGTAAGGAAGGCGCCACTTGTCGCGGTGGTAGGGGTCGTCTTTCGGACCATAGATGTACACATTCATCTTGTTGCGCCCGTAGAAGGCGATTTGGCTCAAGCGTGCTTGGTGACTCCAAGGTGTGCCATAGAAGCCCTCAACCGTGCCACGGAAGGGCACATCGGGCCAGTCGGTCACCGTGCAGAGCTCGAGTTGTCCCTCAGTCAAAGAGCCAATGAGCGTTTGTGCACCATAGAAAAGGCCCTCTTCGTCGGCACCGGCTATGATAGCTCCTTTCTCGGTGATGTTCAAGTAGTAGCCCTCGGCTTTTCCGGGAATGAGCGAAGCCACTTTCTTCACGGCTTTGTCGCCCTTCACGCCCAAGGTGATGGTGAAATAATTGCCTTTAGCGGTTGTGCGCTCCACGCCCTTCACGGCAGAGAGGGCTTGCTCGGCTATGCTACCCGAGCGAGCTTTGTCGCACACAATGCGCCACTGTGTGGGAGCGGTAATCAACTGGCTAGCGCTCGTCACCTTCTGCGGCACAGGGTTTACGAGGCTTATTTGGGCCGTGGCCGAACCCAAACTTAACGCGGCAACCAACAAGGTTGTGGTAATGGTTTGTCGTTTCATATAGGGATGTTAGGTAGGTTTTCGTTACAAAGATACGGTTTGGTGGGAGAAGTACAAAGCAATTCGCCTAAAAGCCCCACTTTTCCTAATAATTAAACACCGAGGCTTTCCATTTTCCACATAAAAAGAGAGAAAAAGTTGCTATTTTATTATCACGCATTCCTTACCTTAAAGTACCTTTGCATAAAATTTCGCGAAATGAAGATACTACATACCGCCGACTGGCACCTAGGCAACACATTTCATGGTCATGGCCGCTTGTTGGAACATAAGCACTTCCTCTCGTGGCTGCAAGAGGTGGTGAAACAAGAACAGCCCGACGCCCTGCTCGTGACGGGCGACATTTTCGACACCGCAAACCCCTCAGCCGCAGCCGAGGAACTGCTTTACGACTTTCTGCTCAACGCCACGGTGCTTGTGCCAGGACTGCAGATTGTGCTGACCGCGGGCAATCACGACTCGGCCGGACGCCTTGAAGCTCCCGCCGCTTTGCTCAAAACGCACAACATTTATGTGCGCGGCACCATTCACTATTTGCCGAGCGGTGAGCCCGACTTCAACTACTACCTTTTGCCCCTGGCCGACCGCCAAACAGGCCAGGCTGCTTGCGTGTGTATGGCTCTGCCTTATTTGCGCACGAGCGAATATCCGGCTGGTATGTCGCCCGCCGAAGGACTGCGCTTCTTCTTCAGCGAAATGCAACGGGCTTATCGTCGCAGCGAGTTTCGCGAACTTCCGCTGATTGCCGCTGCCCACTTCTATGCCGCAGGCGCCGAGGTGTGCCAAAACGACCATTCCGAACGCGTGGTGGTGGGCGGACAAGACTGTGTGGAAGCCGATGTGGTGGGCCACGAAGTGAGCTACGTGGCGCTAGGTCACATTCACAAAGCACAAGAGGTGACGGCCGCTTGTCACACGGCCTATGCTGGCAGTGCCTTGCCTATGTCGTTCGCAGAGATTAACTATCAGCATGGCGTAACGATGATTGATCTTGATGAAGAAGGCCGCACCGCCTCCCGCCGCATTATCTACGAACCTTTGCGAAAGCTCATCACCATCCCCGTCAGCGGCAGTGCCGTGAGCGCCACCGAGGTGTTTAAGGAGATTGACCGCTTGCCCTCGCAGTTGAAAGTGAAGGACGTGGCCAGCTATCCTTACCTAGAAATCAGAGTGGAAGAAAGGCAGCCCGAGCCTACCCTAATGCACGATGTGATGCAGGCACTCGAGGATAAAGCCGTGCGATTTTGCCGCATGGTGAGAGTGCGCCCCGAAACGTTGCTGAAGAAGGAAAGCGATGATGCGCTTGCCGCAGTCGACCAATTGGCCTCACAATCACCGCTCGACTTGGCGCAGACCTTCTTCCAACGAAAATATGGCAACGAAATGCCCCAAACGCTCGCCGAGAAATTGAAAAAGGCAATGGACAACGCAACTCAACAAACTAGCAAGTAAGAGAACATGAAGATTGAAAAAATAACACTCTGCAACCTCACCTCTATCGAGGGAGAACAAGTGATTGATTTTACCGAAGAGCCTCTTCGCTCGGCTGGCTTGTTTGCCATCACTGGCGACACAGGGGCGGGAAAGTCCACCATTCTCGATGCCATTTGTCTAGCTCTTTATAATAAAGCACCTCGATTTGAAAACATTGAGCAACTCTCGGCCGACGAACTGAAATTGGCCGCCGACAAGCCTCAACAGCAACAGGCCAAAAACATTTGCAGCATTTTACGACGCGGCCAGAAACAGGGCTACGTCAGCGTGGAATTTACTACCACCGACGGCGACACCTACGAGGCACAATGGAGTGTGCGACTCAAGCGCAACGGACTCTACGACTCGCCCGAGCGCACCCTCACCCAGCTGCGTCCACAAAAGGAGCGCATCACCGATAAAGCCGAGTTGCAAAAGCGCATTGAAGAGGCCATTGGGTTGAATTATGAACAATTCACCCGCACCGTTATTCTTGCGCAAAACTCGTTTGCCAACTTTCTTCGGGCCAAGACGAAAGACAAAACCGAACTGCTAGAGAAGCTCACTGGCACCGAGGTGTATAGCGAAGTGGGAAAGCAAATTCACCAGCTTACACAAAACGCCGAAGGGGCGATGAAAGCCGTGGAAAACGAGATGCGTGGCTTGATGACCGACCACCTCGACGAGCACTTACTAGCCGAAACACAAAAGCGTCAACAACTGCTCAGCGCTGCGCTTAAAAATTCACAACAACAGCAAGAGCAACTCACCAAGCAGCTCGATTGGATTGACCGCTTTATGCAAGCCGCGCAGCTCGTCACCGACCGCGAGGCGCAGTTTGCTGCAGCCACGAAAGTGTGTATGGAGGCAAAAGGCGACCAAGCCAAGTTGGAGCGCTACGACGCGGTGTTGCCCATGCAACCGCTCTACCACACCATTAAAATGCGTCGAGCTGATGTGGAAAGCATTAAGAACGAAGAGGCGCAAAATGCCGTGGCTTTAGAAAAGGCACGCAAAAACATCGACGCGCTCAACAATCAGCTCGACGTGGCTCACGAGCGCACCCTCGTGGCCGAAAAGCAGCTCAACGAGCGCCAACCCATCATTAGCCGCGGCCACACTTTAATTGGTGAAATGAATGCGGCCGAAGAGCAACTTAAACGCTTCGACAAGCAGTTGCAAATGGCGGAGCAATCGGCCGAACAACGCCGAAATGCACTGAAGGCCAAACAAGAAACACTAGAGCAAAAGCAAGAGGAGGTGAAGGAGAAAAGACTGCGCCGCCAACAGCTCGAAGTGCACCAGCAGATGTTTGAGAAGTTCGACCTTATTAAAGACAAACTCTCCACTCTAAGCAGCGAAACGCTCAACAACGCTAAAAACCATAACAAGCAAACCACCTTGCAAAAGCGCATTGCCGATAACCGCCTGCAATGTGAGAAGGAGGAGCAAGAGCAACACCGCATTCAGGGCCAGCTCAACACACTTCGCAGCGAGCTTCTTATTCACCGACAAGCCAACCACGGCCTCGACTCTGCGCAGTTGCAAAAGTCGGCCTCCGACAACCGCACCCGTCTGGCTGCCCTGAAACACGCCACATCGCTTTGGCAGCGCATTTCTGAAAACTACGCCCGCATCTCTGAGAAGATAGCCACGCAAAAGCGCGAGCAAACCGAACTGGCGCAGAAGCAGCTGCAGGTGAAGAAAATGGAGGTGGAGGTGCAAGCCGCTGAGGATGCATTCAGCCGTTTCTCAACGGCCTACACGCTGAGCCAGTCACAAAACATTGTGCAGCTGCGCAAGCAACTCAAAGAGGGCACGGCCTGTCCCGTGTGTGGCGCCACTCATCACCCTTACCACACCGAAACAGAGCGCGAACTGGGCGAATTGCTCAACAACATGACGCACGAGTATGAACAACTGCGCCACGACCTCGACACCAAGCGCACCTTGCTTGCCAACCTTCGCGAAACGGCTGCTGCCGACGAGGCACGCATTGCCACCGATGTGCAAACGCTGAGCGAACTCAAAGCGCAGCAAGAACTTGATGTGAAGGAATGGGGCAACTACGCCTATCTCGACAACTCTTTTGCCGACTGCACGGCCACCGTTAACCGCGACGCCCGGCGCATGATGATAGAGCTGCTCATTGACAACACCACCCGCTCGGCCGACGAAGCCGATGTGGCGTTGAAAACCTACAACGAGCATCAGCAACAAATCAATCAACTCAACGAGCAGATTGAGGCCCTCGACACAAAGATGGCCAACCATCGCACCCGTTTAGGCAATTTGCAAACGACCATCAGCATCGACCAAGCCGCTCTTGAAGAGTTGCAGCAAACCATCAATCAGTCAGACCGAGCTTGCAGCGAACTCTACTCCGACCTCGATGAAATGATTACCCTAACCGACTGGTTTAACGAGTGGAAGACGAGCAACGATGGCTTGCGCATGCGCCTGACCAACATGCACACCGATTGGCACCAGGTGCTCTTTCAACTCGACGAAGCAGAACGCTCCATCACCTTGCTTCACGAAGAGGTGAAGGGCTTAGAGGGCAATGTGGCCGAAGAGGAGCGCCACGTGGTGCAAAGCCGCGAGAGCCGCGACGCTATTCGCGAAACACTCAACGAGAAACGCGAGGAGCTACGCCGACTAATGGGCGAAAACACGCCCGACAAAGAGGCCGAAACACTGCAAGCCGCCATCGACACCGCACGAGAGGCTGAACTGAAAGTGCGCCGACTCTTCGAAACGGCACAAGGCGAACTCAAACAGCTAGAGGGCAAGCGCGAAAACTTGCTCAAGAGCCGTCTCGACAATCAGCAGCAGCAACAGCAGAAGCAGCAAGAGCTCGACCTCTTGATTCTTCGTTTCAACGGCACTCACTCGCCCGTGCAGTTCACCGAACTCGACCACATCTTCTCATCCACCACCAACTGGAATGAGCTGCGCACCCACTTGAGCAACCTCAACGAGCAGCGCGTGTTGGCCAACAACAACCTAGAGCAGGCACGACAAGCATTGCAAGCCTTGCAGGCCGACGTAAATCGTCCCTCTGCCACCGCCGTCACCGCAGCCGCTCCCACGGCCGATGTGACCATTATGCCCGACGGCACTGAAATTCGCAACGCCGTGCCTCTCAACAACGTGCCACCCGTAACTCACGCCTCGGTGGCCGACAACCAAGCGCTCTACGCCACTCTGCGCATCACTTTGCAAGAGACGCTCGACTTGGAAAATCAACAACTGCAAACCACGCAAGCCGAACTGCAAGAGGTGGACCTCCGCCTGCGCTCTCACGAGAAGTGTCAGCAGCGGGCGGCCGCCATGCAAGAGCAGCTTAACAAACTCACCGAAGAGGCCACCGAGTGGAAGCGCCTCGACGAGCTATTTGGTTCTGCCACAGGCGACAAATTCCGCAAAGTGGCACAAAGCTACACGTTTGGTTTCCTCGTGCAACACGCCAACTATCACCTGCGCCAGCTCTCGCCCCGCTACGAACTGAGCCACATTCCCAACTCGCTCATTCTCGAAATTATCGACCACGACATGTTCGACGAGCACCGCTTCGTCACCTCCCTCTCGGGTGGCGAAACCTTCGTGGTGTCGCTAGCCTTGGCCCTTGGCTTGGCCTCGCTCTCGAGCCACAATCTGCTCATAGGTTCGCTCTTCATCGACGAGGGCTTTGGCAACCTCGACCGCAACTCGCTCGACCTCGTGATGCTCGCTCTCTCTAACCTTGAAAACACGCAAGGCCGCAAAGTGGGCGTCATTAGCCACACCGACCAAATACGCTCGCAAATCTCACCCCAAGTGATGCTTCGCAAGCACCCTGGCAACGGCAGTTCCGTGATTGAGGTGAGATAACCCCTCCCTCACGCCGTGCAGAAACAAGCCCTATTTTGTTCGCTGCTATCGAATAAGCACCCCCCATTTTATTCGGTAGCAGCGAACATTTTTTTAGTTTTTCCCGCTCAAATCGAATAATTAATCTCTGCATTCGTGCGAAAAAATGTAAGAAACTCCCCAATACTCGTGCGAAAAAATGTAAGATACCGCTCCATATTCGTGCGGAAAAATGTAAGGAACACCCAAATAATCGTGTAAATAAGTGTAAGAATGGAAAAACACATACTAACACAGCCTAGAATTTAGGTTCACCATTTCATTTTACTACAATCCCAAAAGCGCTCCTCGCAAAATGGCAAACTCCATTGCGAGGAGCGCTCCTCATTTCGGCTGAAGCGCGAGCACACTAGCCTTTATGAAAAGTGATGAATGGTGATTATGGTCACCGTACATCGGTCGGTGTACAATCGTACATCAGTCGGTGTACAATCGTACATCGGTCGGTGTACGCTCGTACAACGGTCGGTGTACGGTAATCTTGACTATGACTGAAATAACTTTACACCAATCTTACTTATTTACTAACTTCCTTTACATTAAGTTTTAAGTTTTACTAACCAACTTTACAATGTAAGAAAGGTGTGTGATTGGGCATTTAAGTTATACACAGGCACTAAAAGCGAAATGCTGTCGAAGCTAGATGTAGCAGCTACCGAGCGCTAAAGTTTGGCTAAGTGGCCATAGTGAAGTTATTGAAAGAAGAGAATGAAAAACATTGAGACGCAAAGATAGCAAATGAGGGCGGAGGAGCAGAAAGATTGCCAAAGTGTTCTAAAAAAGAAGTTTTTGCTTTGTTCATCAGTCGTTTGGTGCTAACTTTGCACAACATTTACGCAACACTCCCCCTTCTGCAAAGAGGAGAGAACAAACACACAGACTCTTTTCCCAGTGAAACCAGACAGCATATACTCAAAAGAATGGTGCGACCTCGTGTTTGAGCATCGCAACAAGGCATACGGAGCCTACGAGCTTCGTGCGCAAACAGGCAAGCGCTATAAGCGTGTGTTTGGTTTCTTGCTAGGTGTGTTTGCAAGCCTCATCGTGTTAGTGGGAGGGTTTTCGCTCTACGTGCATTTCGTGGTGGAAAAAGAAATGAAGGAGGCCGCCGATGCCTTTGCACACAAGCCTTCTGACTTGAAAGAGGGCTATGAGGTGAAGTTTGTGGCCACCGCCCGTCAAGCCCCTTCAGTGCGCATGAAGCCAGGGGCAAAGTCGGCCATGCCCAAAATTGTGGACGGACTGCCTCCCATCAACGAAACCATTGGCCTTGACGGCCCCATCGATTACGACCCGAAAGACCAGGTGATTACCACGCCCATCGTTGACACCACAGGCATTCACGATGAAACACTGCCAGTGGCCAAGCAGAAAATTGTGCCCACCGAGCAAGTGTCGCAGTTGCCCGACTTCCCTGGTGGACTGCGAGCCTTTATGCGCTGGCTCAACGAGCACATCGTCTATCCCAACGACTGCATCAACCGGCAGCGACAAGGCTCCATCACCGTCACCTTCATTGTGGGCACTGATGGCTATGCCACCGACTTGGAGGTGAAGAATGCCTTCGACTCGCAAATCTATCGCTCGGCCATGAATGCCTTGAAAGCCATGCCTAAATGGAAACCCGGAACCGACGAGGAGGGAAAGCCCACTCCCGTGAGAATCACCATCCCCGTGGAATTTAAATTGGGATAAACGCATTGAGGGAAAGGCAGGAGAATACGAGCAACGCTCATTACTCATTCCCAATTCCCATTTCCCTTTTCTCCATCCCCACTCTTCCCCACTCACACCACGCCCCATGCACATAGAAATTGACGAATCATCAGGCTTCTGCTTCGGAGTGACCACGGCCATTAGCAAGGCCGAGGAAGAACTTACGCAGTCGAAAACACTGTGTTGCCTAGGCGACATTGTGCACAACGGCAGCGAGTGTGAACGCTTACGCAAAGCCGGCCTACGCACCATCGACCACGCGGCCTTAGAGCAACTGCCCGAGGGCACGAAGGTGTTGCTCAGAGCCCACGGCGAGCCACCTGCCACCTATGAAGTGGCGCAGAAACGAGGCATCTGCATCATCGATGCCACCTGCCCTGTGGTGTTGCAATTGCAGCGACGCATCAAAAAGGTATACTCCGAAAATCCACGTCCACAAATCGTGATTTTCGGCAAGCGTGGCCATGCCGAGGTGTTAGGATTGGTGGGACAAACAAATGGCGAGGCCATTGTGATAGAGAATGTGGAAGAGGCGGCACAACTCAACTTCACGCAGCCCATAGCCTTGTTTTCGCAAACCACCAAACCGCTCGAAGTGTTCCGCCAGATTGTGGAGTACATCACAGCACACATGACAGAGCCTGAGAGCTTTCGCTATTTCGACACCATTTGCCGTCAGGTGGCCAACCGCCTGCCCAACATCCGCAGTTTTGCGGCACGTCACGACGTGGTGGTGTTTGTGTGCGGACTGAAAAGTTCGAATGGCCGCGTGCTGCACGAAGCCTGCCGCCGCGTGAATGAGCACACTTACCTAGTGGACACGCCCGAAGCCATCCACCCCGAATGGTTTGAACAGGCCGAAAGCGTGGGCATTTGCGGCGCCACCTCCACACCGAAATGGCTGATGGAAAAGTGTGCGGAGCGCATCAAAGGGCTCAGCGAAAACGAGCAACTCAGTGGGGGCGACGCAGCTCGCGTCGGTGCAAGCACGGGCGCTAGAAGAAATGATGCATAAGACAATAATAGCATAAGTTATACACAAAGTTTTTTACTTCCACTTGGGTTTCTGCTTGAGTTTCTATTTGAGCCAGAGCTTGTGCCGACGCGAGCCGCGTCGCCCCCATTGAGTTGCTCAAAACTTTTTATTTTTATTTCTTTTCACACCCCCGCGCCACCTTTGGCACATTATTTGAATAAAATCAGCTATACACATTATTATATATATACAAACGACAAAAGACTGCCCTGAATGGAAGAAACTCAACAATTAGTACAGACTATCATAGATGGTATTCAAGAGAAAAAAGGACGTAGCATCGTAACCGTCGACCTGCGCGACATCGACACTGCGCCCTGCGCCTATTTCGTGATCTGCAATGGCGGTTCACCCCAACAAGTAGACGCCATTACCGACTCGGTGGAAGAATTCACCGGTAAACACCTAGGCGAAAAGCCCGCCGCCATTGCCGGACGCAACAACGCCGAATGGGTGGCTATGGACTATGGCACGGTGATGGTGCACATCTTCGTGCCCGACGCCCGTGAATACTACGACATAGAGCACCTTTGGGACGACGCCAACCTTACCGAAATTGCCGATTTAGACTAATTTCACCCCTTTCCGAAAATGAATCAATCACCCAACAACAACTTTCCCAATCGCGGCGGACGCAAACCGCGACGCCCAAAGGGATTCAACCTCACCTGGCTCTACCTAGCCCTTATCATCGGCTTGGGCGTGATGCTCTACAATGGCAACCAAGGCTCAACGGGAGGCATTGACAAAGAGGTGGACTACACCACCTTCCGCAGCTACATCACCAAAGGCTATGCCCGCGAAGTGGTGGTGAACAAAACGAGCGGTAACGCCAGCATTGTGGTGCGCCCAGAGTACATTCGCGAGGTGTTTAAATCGGGCACCGACCAAACGGGCTCCGCTCCCACCGTGTCGGCAAAATACCCCAACATCGACGCTGTGGGCACGTTTCTCGACGGCAACTATCAGGGCCACGTGAAATATGAAGAAGACAGCCACTTCTTGAGCAACCTGCTCACCACCTTCATGCCCTTCATCATCTTAATTGTGATCTACTTCATCTTCTTCCGCCGCATGGGCGGAGACGGTGGCTCGGGCATGGGCATTTTCTCTGTGGGAAAGAGCAAGGCCAAGCTCATTGAGAAAAACGGCAAAAACTCCACCAACGTCACCTTTAAAGACGTGGCCGGACAAGAGGGGGCGAAGCAAGAGGTGCGCGAAATTGTGGATTTCTTGAAGAACCCTGCAAAATACACCGAACTGGGTGGTAAAATCCCCAAAGGCGCTTTGCTGGTAGGCCCTCCGGGCACGGGTAAAACGCTTTTGGCAAAGGCCGTGGCTGGCGAAGCCGACGTGCCCTTCTTCTCGCTTGCCGGCTCTGATTTTGTAGAGATGTTTGTGGGTGTGGGAGCAAGCCGCGTGCGCGACCTCTTCCAACAAGCCAAGGCTAAAGCCCCTTGCATCGTGTTTATCGACGAAATCGATGCCATTGGTCGTGCCCGTGGCAAAAACCCCACGATGGGAGGCAACGACGAACGTGAAAACACGCTCAACCAGTTGCTCACCGAGATGGACGGCTTCGGCACAAACTCGGGCGTGATTGTGTTGGCTGCCACCAACCGCGTGGAGATTTTAGACAACGCCCTGCTGCGTGCCGGACGTTTTGACAGACAAATCCACGTAGACCTTCCCGAACTATCAGAGCGCATCGCCATTTTCGGTGTACACATGAAGCCTCTGAAACTCGACAACAGCGTTGACGTGGAAATGTTGGCGCGCCAAACTCCAGGTTTTTCGGGAGCCGACATTGCCAACGTGTGTAACGAAGCGGCCTTGATTGCCGCTCGTCACGACCGCAAAGAGGTGGGCAAGCAAGATTTCCTCGATGCGGTGGACCGCATCATCGGTGGATTGGAGAAGACCTCAAAGGTGATGACCGAAGAAGAAAAACGCTCCATTGCCATACACGAAGCCGGACACGCCTCAGTGTCGTGGTTGCTGCAATATGCTAACCCCTTGGTGAAGGTGACCATCGTGCCTCGCGGACAAGCCCTTGGCGCTGCTTGGTACTTGCCCGAAGAGCGCTCCATCACCACACGCGAACAAATGTTCGACGAAATTTGCTCGCTCCTAGGCGGACGTGCTGCCGAAGAACTCTTCGTGGGTCACATTTCGAGCGGAGCGCTCAACGACTTGGAGCGCGTAACGAAACGCATCTATGGCATGGTGGCCTACTTGGGCATGAGCGACAAACTCTCTAACGTGTGCTACTACAACGCTCAAGGAGAATATAATTTCACCAAGCCCTATTCTGAACGCACGGCCGAACTCATCGACTCAGAGGTGCAACGCCTCATCAACGAACAGTATGAACGCGCAAAGAAATTGCTCACCGAAAACGCAGCAAAGCACAACGCTTTGGCCGACTTGCTCGTGGAGCGCGAGGTGATTATGACCGAGGACGTGGAGAAGATTTTTGGTCCGCGTCCCTGGAAAAGCCGTGCCGACGTGCTGATGGAAGAAGAGGCTCTGAAAATGGCCGACGAGCGCGCCCAGCAATTAGAGGCTGAAAAGAAAACAGCCGCTGATGACGAAGCCGCAGACAAGTCCTCTACCCCCAACACAAACGAAAGCGTAGAGGCCAATGCACAACCCGTTACGCCTCCCCCCGCCCCTCAACCCAACTCTACTCAAGAACCTTCATCCCCTTCGAACAATGAATAATCTCATTGCACGTACGCTCACTGGCGTGGCCTTCGTGGCCGTGTTAGTGGGCGGCACGCTTTTCTCGCCGTTAAGTTTCGTAGTGCTTTTTGCTATTGTCACCGGACTAACGGTTTGGGAATTTTCAAATAACGTGAATCGCCATGCCGGCGCCTCGGTCAACAAACTCATCAACACCGTGGCCGCCGTCTATCTCTTCTTGTCGTTTGCAGGTTTCTGCGGCGACTTTGTGCATTCACGCGCCTTCATTCCCTACCTCGTGTCGATCATCTACCTGTTGGTAAGCGAACTCTATTTACAGAAACCCAATCCGCTAAAGAATTGGGGCTTTGCCTTTGCCTCGCAAATCTACGTGGCATTGGCTTTCAGTTTGCTTAACGTGCTGGCGTTTCAATACGACCCGATGACGAACCAAACTTCCTTTGAGCCTATCTATCCGCTCAGCGTGTTCCTCTTCCTCTGGACGAGCGACACTGGAGCCTATTGCTGCGGTTCGTTGTTGCACAAACGCTTCCCCGCCAAATTATTTGAGCGTATATCGCCCAAGAAGTCGTGGGTGGGAAGCATTGGTGGCGGGGTATTATGCTTGCTCGTGGGTGTGCTACTTTGGCATTTCGCTCCGGGGCGTCTCACCCTGGCACAATGGCTCGGCTTCGCCCTCACAGTGTGCGTGTTTGGCACGTGGGGCGACCTCGTAGAGAGCCTCTTCAAGCGGCAACTTAGCATTAAAGACAGCGGCAACATCTTGCCCGGCCATGGCGGCATGCTCGACCGTTTCGACTCAGCTCTGCTTGCCATCCCAGCCGCCGTACTCTATCTTTACACCATTGCGAACTTCTAAACCCTAGCCCTATGGCACAACAAAAGATATATCATGGCAGCAACGTCATAGTGGAACACCCCGACCTTAAAATTCGAGGATATGAAAAGGATTTCGGCTATGGTTTTTACTGCACCAATTTCGAAACACAAGCTCGTAAATGGGCTCTAACGAAAAAAGGTGCACACTATGTGAATGTCTACGAATTGTCGAGCCATGAGGAGTGCAGAGATAAGGTGTTTAAAGAAATGACAGAAGAATGGCTCGACTTTGTGGTGGATTGCCGCAGAGGGAAGCCGCATAACTATGATATAGTGGAAGGGCCCATGGCCGACGACCAAATATGGAACTATGTGGAAGACCTTGTTGCGGGGAAAATCAGCCGTGAAGCGTTTTGGGCGCTTGTAAAATTCAAACACCCCACGCATCAAATTGTGTTCTGCACACAGAGAGCACTTGATTGCGTAACTTTCATCAATAGTTATTCCCTATAAGCCCTATGAAGAATATTTATTTTCCCGATGAAACCATATCTGAAGATGATTTATTCTTCGTTTGTAGCATGATTGAGCGCACTGCCCGTCACCTCAAGCAACCCAACAAATATGTGGTCAACAAGATGGGACACAACAAGTTGGCACACATGCTATCGCTGGCTAGTGTGCTTCATTGCGAAAATCCACAACAAGTGGTGGCCGATTGGGTTGATGAGTTTCAACTAGAGTCGGGCCAATTCGACGTCACCTCGGTCAATCCCGAATACTGCCCCAACATTCCCACTGCCAACGACATGGGAAAGGTGTACACACGGCTCATTCTGCAAACCAGGCTCGACCAAGAAGATTATGCCGAGGGCATTATCCGCGTCTATAATCACCCCATTTGCGAAACCATTGACAACTACAATTGTTCTGCCTACTACGAACCCTCCTACTACATTGCTCGTTGCTATTTTGCCGGAGGTTTTGTGTAGTGGATTAAGAAGTAACGAAAGAAAACAAAACAATATTAATAAACACAACAACAAAATCCCTACTATGAAGAAAATAATTTTTCTTTTCGCAGCCCTAGTGTCTGCACTCACGTTCACCGCATGTAGCTCGGAAGACGACAACATTCCCACTCCCACCCCTGAGCCAGAGCCCGAAAGCACCGCTACCATTGATATGGAAGCCTATGTGGGTGAAGACCTTTTGAAGTATGCCGACGTAAAACTCGTTTACTACATCAACGAAGAAGACAGCATTGTAACCCCCATCACCTCGGTCGACACAATTAAGGTGGTAAGAGAAAACCTTCCCTTCACCAATGCCGATTTGAAGTTCGATGCCTACATCCGCACCACAGCGAAAAATCCTTTCCCTGCCTACGAAGACGAAACAACCTACAATCTCAAGAAAAAGCTTGACGTGAAATTTTACATGGTGACAGGCTCACAAAAGCTTACCTATCATCATGATGTGTTCACACCTTGGAATTTACTCGATTTTGAAGTAAAAGGAAAAGAATTTAGCACTTACTTCCCCGAATCTAGATTGGAATATCACTTCCAAAAAGAAAAAGACGGAAGCAGTCATTACTCATATGACGCAATTTAATAGGAGCCACAGAGCACATTTAAACACATAAAGCCATCGGCGGAAAACATTCAACACATTCTCTAAGAATGTAGAATGATTTCCGCCGATGTTTTTTAGGGTGGTTCTATAAATTAGCTTTGTCAGATTTTGGTGCTATTTTTCGTCCATTTTGTTTGTGAACGAAGGAGCATAGCGGGCTATGTGACTGAGTGAACAAGCAAAATGGGCGAGAAAGAGCGCCGAAAGATGACAAAACGTCAAAGAGTTGAATTTGTAATTTTAAAGGTGGTAATTTATAGAACCACCCTTTATTTTGATTAGAGAGAAGATGGTTGCTTCTTCTCAAAAAGTTCAATTTGTTTCAGCGTTTCCTTATAGCCAATTTGAGCAATGCGCTGCGCGTGGTCGAACTCAAACACCCCGAAGCGGTTCATGGGAATGTTGACGGCGATGTCGGGAGGCGTAACCTTTTGCGAAAGAATGGTGTTGCGCTGAATTTGAAGGTCGATGACAGAGGAAATAAGCGTCATGTAATTGCTAGCCACGCTGTTGGGTGTGAGGCTTTGCATGAGCCGCTGCATAGAGAGCCAACGACTCTCTTCGCGCTCTTTTTTGCGCAACTGCTGACGCGCCTCTTCAATCTCCAAGCTGGCCGGAGCGCTCACATTAATCGACACGAGCAAATCGCCCGGCGTGCGCACGGCGCGATTCAATGGCAACGGATTAACCACCCCACCATCCACCAAAATATGATGCGCCACTTGAATGGGCTTGAAAATAGAAGGCATGGCAATAGACGAGCGAATGGCGCGATAGGCACTGCCCTTGGAGAACACCACCTCGCGCTGCGTGACAATGTCGGCTGCAATGGCGCGGAAGGGGATGGCAAGGTCCTCAATCTTCACGTCGGGCACCATTTGCTTCAGTTTCTTCATCACCTTATCACCCTTCACCACGTAATTTTTTCCCACACTCAAATCAACGAGATGAAGCACGTCTTGCCTAGTCAACGTATAGAACCATTCAGTCACCTCATTCAACTTCCCCATGCAGTAAAGTCCACCAATGAGCGCCCCCATCGACGTGCCCGCCACCGAGGCTATGCGATAACCTCGTTCCGTCAGAGCCTGAATGGCCCCAATGTGGGCATAACCGCGGGCGCCACCGCTTGAAAGCACAAGAGCTACGGAAGGTTTGGAATTTGTGGACATAGAGATGAATTTAGGAGTGAAAAATGAATAGTTATTTTTAGGTTTAAGAGGGCAAGCAGAAAAGAGAATTTCCCAAAACTATCTATTGCAAATATAGTCATTTTGTTTAACTAACAACAAGAGGTGGTTTTGCTTTTTACCGAAAAAGGGCGTGAGAAGTGAATTTTGTAGGCCAATTGGCGGTTTACCAAGCATTTTGTTCGTAACTTTGGACACCAAATGAAAATGTCCGTAATGAACATCAACAAGCTATGGATGGGGCTCGTCCTCAGCCTATGTCCGTTGGCTGCTTTGGCGCAAGAGAGTTCTTCCTCATTCAACACGCTGAAGTTGCCCACCTCCTCGCATGCCGCAGCCCTTGGTGGACAAAACGTGTCGATCGTGGACGACGACGCCACCCTAGGATGGGCCAACCCCGCACTCTACGCCAACGTGAGCGACCGCTCACTGGCCTTAAGCTTCATGACCTATGCCGCCAGCACCACATGGATGGGGGCGCACTTTGTGAAAGCCTTTGGCGAACGACACACCTTGGCCGTGGGAGCCAACTTAATGAACTATGGCAAAATGGATGAAACCGATGAAAACGGCAACACACTGGGCACGTTCAGCGCAAAAGACTTCGTGCTAGGCGTGGGCTACAGCTACCTCTTGTCCGACCGTTGGACGGGTGGCGCCAATGCCAAATACCTCGTGTCGAACTTGGCCGACTACACCGCAATGGCGCTCTTAGTGGACGTGGGGTTGAACTACTACGACGAGGAAAACGACCTTTCCATCTCGGCCTCATTGCAGAATGTGGGCACACAAGTGAAAGCCTACGACAACGGCATACGCACCCATCTGCCCTTCAACCTGGCGCTAGGCTTCAGCAAAGGCATGGCACACTTGCCCGTGCGCTTCCACGTCACCATGACCGACTTGACGCGTTGGAAGTCGAGCTACTACGTGCTGCCCGAAGAGAAGGATGAGAACAAAAGCAGCAAAGTGAGTTTCTCAAAAATAGCCCTCAATCACTTTGCGGTGGGGTTAGACATTCTGCCCACCGACTACCTCTACCTCAGCGTGGGCTACAACTTCCGCCGTGCCTACGAGCTGAAGGCGGCTGGCTCGTCGCACCTTGCCGGACTAACCGCTGGTGGCGGAGTGAATGTGAAGCGCTTCCGCTTCGGCCTGTCGTACGCCAAATATCACCAAGCTAGCAACTCGCTGATGGTGAATGCGGGATACAGATTTTAATTCGTCTAAAAGATAGAAAGCTACGATGGAATGGCTCTCAGAAATTCCATCTAGAAATAAGAAATGAAAAAGATAGTAGTAGCAATTGATGGCCACTCCTCGTGTGGCAAAAGCACTATGGCCAAAGCCCTGGCCCGACAAGTGGGCTATATTTATGTTGACACGGGCGCCATGTATCGAGCCGTTACGCTTTTCGCCCTGCGCCACGAGTTGTTTAACGCCGACGGGTCGGTGCAAGCCGAACGATTGGAGCAGATGATGCCTCAAGTGGAAGTGAACTTTCAGCTCGACCACGAAACCGGTCTGCCCCTAGTGCACCTCAATGGCGAATGTGTGGAAAAAGACATTCGCGGACTAGAGGTGAGTTCACACGTCAGCGTAATTGCCGCTCTACCCTTCGTGCGCTCGGCCATGACCACGCAACAACAACGCATGGGGAAAGAGAAGGGCATTGTGATGGATGGCCGCGACATCGGCACCGTGGTGTTCCCCGATGCCGAACTCAAAATATTCGTCACCGCCTCGGCCGAAGTGCGCGCCCAACGCCGCTATGACGAACTCACCGCGAAGGGCCAGCAAGTGGATTATGCCGACATCTTAAAGAATGTGCAAGAACGCGACTACATCGACTCGCATCGCGAAGTGGCTCCTCTGCGCCAAGCTCCCGACGCCTTGTTGCTCAACAATTCTCACCTCACCATTCCCCAACAAAAGCAATGGCTACTCACAGAGTTTGCCAAGCGCACTTCGTGGTTGCCACTGATAGAAAGCGCACTGCAGTCGGTTCACTATCCCGAAAAGCCCGAAGGTCTTTACGAACCCATTTCTTATGTGCTTCAAGCGGGGGGCAAACGTTTGCGCCCCACCTTGCTGCTCATGGCTTATGCCTTATACAAAGACGATGTGGAGAAAGCGCTGCCCGCTGCCGTGGGCATTGAAACCTACCACAATCACACCCTGCTACACGACGACTTGATGGACCGAGCCGACATGCGACGCGGCCGCCTCACCGTTCATAAAAAATGGAACGACAACACCGCGGTGCTCTCGGGCGACACCATGCTCATCATGGCCTTCGAGCACATCATGCAGGCTTCGGGCGCCAACTCTACTGAGGTGTTGAGCCTCTTTGCTCGCTCGGCGCGCGAAATTTGCGAAGGGCAGCAATACGACGTCAACTTCGAGCAACGCAACGACGTGACCGAGGCGGAATATTTGGAAATGATTCGTCTCAAGACCTCCGTGCTTTTAGCTTGCGCCACCCAAATGGGCGCTTTGTTGGCCGATGCGCCAAAGGCCGACGCCGACGTGCTCTACGCTTTTGCCGAGAAAATCGGACTAGCCTTTCAGTTGCAAGACGACTACCTCGACGTGTATGGCGACCCCGCCGTGTTTGGCAAGAAAATAGGCGGCGACATTCTTTGTGGAAAGAAAACCTTCTTGCTCATTAACGCCTTCCAACGTGCCGACAACGACACCCAAAAAGCGCTCAACGAAGCACTCCATTCCACCACCATAACCGATGAAGAGAAAGTGAAGAGCGTGACAGCCATCTACAACCAACTGGGCATTGCCCAACTCACACTGTCTGCCATCGACCGCTTCTATTCTCAAGCCGAAGCCGAACTGCAAAAACTTTCCTTACCGAAAGAGAAATGGCAAGGCTTGTGGGAATATGCCCAATCATTGCTCGGACGCAAGAAATAACACCTATTGAGAGATACGGCTCTTTCATTTAAGGGGGGGGGATTTTTAGAAACTCCCATTAAATGGAAGAGCCGTAATGCTATCACACTCTGTCAAGAAAAGCGACGAACCCCATTGAGCAAAATTCTGAACCGTTTTTTTGATCATCGTACATCGGTCGGTGTACGGCCGTACAACGGTCGGTGTACAGTCGTACAACGGTCGGTGTACAATCGTCCATCGGTCGATGTACGGTGATTAGGTTGCCCATTCAAGCAAATTCTCAACGCTCTGTCACAAACTCTCTCTCACGTCTTTTAAAACAGAACTGAAATGATTGAGAAAAGGAGTATAGCGAAAACCGCGCTATATTCTCTTTCTATTTCCATTATTAGCTACCTATGAAATTTATCGACACCCACACCCACATTTATACCGAAGAATTTGCAGCCGACCGAAAAGAGGTGGTAGCCCGTGCCATTGATGCGGGAGCCGAACGACTATTGCTGCCCAACATCGACGAAGCATCCATTGCCCCCATGCTGCAACTGTGCGAGAAATATCCTCAACTCTGCCACCCCATGATGGGCCTTCATCCCACCGAACTCCCTGCCGACCCTTGGCCGCTGCTCAACCGCATGGAGCAAATGCTTGCCACACCAGGCAATCCCTACGTGGCCGTGGGCGAAGTGGGCATCGACCTTTATTGGGACAGCTCTCGCCGAGAGGAACAGATAGCCACCTTTGCGCACCAAGCACGTTGGGCAGAGAAATATGAGCTACCACTCATGATACACTCCCGTGCTGCGCATCGCGATTTAGTGGAAACACTCCATCCCTACGCTCAATCGCTCACTGGCGTGTTTCACTGCTTTGGCGGCACGGCTGAAGAGGCCGAAGAACTGCTCACCACGTTCCCCCACTTCGTGCTGGGCATTGGCGGTG
Organism: Oribacterium sp.; assembly: GCA_963656725.1. GTDB lineage: Bacteria > Bacteroidota > Bacteroidia > Bacteroidales > Bacteroidaceae > Alloprevotella. The sequence continues at coordinate 3,492 of CAVKKI010000003.1, read as the reverse complement.
TGTTGACATTCAAAAAATCGAAACTGCCCGCTGTGCTCCACAGTGTTGTGCCTCTAAACCGCATTGTGATAGAGACGGATGCGCCTTATCTTACTCCCACTCCTCATCGGGGCGAACGCAACGAGCCGAGCTATCTGCCCTTCGTCATCAACAAACTTGCTGAGGTTTACGACGTGCACACAGAACAAGTAGAAGAAACGCTAATGGTCAACACTCACCGCATTTTTCCCAAAATATAAGCCATTATGGACAACACCTTATACAATCAGTTCGCTGAAAGTTTTGCAGCAAGTCCTCTCTCTTCACTCATTGACTCATTCAACTCCCAAGTAGGCAAACGGGGATGGACATCCACCCGTGCCTATCACAACGCAGCCCTCATCGACGAACTTATTCGCCGAGGCATTGACGTGTCAGCCGTTCACAATGGCAAATCCACCTCTTTCGCCAAAAAAGTGTCGCTCGAAGGTGATAAACTCGTGGTGAACGAATAAATACGAATAGTTACGTGCGAAACAATCAGGACCTCATCTTGCTAAGAAAATAACCGTTCTTTCATTTAAGGGCGGGCTAAAAGAAAGAACCATACCTAATAAAACCGCAGTCTCTACACTCCTTTTTCGAAGGAATAGAGACTGCGGCTTATGTATTAGTTTATGACGTTAATAAACGTCTTCTAGAGTGCTTCTTCCTCTGTGGCTTCCCATCCACTGCAATTCCATCCAGCCTCGTCGGCATATTCTTTCTTGCCCGACAATTGGTCGCCCCCTTGCTGCGACTGAGGAAGAAACATCAGCGAATCGCAAAGTTCAAATTTTATCACATTGCTATGAGGGGCATTATATGTTTGTTGGCATTTTCTAATCTGTGACGGTAGTCTCCACACTCTGCTAAATTCAAATGAGAGACAGAGCCACCAAAAGAAATTGAATATACTTGCGGTTGTTCACTACCTTCAGAAAGAGCTGAATCAAAAGAATGCCAATTATAATTATCACTCAGCAATATGAACTTTTCGGGATTATAAAAAAAGGTATTGTCATCAGCCTTTTTTGGATACCTAGAATACATAATCACCAAATTCTTAATGGGCTTGGTGTCACATTCAAAATAGGTGCGATAATTAATCGTAGTGTCAGAAGAATAGATGGATCCATAATTATTATCTTCATTGTCAATGTAGCTATTACCGCTCAAAAAATCTTGATTGTAACCCGAAGACACATTAGAAAGGCCCTTATACAATCCATCATCCCATTTAACGCCACGAGCATTCTCTACAGGAAAAACTTGCAATCGTGTAAGCGAGAAATAGAGATTTCCGTTCTCTTTCAAATTCTCTTTTGTAGCTTCCACCTGTAAACGGATATAGCGCATTTTGTCGTAATGCTTCACATTGGTCGTAGCAGTCTGATAGTAGTAACCCATTCTATAAACGAGTGTATCCGTGCCACAATCAATCCAACTGCTCTCATCTTCGGGAGTGTTTGTCATAAACTTATGCACTTTCGTAGGAGCTGTATCCATGTATTCACTATTCGTAGCGAATTCGATTTCATAAACCTTGTGTCCCTTCTTTGCATCGAGTTGCAAACAATGATAGGTTTGATTTTCATTCAAAGTTTCCTTATCTGTAACGATATTACCGGAAATATTGAGCAAATTGTCTAATACGCCATCGCTGCATCCAACATTCGCTCTGATTTGTGACGCATCTGTGAAGCAGTTGCTTTGTGTGGAATTATAACTAAGCAAAGGCTTATAATCGGGCTTATTCCAAGACTCGAAATCATACACAATTTGGGCATCCGAATCTTCCTCTTCCTCTATATGGCAATAAGGCAATTGCTCGCTATAAGCATCTTTGCAACCTAGCGGAACATAAATAGTAGTTCCAGCAGGAAATGTTTCGTTACTAGCAAAATTCGGCTTTTTTCTTTTAAATCGACACGATGAAATATCAGCATTTGAAAATACGCCATTACCTATTTCTATATTCTCATTCACTAATTCCAAGGAACTCCAAAAACCAACTTTACATCCAGCAAAAGCTTCTTCACCGATGCTTGTTACGTTTTCGAAGTCAATATCATAACGACAATAAAATTCTGTTGAACAACCATAAAACGCACGACGACCTATTGATGTAACATCATAGCATTTTAAATAAAATGGCAAACTCCCCAAAGTCTTGCAATTCTCAAAAGCATAATCCGGTATAGAACCATATATGCTAGGAACGATTCTATACAAATTACTACAATCTTTAAATATACCCTTTGGTAGCGAGTGAAAGGAGCCGCTATCAGCAGTAACAGACCATAAGTTTTTGCAGCCAGAAAAGGCTTCCTCTCCTATCGATTCTGGGATCTTTCGAAACCTTAAGTTTCGAATATTAGTTTGAGCAAAGGCCAAGCGCCCAATATGGGTTACATATTCAGGTATGTCCAACTCTCCTTCAATTGGACAGCCACCCAAACAAGCCTCACCAAAACTTGTTATCCTTCCGTAACTAACTTCTTTCAAACTATAACAGGCACCAAATAAAAAGGGAGCCAATTCCGTTATCTTCTCAGGAATGGTAATTGAATCAAGACTCTTACAAGAATTAAATGCACCTTCTTCTAGTACTTCAAGACTATCTGGCAAAGTGACAGAATTGAGGCTATAGCAAAAGCCAAATGCGAGTTATCCTATCTTTTTTACGCTAGAAGGTATAGTAACAGATTTGAGCACAAGGCATTCTCTAAAACAATTGTTTGGAATTTCAGTTATGCCCTCTGAAATAACAACCGAAGTGAGCTGTTCATAATTAATAACCTCATAGAAAGCATTGTCTTTAATAACAACTTTATAAGTTCAATTATTATCTTGAATTTCAGCAGGAATAACAAGATCTTTCACTTCCTTGCCACCAACCCCACAACACAAAGCTACAGTATCACCAACTGTGGAATTATATTCGAAACGATATTTCAAATCACCCACAATGGTATCAACCTCAGCACTATCACTAGCCATCAGAGGAAAAGCACAAAGAAACATTGCTATTAATAGCAAGAATCTGCAGTCGTAACGTAATCTATTTCTCATAGCACATTCATTTTTTTTGATTGGTTACACAATTTAATACTAAAAACTAGGATAGTTTATTATGCAACAACAAACCACCTTCGTTTGTTGCAAAATTCCCCCCCGATAAATAATTATAATCCAATCTTTTACAAATTAAGAATGAGGCTTATTTTTCTTATAAGAAGCGCTAAAAAGGCGCAACTTGGCATTGTTAAGTAGCAACGCAAGCACTTGGGGGGGCAACGCGTCCCGCGTCGGGGCAAGAAGCTACGCTAGAAGCTAGAAGCGTTAAAAAACTTCAATAGGGCGTTGTTAGAAAGTGCTAGATTTAAGGAAATGGTGCAAGTGGTGGGCAAATAGCCGCGCAAGCACTTGGGGGGCGACGCGTCCCGCGTCGGGGCAAGCACGGATGAAGAT
>CAVKKI010000002.1:0-42272 GCA_963656725.1 Oribacterium sp. | reverse complement strand
CTCATACCCCATGTCACCCACTCCTTTTTAACCCCAACGAAAAACAAAGAAAGCAAAGGCAAAAAACTTTTTCTACAATTTTTTAGGAAAAAAGAGGGAAAAGTGAAGGGAATTCCGTACTTTTGAAAACTCTTAGCCAATGCCCGAAATGCGGCCTTGCGCCACGGCATTCTTTAAGCGTGATAATCAACGAAACAGACTTTCCATCCATTCGACACGACCACACCCTATGTACCACATACCCGTACTGCTACACGAAACCGTTGACGGACTCCACATTCAGCCCGGAGGCATCTACGTAGATGTTACCTTTGGCGGAGGCGGACACAGTCGCGAAATTCTGAAGCGGATGAGCAGCGACGCCCACCTTTATAGCTTCGACCAAGACGCCGATGCCGAACAAAACATTCCTGAAGGCGATGAGCGGTTCACCTTCGTGCGCAGCAACTTTCGCTACCTGAAAAACTGGATGCGTTATTACGGAGTGGAACACGTGGACGGCATTTTGGCCGACCTCGGCGTGTCGAGTCACCACTTCGATGCCGAAGAGCGAGGCTTTTCGTTCCGCTTCGACGCTCCGCTCGATATGCGTATGAATGAGCGAGCCGGTATGAACGCAGCCTATGTGGTGAATAAATATGCCGAGGAGCAGTTGGCCAATCTGTTTTACCTCTACGGCGAAATGAAAAACAGTCGGCGCTTGGCTGCAGCCATTGTGAAAGCCCGCCAACAAAGCGAAATCAACACCATCAACGACCTGCTCAACGTGGTGAAGCCACTCATGCCCCGCGAACGCGAGAAGAAAGATTTGGCTCGCGTGTTTCAAGCCCTTCGCATTGAGGTAAATCACGAGATGGACGCTCTGCACGAAATGCTCGAAGCCGCCTTGCAAGTGCTTCGCCCTGGTGGAAGGCTCAGCGTGTTGACCTACCATTCGCTAGAAGACCGCATGGTGAAAAACTTCATCCGCTCAGGGCGCTTCGACGGCAAAGTGGAGCAAGACTTCTACGGCCGACGCCTCACCCCGTGGCGAGCCATCAACAACAAAGTGATTATTCCCTCAGAGAAGGAGCAAGAAGAGAACCCCCGAAGTCGATCGGCCAAGCTCCGCATCGCAGAGAAGATTGACCTCGAGGCTTAAAATTACCCCTTACTTCATTCGCTCTGTAAGCCTATTCGCTAAGGAAACGAGCGAAAACGCATTCACTAAAACCTAAGTAAGCATTCACCGTGAGCAAGAACGACCCTAACCTCAACCCCGACGAAGAGCTCAACGCTTCTCAAGAAGAGAAAAAAAAGAGCAAGAAAGAAGCGAAAGAGTCTGAGAAACAACGCGCCCTCAGAGCCCTTCGCGACCTCACTGCCGACGAAGACAACCCCACGCCGTCGACCAGCGAAGAGCACACCAAGCTCACGCTGTCGAGCATTCTCGGTGGCGACATTTTGGGCGGCCATTGGTTTCGCAAGCAATTCTGGTATATCGTGATGGTGGTGGCCATGCTCATCGTCTACGTCAGCAACCGCTACTCTTGTCAGCAGCAAATGATTCAAACCAAACTGCTCACCGACACCCTGCTCGACAGTCGCTATAAAGCCCTTACCCGCTCGAGCGAGCTGAAAGAGAAAATGCGACGCAGCAACATCGAAGAGTCGCTCACCGACACCACTATTCAAACCTCGAACACGCCCCCCTTCAACCTCACCGTTGAAGAGTAGGCCCTTCACCCCAGCCCGAACCCCATACCTTATATAATATAGACAACCCCATCAAATGAATTTTCCTGTCAAACCCGTAAGCAAGCGATATGCCTTTGTGGCCTCATTACTCGTGATTTTAGGCATTGCCATCGTAGGCAGAGCAGCCTACATCATGACCGTGGAGCGCGACTTTTGGCAGGCCGTGAACGAACGTTTCACGAAGGAAAACGACACCATACCCGCCACCCGTGGCAATATCTTGGCCGACGGGGGCGAAATTTTGGCCGCCTCGCTGCCCGAATATAAGCTCTATATGGATTTTATGTCGTGGGAGAAAGACGAGCGCCGACGCAATAAAGAGCAACACCTGCGCGACAGTTTGCTCAACGACAAGATGGACTCTATTTGCCAAGGCATGCACCGCATTCTGCCCGACATCGACCCCGTGGAATTTCGCAAAAACATGGAGTTGGGGCGTGAAAAGCACAGTCACCACTGGCCCCTCTACAACAAGCGCATCACCTACATCACCTATCGGCAGGTGAAGCAACTGCCCATTTTTTGTCTTTCGGCCAACAGGGGCGGACTGCATACTGAAGAGTTTAAAACGCGCAAAAATCCCTACGGAAAATTGGCCACACGCACCATTGGCGACCTCTTTAAAACGAGCGGCGAGCCACGCACGGGCCTTGAACTGAAATTTAATAAGGAACTGAAAGGCGAGCCCGGCCTTGCCCACCGACAAAAGGTGCTCAACCGCTACCTCTCGATTGTGGACAAAGAGGCAGTGAACGGATGCGACATTCTCACCACCTTGAACGTGGGTATGCAAGACATCTGCGAAAAAGCCTTGGCCGACAAACTCAACGACCTCAACGCCACCGACGGCAACGTAAACTCGGGCGTGTGCATTTTAATGGAAGTGGCCACGGGCGACATCAAAGCCATGACTAGCCTAAGGCGCATGGCCGACGGTTCGTTTCAAGAAATCAACGCCGACGCGGTAAAGAACCTTTACGAGCCGGGCTCGGTGTTTAAGCCCATGTCGTTTCTTGTGGGCATGGACGACGGCTACATTCACATGACCGACGTGGTTGATGTGGGCAACGGCATTAAAGAAATGTATGGCCGAAAGATGCGCGACGCCAACTGGCGCTCGGGCGGTAGCGGCGTGGTGACCGTGCCCCAAATTTTGCAGAAATCGCTCAACGTGGGTGTGAGCACGCTCATCGACCGCGCCTACCATAGCAACCCTCGCAAGTTTGTGGAGGGCATTTACCGCATTGGGGTGGCCGAAGACTTGAAAATTCCCATTCCCGGCTATGCCAAACCCAAAATTCGCTTGCCGAACGCCGACCTCTCTAACTGGTCGAAAACGGCCCTACCTTGGATGAGCATTGGCTATGAAACGCAAATTCCGCCCATATCGACCGTAAACTTCTATAACGGCATTGCCAACAACGGAAAACTCTTGCGCCCGCGCCTAGTGAAAGCCATTATGCACAACGGCGAGGTGGTGAAGGAATTTCCCGTGGTGGTGTTGCGCGAACACATGGCCAAGGCCGAAGCGGTAAAAAACATTCAAGAGTGTCTAGAGAGCGTGGTAAGTTTGGGACTAGGCAAGAAGGCCGGTTCAAAATACTTCCACGTGTCGGGCAAGACGGGCACGGCGCAAATTTGGACGAAAAACGGTTTTGCCTCGCAATATCTCGTGTCGTTTGCCGGCTACTTCCCCTCAGAAAAGCCGCTCTATTCTTGCATTGTCTGCATACAAAAAGGAGCGCCCGCCTCGGGTGGTGGCATGTGCGCCCCCGTGTTTAAGCGCGTGGCCGAAACCGTGATGGCACAGCGCCGATCGACCGACTACAGCAGCGTGCGCGACACCACACACAGCTTGCAACCCACCCTCTGCGCAGGAAATATGGTGGCAGCGCAAATCGTGCTCGACCAACTCGACATTAAATATCAGTCGAGCCTATCGACCGACGACTCACCCCTCACTTGGGGCTGCTGCGTGACCACAGGCAAGAACCTAACCATCAACGTTAATGCCGACACCGAGCAAAACGTGGTGCCCGACGTGCGAGGCTATGGCCTGCGCGATGCTCTTTTCCGCCTAGAAAAACTAGGACTAAAAGTGAAGGTGAAAGGCCTGGGGCGTGTGACGCAACAAAACCTTGAGCCTGGCCATCAATTTAAAAAGGGCGATGCGATTGAACTGATTTTGGGCGACCCGAAAGACATTCCCGTTGCTGAGCGCGACAGCACTAGCGACAATGCTTCCAACGAAGCCGCCCCCACAACTGCCAACGAGCCCGAAGACTCAGAGCTAACGCCCACCGCCGCTGCCGAAAAGCAATATCAGCAAAAGCAGAAAGACGACCAGAAGAAACTCGACGAACAAAAGAAAAAAGAGCAAGAAGAAAAGAAAAAGAAACAAGAGGAAAAGAAAAAGCAACCAGAGGCGAAGCAACCCGCCACCGAACCGAAGCAAAAGTCGAACTCCGACAAAAAATCGGGCGGCAAAGATAAAGATGAGAAGAAAGGCAACAAAACGAGCGCATCCGCTTCAAGCAGCCATTCTTCCGCTTCGGGAAGCAAAAATGCCACTTCGAGCGGAAATTCTTCCGCCTCAAAAAGCAAAGCTGCGGGTTCTAGCAATAAAGCGGCCTCTTCAAGCAATAAATCTTCCACTTCAGGAAACAAATCATCTGGCTCGAGTGGCTCTGCTTCCGCTTCAAGCAAAAAAGCAAGTCCGCAAAAAGCGGCCAATAATAAGCAAGGCCAAACGGCAAAAAGCAACAACCAAAGCAACAAAAATAAAAGCAAATCATAGAAATGAAGCTAGCTGACGTACTGAAAAAAATAACCATTGCACAAGCCCTAGGCGAACTGCAACGTGAAATAACGGGCGTAAACATCGACTCGCGACAAGTGAAGCCCGGCGACCTCTTCATCGCCGTGAAAGGCACTCAGGCCGACGGCCACGTCTACATTCCCAAAGCCATTGAGCAAGGCGCCACCGCCATCCTTATGAGCGAACCTTTGCCCACCGAGCCCGCAGAAGGCGTGACCTACATACAAGTGGCCGACACGGAAGACGCCGTGGGCAAAGTAGCGACGCAATTTTATGGGGATCCAACCACGAAACTCAAGTTGGTTGGCGTGACTGGCACGAACGGAAAAACCACCATTGCCACAGTGCTCTATAATATGTTTCGTGCCTTCGGCCACAAGTGCGGCCTTTGCTCCACCGTGTGCAACTTCATTGACGGACGCGCCATTGAAGCCGACCACACCACCCCCGACCCCATCACACTCAATAAGCTACTAGCCGAAATGGCCGCCGAGGGTTGCGAATATGCCTTTATGGAATGCTCTTCGCACGCCATTCACCAAAAGCGCATTGGCGGACTCCGCTTTGCGGGCGGCATTTTCACCAACCTCACCCGCGACCACCTCGACTATCATAAAACCTTCGAAAACTATCGCGACGCCAAAAAGGCTTTCTTCGACGCATTGCCTAAAGGCGCATTCGCCATTACCAATGCCGACGACAAGAACGGCATGGTCATGGTGCAGAACACGCAAGCCACCATTCGCACCTACTCCACCCGCACCGCGGCCGACTATAAAGGAAAAATCCTAGAAGAAAGCATTGAAGGCATGCTGCTCGACATCGATGGCCGAGAGGTGAGCGTACGCTTTGTGGGCCGCTTCAACGTGTCGAACTTGCTGGCCGTTTATGGTGCAGCCCTCATGTTGGGCAAGGAACCCGAAGACACGCTGCGCGTGCTTTCAACCATGCACCCCGTGAACGGACGCTTCGAAGCCATTCGCTCGCCCAAGGGCTTCAGTGCGGTGGTGGACTACGCCCACACGCCCGATGCGCTTGAGAACGTGCTCACCGCCATCAACGAAATCGTAAAAGGCAAGGGTCAAGTAATCACCGTGTGTGGAGCCGGCGGTAATCGCGACAAAGGCAAACGTCCGCTCATGGCGCAAGAAGCCGCTAAGCGCTCTAACCGCGTGATCATCACGAGCGACAATCCGCGTTTTGAAGAGCCACAAGACATTATTAACGACATGCTTGCCGGCCTCGACAACGAAGGTCGCGCCAAAACCATCAGCATTTGCGACCGCCGCGAAGCCATTCGTGCCGCCGCTATGATGGCTCAGCCCGGCGACGTAATCTTAGTGGCTGGTAAGGGGCACGAACCCTACCAAGACGTGAAGGGAGTGAAACACCACTTCGACGACCACGAAGAAATTAAAAAGGCTTTCGGCTTGATGGATTAACGTAACAATCGGATTTAGTAACGAAACAGACGGAATGAGGGGGCTTCTAAGAGCAACTTTTTAGACAAAGTTTGCCAACGGAAGTTTCATTCCAACAAGAAAACAAGCAAATGCTATACTATCTTTTCCGCTTTCTCGAACAGTTTGGCGTGTCGGGTTCGGGCATGTGGTCGTACATTTCCTTCCGCGCCCTGCTGGCTATGATTTTAGCCTTGATTATCTCGGCTTGGTTTGGCGAATATTTCATTAAATGGATGAAGCGCCACAACATTAGCGAAACGCAGCGCGATGCCTCAATCGACCCCTTCGGTGTGAAGAAACTCAACGTGCCTTCAATGGGCGGCATCATCATTATTGTGGCCATTTTGGTGCCCTGCTTGCTTTTGGGCCGCTTGCGCAACATCTACTTGTTGCTCATGATTGTGACCACGCTTTGGCTTGGGCTGCTGGGCTTTCTCGACGACTACATCAAAATTTTCAGACACAACAAAGACGGCTTGGCCGGACGCTACAAAATTGTGGGACAAGTGGTGTTGGGCCTCGTGGTGGGCTTAACGCTCTACCTCAGTCCGGATGCCACCATTCGCGAAAACATTGAAATGCAACGCCACGGCCAAGTGACGCAAATTGTGCATAAAAGCGAACCGGTGAAAAGCACGAAAACCACCATTCCCTTTGTGAAGGAAAACAACTTCGACTATGCTAGCTTGATGAGTTTCTGCGGAAAATATAAGCGACAGGCGGGTTGGATTCTCTTCGTGCTAGTGACCATCTTCGTGATTACGGCCGTGTCGAACGGAGCCAACCTCAACGATGGCATGGACGGCATGGCGGCCGGCAACTCGGCCATCATTTTCATCGCCCTAGGCATATTGGCCTACGTGTCGAGCCACATAGAGTTTGCCTCTTACCTCAACATTATGTATGTGCCGGGGTCGCAAGAGCTAGTCATCTTCACCTGCGCCACAGTGGGGGCTCTGATTGGTTTTCTTTGGTATAACGCCTATCCAGCCCAGGTGTTTATGGGCGACACAGGCTCCCTAGCCATTGGCGGCATCATTGCCGTGTTGGCCATCATCATTCACAAAGAACTGCTCATTCCCATTCTTTGCGGTGTGTTCTTGCTCGAGAGCCTCAGCGTGATTTTACAGGTGGAGTGGTTTAAACTAGGCAAGCGCAAAGGTGTGAAACAACGCATTTTTAAGCGCACCCCCATTCACGACAACTTCCGCGTGTTGCCCTCACAGCTCGACCCCGAGTGTAAATACCTGATGAAATGGCCGAGAGGAGCATGGCACGAGTCGAAAATCACCGTGAGATTTTGGATTACGACCATCATTTTGGCCGCCCTCACCATCATCACGTTGAAGATAAGGTAAAGCAGAATATTATCAAAAAAACGTTGTTCCGCATAAAGAGCAACAACCGAAAGAATAAAGACGATTTACGAAGAAAAACGATGAAACGATTAGTAGTGTTAGGAGCCGCCGAGAGCGGTGTGGGAGCTGCTGTGTTAGCACAGAAAGAAGGGTATGAAGTGTTTGTGTCGGACATGGGCGCCATCAAGCCACGCTACAAAGAAAAGCTCGAAAAACACGGCATTGAATGGGAAGAAGGGCATCACACCCCCGAGAAAATTCTCAACGCAACGGAAGTGGTAAAAAGTCCGGGCATTCCCGAAACCGCTCCCATGGTGGCGCAACTCATCAATCAAGGCACGCCCATTCTCAGCGAGATAGAATTTGCCGGTCGCTACACCGACGCTCAAATGATTTGCATCACGGGCAGCAACGGGAAAACCACTACCACCTCGCTCATCTATCACATTTTGCAGAAAGCGGGAATGGATGTGGGCTTGGCTGGGAACATTGGGCATAGCCTAGCGCTGCAAGTGGCCGAACAACCGCACGCCACCTACGTGATAGAACTTTCTTCGTTCCAGCTCGACAATATGTATGACTTCCGCGCTCACATTGCCGTGTTGCTCAACATCACCCCCGACCACTTAGACCGCTACCAGTTTGAGATGCAGAACTACGTGAACTCGAAAATGCGCATTCTGCAAAATCAAACTGCCGACGACACTTTTGTGTATTGGAAGGAGGATGAGCACGTGCCTCACGAATTGCCCCGTCACGCAGCAACTAGCGCGAAACTCGGTTTCACCGACGAGCCTCAAGCCGACTCAGCGGGCTATGCCACAGCCGACACTTTCGTGGTGACGGCCCCCGTGTGCTTTGAAATGCCGCTTAGCGAACTCTCATTGCCTGGCAAGCACAACCTACGCAACTCGCTCGCCGCCGCCATCGCCACGCTTTCGGCTGGTGTAGCGCCCGAGGTGGTGCGCCAAGGTTTGAGCGATTTTCCTGGGGTGGAGCACCGACTTGAAAAGGCCGGCACCGTGCACGGCATTCATTTCGTGAACGACTCAAAAGCCACTAACGTCGACGCTTGCTATTGTGCCCTTGAAAGTCAGACCACGCCCGTGGTGCTGATTCTTGGAGGGAAAGATAAGGGCAACGACTACACACAGATTATTCCCTTTGTGAAAGAAAAATGCCGCGCGCTAGTGTTTATGGGCGTTGACAACAGCAAACTTCACGCTGCTTTCGATGCGCTCGGACTGCCCACGGCCGACACTCACTCGCTGCCCGAATGCATGGAGCACGCTGTGAAACTGGCTCAAGCCGGCGACACCGTGCTGCTCAGTCCGTGTTGCGCCAGCTTCGACCTTTTTAAAAACATGGAAGACCGCGGCGAACAGTTTAAGACTTGGGTGAAGAATTGGGAATAGGAAAAAGGTGGTTTCATAAATCACCATCTTAAGATTGGTGCTATAAAAAACCATCTTTTAAAAATCACACACTATGTCGATATTCAGAAAAAAGAAAAAAATAACTGCTCCCACAGAGGACCTTGTGGAAGAGGCTAACGTGGAGCAGCCCCTCGCCGACAGCCCTGCTGAAGATGCCGGCACAGCCTCACCGACGAGCGAAACCGTGAAAGAGAAGAGCAGCATCGGCTCTCTCTTCATGGGCGACCGCGTGATTTGGGTGGTCTACTTCTTTCTGTGCATCATTTCGCTCGTTGAGGTGTATAGCGCGGCAAGCACGCTCTCTTACAAGTCGGGCCACTTTTGGGATCCGCTCGTAAAGCAGGCCGTGTTTCTCGGCGTGGGTACGCTCTTGGTCATTCTCATCCACCGCATTCCGTGCCGCATGTTTAAAATCATTCCCGTGTTGGGCATTCCCATCACGCTGCTGCTGCTTGCCATCACCTTGCTTTCGGGGGGTATGACCAACGATGCCGCACGCTGGATTCAGATTGGCCCTATTCAGTTTCAGCCCTCAGAATTGGCCAAAGGCACGGTGATTATTACCACCGCTCTGCTGCTTGGCCGTATGCAGGAAGAAAACGGAGCCAACAAGCGGGCGTTTAAGTGGATAGTAACAATCACGATTATTTTCTGCGCATTCATCGTCACCGAAAACCTCTCCACCGCCGCCTTGCTCTTTGGTGTGGTGGTGTTGATGATGTTTGTGGGCCGTGTGCCCCTCGTGCAGTTAGGCAAGCTCTTTGGCGCATTGGCCGTGTTGGGCGTAGTGCTCGCATTTGTTTGTGTAATGTTTGCTCCCAAAGTATCCTTCCTTCACCGCTTCGAAACTTGGAAAGAACGTATTGAGAACCACGTTGCAGGCGACGACAAAAGCGAAAACGACCCGATGGCCTACGACATTGACAAAGGGGCGCAAGTGGCGCACGCCAACATCGCTATTGCCACTTGCAACTACGTGGGACGTATGCCGGGCAACTCCATTCAACGCGACTTTTTGAGCCAGGCTTTCTCTGACTTCATCTTCGCCGTCATCATCGAAGAGATGGGACTTTGGGGGGCTGGCATTGTGGTGTTTCTCTACATCATCCTCCTTTTCCGAGCGGGCCGCATAGCGAGCCGTTGTGAGCGCAACTTCCCGCCATTCCTCATCATGGGGCTCACATTGTTGCTCGTGTCGCAAGCTATGCTTAATATGATGGTGGCCGTGGGACTGTTCCCCGTTACGGGTCAGCCACTTCCCCTCATTAGCCGAGGCGGCACCTCCACGCTCATCAACTGCGCCTATATCGGCATGATTTTGAGTGTGAGCCGCTATGCCCGACAGTCGAAAGAGCACGTTCACACCCAATTCGACGGCCCGATGACCGACATTAAGCACACTGAGGAACGACGCAAACCTCGCAAAGAGCAAGTGGCACCGGCTCAAGCCTAAAGCCATAAACTGAAGGGTGATGGCAATAGGGTGTTTCTTTAAGCCAGCACTCTAATGCACAAGAAGCGACACACTTCCGTAACAAGCCTCAGCCTCTGCTCCACCCCACACAACGCCAAAAGGCGAACAAATGAAAGGAGATTGTAAAAACACAAGAAAATCTCTTCATTTGTTCGCCTTTTTTAAACTACTTGCAAACTAATTTTTTACAACAATTAAAAACATTATGTAACTTTGTTCTTTGAAAAACCATATAAACATAAAAATATGATAAACCTGAAGACAGCCTTGGCCACTGTGCTGCTTGCAGCCACAGCCACACAAGCCACCTTTGCACAGGCAGAGGGCGAGAAAAAGAGCTACCCCTATGCCTTCATCGGCATTCAAGGCGGAGCCCAAACCACCTTTACCAACTACGACGCCAGCAAGCTCATCACTCCTATTGGCGCAGTGAGCGTGGGCGGCATGTTCACCCCTGTTGTGGGCGCCCGCATCCATGTGAGCGGCATCAACGAGAAAGGCGGACTGAAGAGTGTGGACCAAACTTATAAGTACAAGTTTGTTACCTCTAACATCGACTTTATGTTTAACCTTTGCAACGCTTTCGCACCTAACAAGCACCACGTGCTCAATGCCTACTTGCTTGGTGGTGCCGGTCTTAGCTACGCTTGGGACAACTCCGACCTCAACGACATCACGAGCAAAGCCACTGAGATTGACAATAACAGCCTCAGCATGAAGTGGGAAGACAACCGCCTTGTTCACAACTTCCGCGTGGGTATGCAGCTCGAAGCCGAAGTGTGCCGCGCTGTGGGCATCAACCTCGAAGTAACCGCCAACAACCTTCACGACCGCTTCAACTCTAAACTCAACGGCAAGGGCGACTGGCAACTGCAAGCCTTGCTAGGACTCGACAATAGGTCGCAAATGCTCAAAAATATACACAAGACGCACTTTTTATGGGGTGTCAGATAGCAAAATAGGTAGTTATTGTGGACGATTGTGGACAAATTAGCACGCAAAATCGCACGCATTTTTTGAAGTGCGTGCGATTTTCATTACTCCATTGCCCGAAAATAGCGTTGCAGTTTGCCGGAGGGTGCATCCTCGTCAGCAAAGTAGAACGTGTGTGCGGCGAGCAGGAGTGTGGCATCGTTGCTAACAACGGAGCAGAGGTCTGCATAGAAAGAATTGAATGCAACATATTTGTCCCACAGAGTTGTGCCTTCTGGAAAAGTCATGTGCAACGTGAGCTGCTCTATTTGCGAGGCTGACCAATGCGCACCTTCCATTCGATTACCATCTTTGTCTGTGTAACGAATCCTAGCAACTATTCTCTCAGCGAAATCTCTATCAAAGTGTTTAGGAAACTGCTCTTGTGTGACATTAGCCTCCCGTCCTAAAGAGATATATACCTTCATATTTTTTCTTTGTATTGGTTGATAAATTCCCGAACGAGCGAACCAAGGTTCTTCACTTCCGTTTCAATGCCCTCAATACGTTTGTCCTGTTTGCGCTTCTCTGCAAAGGTGGTGTCAATGTCTTCCAATAGGGTGTTGCAGCGTTCCACTATATTACGATGGTGTTCTGTTTCGGCTAAGTGTTGCTCGCTTGCCGCCTTCATTGCCTGCACCTCGCGCACAATACTTTCATTGCTAGTGGCAAGCGCCAAGTTATTGGCGTAAGTGAGTGAGGATGTCTCGGGAATGGAATAGGTGTGCGTAATTCCGTCTGCCTCAATTGTCACGTCTACAACCATTGTTGTTTGAGTGGACATATATCGCGGAGGAGAAACGTTTACGACCTTTCCACTCGAAACGCTTAGTTTGTCCTTATCAAAAAAGAAAACTTGGTAGTTGGGTTTTAAATCTTTGAAAAGCATAACTAGAACTGTTTTGATTAACATTTTACAATGAACGTGTTATGCGATTGTGCATTTCGCTAACACGTTCACTCCTACATCGCTTATGCCATTTAAGCTGCTTTTATGTGGTAGTCGTAGTGGTTGATGTTTTGAGTGCTGCAATCAATTCCGCATTTTGTCGTTGCTGCGACAATTCCAAGCGTGCATCATTGTAGCGTTGCTGCAAGTCTGATTGCCAATGATTGTTTAACACATCCACTATGCGCTGGGTGTTCATCTCGCCCGAACGGAGAATGTCGCATTTGTCTTGCTGATTTTGTGCCGTTATGGTAGCTAGGTTGCGCAATATCTCTGTGGTGATATTGTTGTGGCCTTGCTGCATAGCAAGGGTTTGCGTTTGGATGGCGTTGATAACATCTTTCTGTCCTAGCTGATTGTCGTACCCCATCTTAAGAATGCTTTGCTGGGTGTTGCAGCAACACGTTTGCAGTGCTTGGATAATACTTGCATCCCCCTTTTCGGCTGCATTAATCACTCGCTCTGCGCTGAAGCCGACTTGGCCTGCCACGTTATCAATCCCAGAACGAACTGAGCAGATGGCTGACTGCAATTGATTAAAGTCGCAACTAAGACTATTGGCTAGCTGGCCGACTGCCGCGGTGTTCCCCTTGATGGCATCCATGAGCAAGTTGGTATTGTTTCCGTCTTGCATCTGCGTGGAGAGTTGATTTAATTTACTCTGAATTTCGGCCTCCTGCACGCCGCCGTTGTTTCCCCACAGTCCATTACGGCCAAACATCATAAGAAACACCAAATAGATAAAGGGGTTATTCATCCACTGATTTGCCCCTAGGCTTCCGTTCATGGCGGCCATCATGGCCATAGGGTCCTGACTGCGATTGTTTGCCATTGCTGCGTAGGCAAGAGCATTGTTGTCATTGCGGTCGCAACAAATAATTTTCTCTGCGTCCATGTCTTTTAAGTTTTAAAGGTTTGCAGATAACGAGATTTTCTCGGTATCTGTGGCAAAGATATGGAGCGATTGCTTGTAGATTGGTTGTAGGATTTGTTATTTGGTTGTACTAAAAAAGCAATCCTCGATAAAGGATTGCTTAATGATATTATCTTAATCTATTTGTTTCTCTTTGCTCAAATTGTATCGAGCACCCAGAAAGGCTTTCCTTCTGCGTCCAATCATTAAGGAACACTATCAAGCGAAAATACTTGTAGCCTGTTCCGCTGACATTTTCCATGTATTCACTTTTACTACTCCATACTGGTGCCCAGTTGTAGTTATCTCGACTACCGTAGAGTGCTTGATGCACACTCTCCTTTTTAAATACCCCTCTCTGAATGATTGTTTTGATGGTCTTAAATACATCGGGATTGTCAAGTTTAAATGGCCTTGTGATGATATATCCGCTTTTCTTCTTTTCGTTGAAATCGTCAGAAGAATAATCCCACACTTTCCATTCCTCATTCATCACCCCATCTTCATCGGTTGTTGTCTCTTTACTGACTAGCAAACAATTATCGTAGCCGTTAAGGGCGTGAGTAAATCGTTTCGTGATGATGCTCCACGACTGTCCTATAAAACTATATACATAAGAATAATCATAATCGGGGTTGAATACTATTAAACGTTGATGCGCGTAGTCGTAGGCACAGCGAGCCCCATCAGTAAGATAGAAAGCGAGGTTAGTCATTGTCGTTGGAGTTCCACCGTTTGCTTCCGATTTCACTATTCCCTTCTGATGTTCGTTATCAAGGTCGTAGGTTATATTTGAATCAGCATTAAGAAGGGACTGTCTATTATCACCGATTTGGATAATCCCTTGCGATGTAATAAACACCAAAGAACGGTCTATTGTTGACACAGACTCTTTATTAATTAATGTATCATAACTAAATGGAACGCACGACTGCAAAGAACCATCCGTGCCAACACTGATTGCGAATACGCCATCCTCACAAAAGGCAAACAATGGGTATTGACCAAATTGCCCTGTAGAAATTTCCATCGCTGACGTGGCTAATGCGATAAGGTTCGAACCTAGGACTAACGAATTACTATCCTTTGAGAAGAAGGGATTGTTCACTTCAGATGAAACGAGCGACGTATTGTAAACAAAATCATCTTCAGTTACCCCATCATAAATCTCAGTAGTATAGTCATTCCAGCCACCATGCTCGAAAATCTCTTTTTTTGAAAGCACTTGGCTGCAAGGAAGTTGCGTATTTTCAAGGGGGAATACATAATACTTTTTCCTTTCAACATCAGGAGTCACGTCATCATACACGTACTTTCCCTCGGAACGTATAACTACGATTTTACACGATTTGTTATGCTCTACAGGAAAGTATATTGGGAATATATTATCCTTTGGTAAAACTATGCTATACTTCTTGTAGCCATTGTCAACCTTCATAAAAAGTTCTGCCTCATAACTATAATAGTCGGGGTACTCCGCAGAAGGTAGCATCTCTGTATTCGCTTCGTAGTAATCCGTTTGAGACTGGTTGTAATCTTCACCGCGTATCATTCCTTGGCTATAGTCAGAAGGGGTATCATATTTATACAACGGAATTATCGAGTCTCTCATATTGCACCCCTCATAGCTTTTAATAAATCTTTTGGTCTGCTTCTGAATTAACCTTTTGTTATAGACTAGATTTTGGCTTATAGCATATCTACTATTTGAATGTAGCGTTTCTGTAAGCACTTCGTTTGTTGTGTAGTTAGTTATATCCTTTTCGCACTTAACCTTGCTATCCCCAAAAATATCCATCCAACGTTCGTGCTTGCTAAAATCCTCGAAAGGTATGGAGGCTATTTTATAAAAGTTGCTGACATTTTTTGCGGTTTCGAACAAATCCCTTTCCTTAAACACAAGGGCCATTCCGGTGACTGTATCGCCACTCATGAAGTTGCAAGGTGTTAAATCATTTGTTTCAATAGTGTATAATGGTTCTGAAATGAATATATCTACGCTCTGCACTATATCTTCAAAATCTTTCAGCTTGTCATATTCTCTCAAAGATGTAAATATCTTATAAGAAAGGTATTCGATTTTCAGCTCTGTAAACTCGACGCCCTTGTCTACTGTTGGCGGCCAAAATTTATACCCCTGTGCAATGGCCACCAAGTTTACGACATCGTCTCTGTTGATTGAAATCTGAGGCGCAGAGATATTCACATACGAGCCATCATATAATTTGATGGCATACCGTATTAGCACAGGGAATATAAACCTTCCCTTCTTATCAATATGCTCACTTTTTGTATAGTTGAATGCACCAAATATTAGATTTAAAACTTTTTGCCATCTTTCTGTGCCTTTAACTGCATCCGTAACAGCTTGAATGTTTTCATAATCAAAGTTTGGTATCTGTATATACGCATCTGAATTTTTTGTCGAAATTCCGCGTCGCATATTTCTAAAGTATCCTTTTATGTAATAACTTGCGCCAGCAGCGGCGGCCTCATCTGAATAATGGGTATTCTCATATCCAAAAGGAACCTGCACCGCTCTAAATGCCAATTTGACATCAGGAATCCTTGTGCCTAGATATTTATAACTACCTGCTTTATAAACTACGAAATGGTTCGTTTCGTTGCTCAATATAATGAGCATATTTCCGATGGCGTGAATTGAAGACGGTTCGTATTGGAGCGTTAAAATGCCCTTCCATTCGCCTTTCATTATTACCCCAATCTCATTATCTGCTGAATCGAGAAGCAATGTGAACCTTTTCCTATCACTGGTATAGTGAATATAGATAGGCTTCTTATTGTAGTATGTGACATGTGGCGTGTCCGGGACCCTCGCCACATGGTAATCGCCACCACGCCTTTCTACATTAACCGCCTGTTGTAGTATGCCGTCGTTAACATTGTAGTCGGAAGTTTCGCCCGACATTATTCCGTAAGTTATATCTTTTTCCATACATTTTTTTATTAGATAGATTCTTGGATATTTTTTACAACCTCCTCTTTTAAAATTCTTGCGCCAAGGCTCCTCATTCGATACCTTCGACTATTCTTTAATGAGTTGACACGTTGTTGGCTCATGCCGCTATAGGTGACGATGTCTGTTTCGTTCATTCCCAATTGCAGAAGAACGTCAATCATGACTACGCGCGCCATGACGCAACTGTCGGCACGTGATGTGGCGAGTTGCTCGAACGATAGGCCGCTTGCTTGCAAAGTGGCTTCGAACACCTTGCGATAGATAGATTCAAGTTGTTTCATTATGGTAATTGTTGTAGGTAAAAACAATACCAAGAGCGGACGCAACCGGGCGCATCCCTCTTGGCTCATACACTCAACAACAATTACTTGCGCTTTTTGTATAGATAGAAATAGTAAAGCATTGAAATAATCCACAAAACGAGCATCGCACGTCCAAGGTATTCCTTAAAACTACTTCGTGTTTGCTGAGTTTGTGTTTTACTGACTACTGAAATAGAGTCGCTCTTGCAATCAATCACGTTTTTCGCAATGCTTTGTTTGGAAGCGGATGCCACTGCGCTATGGCTATTAGAAGACAATGCGTCACGATTGTGGTAGACCTGCCTGTCGCGGTAGACAAACTGCTTAATGGGAGTTCCCACGCTGTCCACTACAATGTAGACGCTATTGCGCTCGATAACGCTATCGGTCTGAGATTGTCTCTCTCTGAGGATGATAGTGTCTCGCACCGCAGAACTATCCATTCGAGTAGCCATGAGCGTGTCGTGCGCCACTTGTTTCACTGCGGTGTTCATTTCCGTAGTAATCTTTGTATGGCTGCATGAGCAACACAAAGTAAGCGCAATGATAGTGGTTACTCCAATGAGGATGGCAATGCGCAAAATGCGGTAGGGGGTAATTTTTTTCATATGCGTTCGGCTATTTCAGTTCTCCGTAGATAATAGCGTCCACCCGGTTTAACCAGCCCTTGAGGTGCTTCTGTTGCGATTTGTCACGTGCCACGATGGCTTTGTAATAAGCAATGCGTGCTTGCTTTAACGCACCAAATATGGGTAGTGGCGAGCGGTTGTTCAATGCAGCAAGCGTTTTCTTGCCAACAATACCGTCTGCGGTTATGCCAAGGATCCTTTGTAATTTCTTCACCGGGTTAATCACTCCGCTATTCCATGTCCAATCCACGAGAAGATTGGCTATGCTTTGGTCGGCAATGTCATCTCCCTTGCATTTGTTCCAAAACAAGGTCTTGAAAATATACGCCCACTGTTTATCGGTGAGGGCTTTCAAATCTGCCTTAGTTTTATCTTGACCATACACTTGGCGGAAGGTGGCGATGGTTACTCCTTTGTTGGTTGCGCCACCTCTGTCATCTTTATTCTCCGAATAACCGCCCTCCCATTTTAGAATGAACGGTATGAGTTCGTTGTAGTTTGCCATAATAGGATTTATTTTGTCTCTTGTTCAATAGCATCTCCAAGGTCAGCATTTTTCTTCTTCACCCAATTCACGAAAACACGCTTCAGCGAAATAGGATTAGTAATGCCATGCAAGGCGCACACGTGGCCGTAGATTGAGTTAGCCTCAACGAACAGGGCAATGGCAGCTCCAATGGCTGCGCCTTGCTCCTCTGTGCAATAGCCTAGCGGAATGAGGATGCTCTTGGCTAGCAGGAGCGCGAGAATGATGTAGCAGATGTATTCAAGAAACTTGCAGAACGTCCTGCGGAATGCTCGGCTCCATCGAAACTTCTCCTTCTTAATTTTCACGCTTGCGGCAAGGCCACTCCAAAAGTCGGTCGCCACTAGCACGATGATGAAGAGAATGGCCCAACGAAGGGAGAAAAGCACGTTGAGCAATTCCATGTAAAACACATCTCCGCTCATTAAGGTCAGCCCACTTGTGGCCGCTATTAGGGGTAAATTCTGGGGGTGTATCATTTTTCTTTTGTGTCGTTGTTTATTTGTTCATAAGTTCATAGGTTACACTACCACCTTTACACTCCACGATTACCACATATCTTGCGAGCAACAATCTAAGCAATTTCATATCTAGCGTGTTAGAGTGTAGAATAGTGGGCGGTGTGTTTTTAATAATCTCCATTCCTTATTCGTAGCATAATTCGGCATCTCGGCTTGTGTCTATTCTTTAGGGCTAGGGCTTCGTATCGCCCTTTGATGTATAGATATTCTTTAAATACGGCTGGCTCTATCATGCCTAACACCTTGCGACGGTTAGCGTATTCATTAGCGTGTCTAAGTAAACCTAGGTAGGAATTAATGCTTCCAATCGCACGTATAGCTTGTTGCTCGTTGCTCGCGCGGTTCAACCTCCTCGTCGTCCTAACGAAGTTCGTTAGGGTTCGGTTGCAGATGTAAACTCGTCCGGGTTTTACTATCACACCAGTAAATTCAACGCCCTTGCTGAAGTGCTGCAGGCAAAACTTTTTCTCATTCAGCCTCAGCTCTATGTTGGCCAAGAGTTTTCTAATCTTGGAGATTAGCGCCAATAGCTTGCTCTTGTTCTCGTGAATGCAATAAAAGTCGTCTACATATCGGCCGTGATGTTTTATACCTTCACTCTCCAAAAACCAATCTAGTTCGTTGAGCAGGAAGTTGGCGAATATCTGGGCGAACAAATTGCCAATGGCCACACCCTTCCCTTTGCCGTTAGTGAATAGTGATTTGCCTTCTTCTAATTTAGTCCAATGCCCTATGGGGCTATGCCGCTCACAGTTTTGCTCGGGATTGTGAAGTATAACTACTCGGCAAAGGTAGCGCAGGTCGGCAAGGTCTTCTCCTTTATAATTCTCCACTATAAAACGGTCTATCTTGCTAGCGAGCATTGCCTTATCTATGCTCATAAAGAAACTCTTCAAGTCGAGTTTTAAGATGTAGCAGTCCTTGGTGTAGCCTTCACTGCACTGCTTCATATCCTCTTTAAGCATATTCACGCCATATAACTGCCCTTTGTTCTTGCGGCAATTAAATGTGCGTGGGCTAAATATCTTCTCAAAGAGAGGATTGAGGCGCAAGGCGATATAGTGGTGTATAATTCTATCCTCGAAAGCTGCGGCAAAAACTTCTCTGTATCGTGGCCGTGTGACGACGAAACAAATTGACTTGCTTGGCTCGTAGGTTCTGGCGTTAATTCTGTCGCGCAAAGCAATGAGGTTACTTTCGTAGTCCATCTCATAAGCGATGGCGCTCGCCGTTCGCCTCTTGCTGCGCCGACAGTCAAAGTATGCTTCTAATAATCCTTCTGTTGTAACCATATTTCTTATTCATCATTTCGCGTTTCTGCCTCCCGTAACTAGTGCTGAAACAGCTCTCACTCTGTTCGTGTTGCTGGCCTTGGTGCACCCACCGCTCGTGCCGCCGTTGTTGAGGTTTAAGTTCCATGCGTTGGTGGCACTGCTCTCGGTCGACCGCAATCCGTGGCTTATTGTCTTGTTCTTAGCCGTAAATGACGGCATAAACCCCATTTATTATAGGAAACTGCGCTCTCGGTTTGTCGTAACATCCCGATTCGGGCTACGCCATTCTGGATAGAACGGCGTTTTTCCACGCTGATGATTGTTTGCCTATGCTATCCATTAGTTCTACAAGCATAGCTAATCTTCCCTTTCCCTTTATCCATTCTCTTTCGCCTGCCGTTCTGATTAAGAGTTTGAGCGTTTCAAACTTCGCTTGCAACTCGGTTAGGTGTTTCAGTGTTTCCGCTGCATCTTTGTTAATGTAGGCGGCAGCCACTTCGTGTATCATGTCCACCGACAAGTCCTCCATTTTTGAGCCGATGGTGAATTTGTAGGCTCTGGGCAGATTGGGCACGGTGTCCAAAATAATATCGAATAGCTTTCTTGTGTCCAAGTAAATCTTGGTGTTTGAAACTAACTTAACCATAATAGCAAGGCGAAAAAGAAAGGATAAGGATGCGGCTGCGCCGCATTTTATTTTGAAAGGTTAAAGAGAAAAGGTTAAGAGATAAATGCTGAAACAGCTCTCACTCTGTTCGCGTTGCTGGCCTTGGAGTGCCCACCGCTCGTGTTGCCGTCGTTGAGGTTTAAGCCCCATGCGTTGGCGGCACTGCTCTCGGTCGACGTCCAATACCATGTTGCTTGTAGCTTCGTAGCGCCGCTGATGAGTGAAAGCGCATAATTGATTTTGTTTAGATTAGCGTAAATCATAAACATCTCACCTAGCGAAGGCAACCACCACTTGCCTGCGGTGAGGCCTTTCCCGTTTGCGTTGGCACGACTATAGAGATTGCAAAAACCGGGGGCGTATTGCGAGGTGTTGGTGATAGCGTCGTCCGTGCTTGCCTTGATGGCTCCTGCGGTGTTGTTCTTGCCGTTCCAGTCGGCCATTGCCGTCACGCGGTCTGATGTAGCCGTGCCGCCACTGCTCACTGCGGCGCTGCTCCAAGTCAAAGAAGACGTAGCTTCAGTGGGGGCAACCACTAAGATTTTACCCCCTTCCACAATGGCCACGCCATCGGCAATTTCACCACTGTTTTGCAGGGCTGTCCACTGGTCGGTTTTAACCATAAGGGGATAGTTATCACTCTTGCGGTGATACATAATGAACACGCCATCGTACACTCCGTTAAGGTTCTCGCTTCCTAACAAGGCCGTTTTGAGGTTAGCCAAACTAACGAGCGTCACCTTTCCGTTGGCGTCGGTCATCGGGAATTTCTGGTCTGTGTTGATAGTGGTCACCGTGGTTTGACCACTCAACTTTTTAGTTTTCTTTATTGCCATAATTTTTGAATTTGTTTGTTTTGTTATTCTCCAAGGTCAAGTGTCGGGAAAGAAACCGCACCATTAGAACTCTTGCTCCAACTAATTTTACCCACCTTGTCTTGCACTCCACTTGTGAAATGATAGAGTTGTTCAAAATAAACGGTTTCATCCGACCCCGAATTTTCTATAGAGGTGAGGTCTCTAGGGTGGGCGCCATCGTTGCCCTTGGCATACCACCCATCGGGTATTAAATCGCCTGTGGGCAGGTTGTCGGCCGTGCTCTTCGACTGATAGTATTTCCCGGTCTGTAGAGGAGCGACTTCCGAACTCGTTCCATTATACCAGTAGAGGGTGGTAGAACCTGTCTTCGTTTGTTTCGGAAAGAATTGGTAGTAAGAAGTAGTAGAACTCTTGGCTATATACGACACTATTTTGTAGGCGGCCGAAGCGGAACTTACGTTGACTGCTTTGAGTTTCGATTCGGTGAAGTATTCAGCGGTGTTAGTAATCTTGCTTAATCCATCCGGGCCAAGGTCGTACATCTTCTGCCCAGATTTATTGTAGAACTCTAACACGGCACAACCATCGTCATTCACTCCAAGTCTAATGTTGGGAAATGACATAGAGCCATACATCTCAACCACTCCGTCGTGAATTTCAACACGACTGTTATCACCCAGTGTGCGAAGCAAACCGTCTATCATGCTGAATTTACTTCCCGACCAGATGTCGCCTTGTCGGTTTATCTTGGTAACGGCCTTATCGGCAGTTTCGCCACCGAACCAAAGCGGATATTGATTCTCTGAGCCTCCACCAAATGCACCATAAACTTGATTGTCGTCGTCGGTTATTACGATTTGGCTTACTTGCAGGAATTGAATGAACGCGTTGGCTATATCGGCATACGATGTGCGAATGGGGCGCATATCTTCAATGGGTTCCCAATAGTCGTTTCCACTCCCACTGGGTTTGTTTGCGGTGGAAGAGAGCGTGCCGTTGTGCTTCGACTTAGCCAAATACCATGAAGCGGTATTTGTGGCAAGGTTGGTCACCGAAACTTCGTCAAGGTAACGATTGCCATCGCTATCCTCGGAGCCATCTTCGGTGTCGTTTCGATAAAGCACTCCTTCTTGCCATTCGCCTCGGCGTATGCTCACGCCTTGGTATCCGCGTTCTCCCTTTTCTCCTTTCTTGTCTGCTTCGCTCAAACACCATGCGCTTGCGGCAGAGCCTCGCTCCACCTTCATTTGGGCAAGAATGAGGCCAGCACTTCCCTTGTACATTCGCCAAAGGAAGTGGGCGTGTGCAGGTGTTTTGAGGTCGGATGCCGTGGTGAACGTAATGGTGTAGCGAGTGAACGCGCCTCCCGAATGGGTGAGGGGAACTACGTTGCTCGTCAGTGTCTTGGTTGTTCCATCAACGATAACACTCCTGTTTAGATTGATAAACTCGCTGCCTTCCGTACCAGTGTAGAGAATAACTGCAAATTTGGCATCGGCCGTGCTACTCGTGTCAATCTTGCGAAGCAGAAAAGATATGGTGTATTGGGTGTTGGGCAACAGACGGCTCAAAATGTCTTCTCGAAACAAATCGTAGTAGTCGTCCGTTATCGTTTGGTTAACGAAGATACCCCCACACCCATCAGGCACGTCCGCGGTTCGGACACCCCCAAGAACAAGCCCTAGGGACTTATAGTTCTTAAAAGTGTCCTCCGTGAGGGCAGTGTAGTCAAGCAGGTTGGGGCGAAGGGATTGTCCATCCTCGCCGTTGTCGCCTTTCTCGCCCTTGCGGATGTATTTTACCGCCGTTGTGGTTGCTACCATAGATGATTAGAAATCTTCTGAAGTTATCGTAACGGAAACATCTCCAGTACTTTGCTTGCACATTTCACGTGTTACCGCAAAGCTTTCGAGAGGGGTTGTTCTCCCGGTTGTTTCAGTGTTGAGGAAATTTCCGGCGCCATCTCTTGCCACAAAATAAAATTTGACGCCCGTTGCGGCCACTACGTTCGTTCCTCTCGTAACCACCTTAGGCGTGTAGGTTACCTTGTCGTTGCCGCTCTCGTCTTCGCTGATGCATTCGTCTGCAGGAACAGGACAGGGGTTGATTTCATAGGGGTCGGACACGTCCATCACGCCTTGAACGTCTTGCCCGAAGAACGTGCCATTAAGATAGACTTCTACCTTGTAGTCGCCGTAAGTGTTGACATCGCTCTCCTTGACGGTGAGCGTTTGGTTCGTTTGATCGTCAATCACGCTCCATTCCCCTGTGGCTAATTTGTACCACTTATATTTAAGTTTATTTGCGGAAATCTCATTATGGTTCTGGTACGCCATCGCCTTTAGAATGCAGGAGCCGCCCTTTTCTCGAATAACGAAACTATTACTGTCTCCTGCTACGATGGCCACAACATCGGAGTCGTCTTTCGCTTGCTGAATGGGAATGGTGTAGGTGGCTTGAATAGTGTCGGGTAGTGTGCCGTAACTTATCATGCCTTCCATCTTGATAGATGCGGAGGCGTATCCCGAGATGGCTGCGATGTTTTTCAGAATCTGTAAACCGGGGTAAAGATTACCGTCGTCTGTTGACGAGAACTTTTTGAATACACCTGCAAAGGTTCCAATGGAAATGCCGTTACTGCCGAATTTTATTTCTGTGCCGTTAAACCAGTATGTCATGCCCGAAACGTCAGCCAATCCCTCACTGCTTCGGCTGCTCATGCAAACGAAGTTGAGTTTCGGCTGGGTCTCCTCGAAGTTAGGATAAACGCTAATATCGGGTTCTGTGCCTTCATATTCTTGATAAAGGTCGCCATCGGGACACATAATCAAGGCGGTGTAAGTTCCAGTTCTAGAATTGAACTTAATGGTTCTGGTGGTACTCGCTGAATGACTCATAATATCAATAGGTTATTCGTTAGAATCTTCGTTTGTTTCGTCCTCTTGGGTGCTGCTTTCGACGCTTTCCTCTTTACTGCTAGTTGTGGCTTGTTGGAAGCGCTTGTCGGTTGCCACAGGTAAAGGTCGGCAAACCAAACCATCTTGCTCTTCTCTTGCTTCGTGAGGTAAGAGGGCAATACCGCCAATTTTAGCCAAGGTCTCATCTAGTTTAACTAGCGATCCGAATTTTAGCATATCGTTCTGCCAGAACAAATAATTGCCATCGCCTAGCATATTGCGTTCTTTTTCCTTGTCTAAGTACTTTGCAACTAGTGCGTTCGCTTTAATGTATCGTGCCATAATATTATAAGATTGATTTGTTGTTATTTAATTAATATCACGTTGCCGTCACCGTCCTCGAATAAGGCTCCATCACTGTCTTCCCATGCGCACGTTGGACCCACGTCTTTCACGTCTAGCCCATACACGCCGCCAAGCGTGTTACTGATGTTAGATGTAGATAATACAGGGGTTATTCCATGCGCTACGAGCGAGTAATCAAGTGAGCCAGACGCTTTGTTTGCTGCCGCATACCAAAGCGGCAGTAGCTCTCGTTCGGGGTCTTCTATGGCTCCGTTGTTGTCTTGAATGTAGGCTTCGGGCGCAATCTCCAGAATTCCGTTTGCCACGTTGGTTGGTACACCTGTAATATCGAATTCAAACTCGGGGATTCGGCGAACGATTACCACGGTTTTAGAAGGAGCGTTATCGGTCAACTCTACGCTTTCAGGTGTGCCATCAATGCTATATTTAGCGCGACATCTCAGGCACAATTCTGTTCCCATAAGACTGCGGTCAACGGTGCAGCTCGCGCCATCCTCCGACACTTCCACATCGTAGTCAAGGGTAGTGTCTGCGCCCACTTCGCTAAACGTGCCATCTTCTCGCATCACTTCCCACACGAACAAACGTTTTTCCTCGGGGCATTCATTTGTTCCCAATCTTAGCAAAGCGTGTACCACCTGTTTGTCTACGTCAACAAGAGGGTTGTAGAGAGTTTGCTCTGCTGCATCGAGTAGCAGAACTGGAGTGCACATCGTAGAGTTTCTGCACTGTAC
The DNA here is from genome assembly GCA_963656725.1 of Oribacterium sp. GTDB lineage: Bacteria > Bacteroidota > Bacteroidia > Bacteroidales > Bacteroidaceae > Alloprevotella. The sequence continues at coordinate 17,438 of CAVKKI010000002.1, read as the reverse complement.
TTGGTAGGTTTGAATAATGTGGTAAACCTGATTCATTCGGGGGTCTCGATACTCCGCCTCGAACCTAAGGTTTATCGGGTTCCGCGGTTGAGCATTCTTTTTAACCCTTAAGCGTCCAGCGTTCACTCCGCTTGTAGTCACTTCGAAGCTGGTGTTGCTTGTAGTGATTGCGGTGTCTGACGCTCCACTGTTCACAATATACCACACAATATTCGTGAGGTCTTGATTGATTTTCCCCGACGGCAGAATTTCGTCCTTGTCAATTCGCCCCACAATAGGCTGAATAATCAGGTTGGAGGCGTCAATCGTGTAGTCGGGGGTATATGTCTTAGTGTCGGCATCATAACTCTGATTATCAGGTACACCGCCCACGGTCACCATGCTCACGTTAATTTGCAGTGGACTGAAATTAAAATCAAATCTTCTTGTCTTCATTTCTTGGTTAACTTAATTAAAGTTCGTAGCTAACGCTTTCCGTTGCCGCTGCGCTGCTTGAGTTGTCGCGCAAGGTAACTGTTGCCGTGAAACGGATAACTTTGGGCATATAGCTTTCGAAGTTCATGTCGGCTTTAGTTAGGCGGATGGATTTACCTGCACCTTCATGTCTGGCGTTCCAAATGGCGTCGCTCTCATTTCTTTCTACTCCGTTGTTGTCTTCGCTATACCTTGTCCAAATAACGTCCGCCTCCAATACATCTTTGGTCACGTCCATATTATATTTGGTGGCTACAATAGTCAGCGTGAGGTTTACGTTTTCGGGGTCCGCAAGGCTTTCGGGTTCTACGAAATCAACCGTGAAGTTGGGGTTGCCCTCAATCATCGCCCAGTCAGAGTTATTCCAAGCAGGAGCTGTTTTCGTGAGGTTCTTGCAGCATCTGTATTTGCAGCCGTAATACCACACGTCGGAGGTTTCAAAAATGCCTGTTTCAGGATTGATGTCCATACAAAAGTAGTCCACTCCCTGTTGCCATTGGCCACGGTCTACGTAGGTCACTTCGTTGGCGCGAACACCATATGCTATTCCGTTGAAGATGATTTCGCCGTCCTTGGTAAAGCATATCACCTCGGCAGGCATTCTACGAGAGAGTGCTTCTTTCGAGGTGCTTCCCACGTCCACCCGGACGCGCGAGCCTTCTATGTCTTTCCACTCCTTCTTCATCGGTTGTTAGCTAGTTATAAACTTCTTTTGGTGTAGGTGGTCGAGTAGGTAGTTTTCGTTGCGTCCGCTGCAAACGTAGATTGGTAAACGGTTGTTGCGTCTTGCCACTGAATGGTAAAACCGTATCCGTAGTTAGAGGAATACTTGCCAATGGTTTTAATTGGGTGGTAATATTGCACTCCGTCGGTACTGCTGCTCTTTATTCTGATAATTTTGCCCTCTTTGCAAGCCTTCGCAATTTCGAGATAGGTCGTTTGTAGGTTCTCTTGTAGAGAGGTGAAGGCTGCGTCTGTTACGGTTGCGCTTGGTAGGGCAACAGTGATGTCGTAGAATAATTCGTTTTTGCTTGTGGCTATCTCTTCTGAAACCTTGGTGGCCACATAGCTTTGCGTGGCATAGCTGCTAAGGTCTACCGTCTTGCCGCCTAGTGGGTCAAGGGTGTCCGCGCGACTAGTGCCTGCGGCGAAAGCCTTGATGACGGCGAAGTTTGTACCGGCTTGATACGTTCCAGTCTGGCCTGTGGACGCACTGGTGAACTCTACCTCCGTTGAGAGGTTATACACATCCCCCACTTCGCCACCTTTGGCGTAAATGTCAGAGAGTGAAGCGACAGTCCCTTTGAACTTGTAAAGTCCAGACACTGCGTTATTAATAAGAGTGTCTACCGACGTGCCACTAGTGTCGACTACATTCTCGGTAAGCACCTTGCCATTGGCATTGAGCGCATCGAGAAAGGTCTTTCCGTTTTCGCTCACAGTGGCGGCATCCACCTTTTCTCTCAATGACTGTCGGCATTCCACCCATGCGCTCCATGCTTGCGTAGGAATGTCGCCGTCACTATTGCTCCAGCCAGCACTCCTCCCATAGGATCGAACGTATTCGTAGAGGTCGTGGTCGTGCAGGTTGGTTCCTATGAAAGAACCGTCACGCATTTTAGAATGGGTTAGCAAACGTTGAGTGATAACGTGGTATGATGTGTCGGTGAACATATCCAACACGCCAATAATGTGTCCGTTCTTGAGGTAATTCAGGTAGGTCACCGCATAAGTGCTATGCTTCCCTTGTACGTCGCTGATGTTGCACAAAGAGTCGAGGTCGGCCATGTCTACCACCGAACTATTGGCAAACGATTGCAGACTTGAAATGTTTTGGCTTTGTGTTTGGACGGTCTCTTCTAGTTCGGAGATGGCACCTGAATTTTGAGTAAACTCTACCCCGTTGAAGATAATTCGGCCATCTTTCGTAAAGCACACCACTTCGGCAGGCATCTTGTCAGACATAGCGTCTTGATAAGAACTGCCTACGTCAAATCGCACCAATGAGCCTTCTATGTCTTTCCATTCTTTTTTCATTCGGTTACTTCATTTTGGGGTTGAGCATATTGTTGTTGCCCTCTTGGCAGGTCGGTAATCTCAGCTAGGGTCTTGGCAATGGCCATCATCTCAGCGGCCTTCTCTGTTGCGCCATAAGCTAGTTCAGTAAAATAGGCCGTAGCGTAAACCACGCTTCGATATAATCGAGAGGGAAGGTCTATTTTTCCATCGGCCACCTTGGGCATGGCGATGTAGGTGGCACTGCACGTGGTGTTTTCTGACTTCGTTGAAAAACCTCGCAAATAAGATTTAGTTCCACCAACCACCAGAGCCACGACAGGCTTCTCGGGGTTACCCCTCACACCTTCTATCTTGCTTGTCTGAATCATATATAAAGGTGTGGTGCTATCGATTACCTCTGATTCGGAAACAGGACGCACCCAGTCGCTCATTAAGAAACTCACTAAGCGCAAGTAGTCCTCAGGAATTGTTAGCGTATATACGTAGTTAGTATCAGAGCTGCGAAACTTGGAATGATTGCCTAATTTGGTTACCACATCCACAAAGTTTCCGTCAGCGTTTTTCTCTTGGGCTGTCACCGATGTAGGTATAGCCGTGAACCTATCAAACATCTTCAAGGGGGCGTTCAGGAGAATGTAGCGTGCGGCATCGGGAATTTTGCTCTCGATGATTTCGGTGAGCGACAAAGTGTCGACATCACCGAAGCCTTCCAATTCCTCTTGCGACATATTTTGGTCAATGGCAATGCGCACTTCCTTTGCTATGTCTGTTATTAAATAACTGCTCATAGTGCTTCTTGATTAGAGTTATCTGCTGCACCTTCGTCTCCATTCTGCGACATGGCCGCATAGAGTTGATTCACTGCATTCATATCGGCTCCTTGTTGCGCTTGTTGCGCCACCTCTTGCGGAATGCCTTGCGCCTCTTGTCCTTGCTGCATTTGTTGTTGCTGAGTTTGAATGCTCTGGAGCAATTCGTCAGCGAAGGAGAACTCGCCCACCTCGAGCAACTGCTGGAGCGTGATTTGTCCACTCTTCCAAAATTCCAACAAATAGTCGTTGGCAATTTGACGATAGGCTGGCGTGGCGGTGCTTTCAACGATGGACAAGTCGAATTCCACGTCACGTATCTTTTCGGGGTCGTACTCCACCGAAGTGGCTCGCTTGCCTGCGATATTGAAAATGCGCTTTTGGTCGTAAAACTGTTGAATGTTCTTCACATCCTTGTAAGCCGCATCCACCACAAACTGCGAGAAAGAGTCGAGCAAGTCGAGCAAAGAGGTCGTTGCGTTTTGCGCTTGCTGCGCATACAGGCTTCCGCTTGTGCCACTTGAACCGCTTCGCCCTTGCAATGCCCCATGCACGCCACTGATGTCTTCAAAAAATTTCAGTTGAATGTTGAGCAATTCGCTGATGCCGATGTTTGTGGAGTTGTTATGCACTTGGGTAGGGGCAGGCACGCCCGGCTTGGCATGATAAAGCACCACTCCATTGAAGCGTGTCCACGAATCGGCAAAATCCTCAATACGCTGGTCGCCCAAGCACTCATCAGGTACGAGCAACACGCCCTTTGCACTCGCACGCATAATCCAGTCGTAGAGCGTAATGAGACGGTTGGTGTAACGTTGCTGGTCTATCACATCACTCACGAAGGAGTGTATCTCCCCATCAATGAACGGATAAGCCTTAAACACGTAAGGGTGGCTCTTGTGGGCGTAGGGAGTTTCACCTTCTGAGAGGATGTCACCGAATGGGGTAAGATAGTAGTAGTACCAATAGGAGTCAATGAACCACTCCGCCGTGATCTGTGGCACATCGTCTTCGCTCATTCCCACCTCTTGCGCTTGCTTCAAGCGGTCGGCATTCACCTTGTCAACCAGTTCGGCTTTGTCTTCAATCTCGATTTTAAAGACATCGCCGTTGTTGTAATCATGGCAACGATAGCGTGGCTTAGTCTCCTTGCGCCACACCTCAATCACGCGGCAAAGACTTTCATCAGGGCAGAAAAGAAAGTCCATGTCCTTGCGCTTTGTAGAGATGCCGAAGAAATCACGATAGCTTGCAATGTTCTTCATGGAGCGAGCCGCCCGATAAATGTTGGCAAGCCTTTCGTAGTCTGCTGCGTTTTCCGCAAACCTTGCAATCAGGTCACCGAACGATACATCGTGAATTTCGCCCACACACGTCACATCCCATCCACGGAAGTCACGCATATTGGTGTCGAGGAAAAAGCGATTGGGGTTCACGTAGTCTGTCCAACAATCTAACTTGTCGTTGCGCCACCCATACCATTTGCGGTGAACCACTAGCGCACCAATCATATACTCCTCCATCGAGCGAGCATAAAGTTCGTTCATTCGATTGAGCTGCATATTATATTGCAGCACAGTCGACATGGTGTCGCTGATGGCTTGCTCATCCCGGTCACGCGCGGTGCAAATAGGCTCTTTACTTTGACTGCGGTAGACACCGTTCACATTGCGCACCAATCTGCGAATGAGGTTGTTCTTTAGAGGAACGTTTCCCACACTGCGGATGTATTGCTCTTCGGTCATCCTGCATCCGTCCACTTCAATGCTATCGTCCCACTGGTCACCATAAGTGTAACGTTTGTTGCGCTCACGGTCACGGCGAAACTTGTCCATGTTCATCCAATAAGTCTGAGCCATCATCAGCACATCGTATGCCCTTGATGGGTTACGTTGTGTCTCATGACGCACGGAGTCTATTTCAGACGAGGGTTTGACTTTGGATAGCGAATGCAGTTTGCTCATTGTCGTGTTAGTCGGTGAAGGTGATGGCAAGTCCGTATTCCTTGCCTACGTTGATGATGTTTTCTTTGCTGCGAATGCGGTTTTTCGCTACGTTATAGGTTTCGTTCAGATAGTTAACGGCATCGCTCATGGCCACGAAGGTCATTGGGGTGAGCTGCGCTTCGGCTTTGCTTTCGTCTTCACTCGCCTTGTCGGATCCTTCGGTCTCAGCCACATCGTCGTTGCCGCTCTCTTCTTGGTAAAGGAGCGAGATGCGCCCACTCTTGTAGTAGTCGCTCTGTTCTATAAGGAATTGACGAAAGGGGTCGCTCGTGGTGTACTTTGCCGGGGTGTTGCCAAAGGCACTATTGCCGCCTCCTGTGAAGGTGGGCTGAAACTTGGTGCGCCCCACATGGATAATGGGGTTCCACTCCATTAAGCCACCCATCTCGCCATAGGTTTTAGTTATTGTCTTTGCCATAATTGGGGGTTAATTAAAAGTGAACGTCCTCTTCAGAGAGACACATTCGCGTCTGTCTGAGTCAGACGTTCACCACCTATATTCACACTTCCTATGTTTAGAAAAGTTCGCCTTCATACTCTACCCAAGCAGAGCCATTGTATTGCCACATTGTGCCAATCTTAGCACCAGCTGCGATAGAGGGACAGTCTACACCAAGGTAGTAAACTGACGATTTCTTGCCTTCCGTGGTGGTAGGAGCCTTGTCGGCGTTGTCCCAATATTGGAAGGTGGTGGCATCGGTGCTTTCCTTGCCGCCTTCGCCATCAATCCAAATGTGGCACGCGCCCTTGAGTGCAAGACCATCCCACACAATGAGACCCTTGCGAGTGGCTTCTTCGCCTTCCACCTTCTCATTGAACTCGTGGTCACTCACACGCTTGTAGTGTACGAGGCGGTCTTCGCCAAGGAGCGCACCACTGTTGCTCCACCCAATTTTGTCAAGTGTAGGCTCACGCTTAATTTCGATGTCACCAAACACGGTGTGGAAGTTCGTCACCTCCCAACCTACAGGATTGGTCTTGGTTGAAATCTGAATTTCGGGATGCTTGGAATAGTCAATACACTGAATGCTTTCGAGAAGGTTCTTACCGGCCAAGAGAATGGCGGTCTTGGGCACATCTTCTCCAGTGAAGAACATCTTAGCAAGGGCAATTATCTTTTCGATAGTCCACTCGCCTTCGTGCTGATATTCACGTTTGAATTGCCAACGCACACCCTCGGTGGTGTAAACTGACTGAGGGCCCACCTCTTTGGTGTTGACCGTGAACTTAGCCTTGCGACCTGCCCAAAGCGTGCGGTTGCAGCGAGTTTTGAAGTTAGTGAGTGCTTGCTCTGCAATGAGTGCTTGCGAGAAGGGGATGTGCTTCTTTTGGCTCTCGAAGTAGTCGGAGATGATTTGGTTCATGCCGCGCTTCTGAAGATAGACGGTAGTGGGCTGCGGCACAATGAGGTCGGGAGCCACGTTCTTCTGCGTTTCATACATAGCGTTAGCCAAAATAACCAATTCAGAATTGGTGGGGATGGCAGGCACAGTGCAATACATATCGGTCTTTGCCTTCTTGGGGCCATTCACGGCACGCACAACAGGGTTGCCGCTTGCAGCACGGCCTGTGACGAATAGCATAAGGGGGCGTCCGGGGGTCTTGGTTTGTCCATCATCGGCATAGCCGTCTACACCGGGGACGAGCATAGTGGTGTATTCTTGAGGAATGTTTTGGTCTTCCGTGCCGAGCGGGAGCTCAAAAGAGTTTTGAGAGGTGTTGGCCACTACTGCGCTAGTGGTGGTGATGGAACTCTTAGGTTCGTCAATCATGTAATGCTCCACCTCGGGCGAGTTAACGTTGATAGTCTTTGCCTTGAGCATGAGCTGCATAAGGGGAGTGTCGTCGCCCTTAAAGGCAAAGAGTTGTTCGTCAATGTCGGGTTCGATGAAGTTGCCAGCCTGCACACCGCCAGTGGCTAGTGCGGCACCCGAAACAGTGGATGCTTGGCCGGGCACTTGGGTGTTGAGACCTACTGAGCCTGCGCTCGTAGATACGGTTGAGTTAAAATCTTGTACTGCCATTTTCAGTCTTTTATAAAAGGTTTGATGGGTTATTGTCAATCATTGGTTGGGGATGGCACGAAGACTTCTCCACCCCTTATTCCCCCGGTTGCCTCTGCTGCGGCCGACACCGTGGTGGCACATCCACCACACTGCGTTTGCAGTCCTGCGCTGCCTTTTGTGGCGGTCACCTTGGCGGTGGGGAATTTAATGGTTTCAAAATCTTCGATGCTCATATATATATTGTGTCATTGAAAAAAATTAGGCTTGCGACGCTAGAGCAAAGATGCTCTGCTCAGAGGGGCGTTTGCTTACTTGTCCATTCTTGCCGTCAAGGTGAGGAGTGCCGTCTCCTGCTTGCGCCTTGCGAAGTTTCTCTTCAATTCTTGAGTTGCGTCCACGCACCTCGCCCTCTTGTTGAGCATTGGCCAAGTCCTCGTCGTAGCTTTGAGCGTTCATCATCATCTGCACCACTTCGGCTGAGAACTTGCCCATAATCATATCGTCCACAATGCGGAAAAGGGTGGCAAGTGCAGCATCCGTCTGTTCGTCAGTCCATCCGTTTTCTTGTTGCGCTTGTGCAAGGTTGTCGAGCGATTCTTGTAGGTTTGCCTTGTATTGCTCTTCCAATTCCTTGTTCTTGTTCACACGCTCAAGGTATTCTTTGTTGGCCTTTGCCATTTCTTCTTGGCGTTCGGGGTCGTTAACCGCATCAACGATTTCAGAGCCATAGTGGCGAATCAATGCGATAACAGGATCCTTGCCGTCTTTCCAATCGAAGAGGAAGGTGGCACTGCGAGGATCCAGATCCATGAACGAGTTAAGGTCGCTCTCTCGTTGTTTGTAGCCTTCCATCTCTTTGTCGCTAGCTTCAAGGTCATCGTAGAGTTGGTCGGCGTAGGCATCGTCAGTGTCGAAAGTTTTGTCGGGGTATTTCTTACTGACACGCTCACGCAAGAGGTCGCGCTTCGACTTCTTGGGTGGCTCTTCTGTCGGTTGCCCTACTGGGGGCATATTGTCAATTTGTTCTTCCATGGGAGCTGTTGTTAAATCTTTGTGGCAAAGATAAGGCCGCGAACAGAATAAAACTCTTTATTTTGCTCCCGACAATTGCACTATATTTGTAAATTTGCAACACATCAAGCGCAAAGGGCGCGGCTGCTAATGACTTCACTAGTAGCCGCGCCCTTGCTTTGTTTCTAATCGATGAAGAAAAAAGGGGCAAAATTTCCATACAAAATCCAAAGGGAGCGAGAATTGGTGCAAGCCTACCGCAAGGAACTTGCTGAATGTAAGCGCATAGAAATGAATGAAATCTACCGCAAGGTAGCCAAATGTTCCTGCTCACGTTTTTGGGTAACAGAAGAACGTGCTACTATTGCCGTGAGCAATCTGCTCAATGGCCGTGGTGTTTGCTCTTCCGACTCAAAAGGGGAAATGTATAAAGAGATTTTTCGACGTTACCTGTTACTGAAGGTCGTTCACCCCAATCGCACCATCGCATGGATTGTGCGCCATATTGTTAACTCTGAGGCTCCCGAATTTTACCTTTCCCCCTCTCGTGTAAAGAGTATCCTCAATCGGGCAAAACGCCGCCGTTCTGGTAAGTAGCGTCACATTCTAGTCCATTCCAATTAGGGCTATTGATTGAGTTATTTTCTGAATCTCGGTTCAGAGGTTATCTGAACCTAGGTTCAGGCGCGGTATGAATCTTGATGCAGAGAATGCTTGAATCGAGAAGCAGAGAAACGCTCATCGCCAGACTGAACGAAGCTGAATGAATACTGAACGGTTTCTGAACGGTGCTGAATGGATGCTGAATAGCACTGAATGAAAACTGAATAAAAACAGAACGAGCTGAACGCACTGAACGAAAATAACGCTTGGTGAAAATTCTCCTAATTGGTAATTGCACCAAGGGCGTGTTATGTAATAACGGCCTCCGTAACCTTTCCTATTTTCGGCTTCAGCCTTTTGACATCTGTATGTCGTTCTCGTATAGTGGGAAGGGGCATCACTTTAAAGTTGTAGGCAATATGCAGGCCGATGGCACGTGTCATTAAAAGGTCATCATGTTTGCCAGCTATCGCACCATAGGCTCCATTCTGCTTCTGCTCGTAGGTGAGAAATTCGTCCAAACACCTTTCGTCACGCTCCGTATAGAGGTGTTCACGCACCACCTTGATGAGGTTGGAGATGATTTTCGGCTTTGTGGCCACATTAGTATGGAAGCCATATCGTACAGGTGCGCCCTCACGAATTTCATCCTCACTCTGTTCACGTGCGTAGAGGTTGGAATAGGCATCCTTAATTTGGTAGAGAATGAACTGCGACTGGTCTCCATCGACCATGCGGTCTTTATCTTTTGTCTCCAAGGTGTTGCTCTCAATCACGAGCAGGGCGTTGTCGTACCATGCCGCCACTTGTGCCGCCTTCCATGCAAGCAAGTCCATATCGATGTGACCATACCACTGCGCCACCACTTCGGGGCGTTCTCCATTCATCAAGTACATTCTATCGAACACGCAAATCACCGAATAGTCAGCCTTTGCACTGCGCCCACCAATGTCCACCACCACAAGGTAGCGGTTGGTTATTTTCTCTTCGGGGGAGATGTCGGGCTTGTCCCATACACAGAGCAAGCCTGTGCGGTCTTCCTTGAAACGAAGGTTTTGTAAAGCGAGTTTCCCTTCATCGGCATCGCCATAGATGTCGCCCACAAGGCGTGGCTTGCGGCATCCGGGGCGAAGCTTCTCTACAAGCAACTTATCAAACACCTTGCAGCCGCTATAAACAAACGCCTCGTTGTCGTCAGTGGGAAACTCACTTGCGATGTCTCCGTGGTCGTTAAACTTCTTGCGCTCCTCGATATACCAAGCAATGGCTTCGAGCGTTGCCCCACTTTCCCATAGATACCACAGATACCTGCCCGGCTCACTGCGGTCGCTAGGCGAGTAAGCATTGTTGCGGTTTTCCCATAGGTCATTAGCGAGTGTTTTCCGTTCTTCATCGGTTAGGTCTATGCGATATTGGTCAATCTGAAACCACGCAATAAACAATGCCTTAAACTGCGAATCGTCTTTCTTGGCGGCAAGGTATTCACGCTCGAAGAAGTTACCCGTACCGTTAGCCGTGCTTTCATACACAATCATGGTGTAGGGCTTTAGCAAAATACCCGAACAAGCGGAGCGCACCACGCGTTCGGGGGTTTTGGAGTCAGTGGGTGCCCAAAGTCCCACCTCGGTGCAATGCACAAGGTTGTAGTCGCCACCACGTGCGCTATCAGGTTTTTCGTAGGATCCCACTTTAATTTTGCAGTTGCGTTGCGGAATGCGATGGATATTGCCGCTATTGCTCACCGTTTTGAGTTTCTGCTCGTTGGCGTCAAACTCCTCGCCAAGGTCGTGCAGCATCTCTACCGGATATTCTCCAATCATCTTGTTAAACATATCTTGCACCTCGTAGGAAGCGTCCTTCACGTGGCCCACGATGAGCGAGTTAAGTCCTACCTTGTGAACAAGTTGCAACCATGCCATATAGATTTGCGTGGCGGTGGAGCCACCCCATTGTCGAGCCTTGAGCAGAACAAGACGTATGGGCTGGCCTGCCGTGCGCATTTGCTCAAAGGTGGTAATGAGCGTTCGTTGCGGCCGATTCAAACTGAAACGGATGTCGTCGCCGCCGCCCTTCACTTTAATCCAAACAAACATCACTGCCCAAAATGCAAAGTCATACTTGCACCTTATGCGGAGGAAGGTCTTGACGATGTAGTCGTAGGCTTCCTCGCTATAAGGCGCGTCTTCGTTGAGTGTGGTATAGAATTGCTCCACGCTCTTAGCCTTCACCAATTTCTTAACAAATGGCACGTCCAACATTTCAGTAGGCAACCATTGCTCTGGAAAGGGAAAGTCGTTTATTCTGACATAGGTACGCGCAAGGATGCTCCCTTCTCCCGTTACCGGGTTGAAGGGGGCATTAATCACGGCATTGCGCCTTGCGTTTTCCTTGAGCATTTGGGTTATCGTCATGGGCTATCTAGGACATCACTTATCATATTGCTCCGCCATAGCAGATAGTTTGTCGTGTAAACTCTCGCTAACTTGCGGAGTGGTGTTAATGTCTACGCTTTGACTTTGTTGTTTAGGCACTACATATTGTGTTAGTTTCTCCATCACCACAATGCGGTCGCGTGGCTCAAGCTGCGCAAAGTCCTTGGCAAAGTCACCGCTTTCAAAATATTCGCCCACCCCTTTGGAGATGCAGGAGCAGATGAGTTGCTTATAAGGTTTGGGTTTATTGGGAACACCCTTGCTTCGCCCTCCCGACTTAAATCCTCTTGCCATATTTATATAGATGTTAGAACGGACGCAGAGGGCGAAGGATTCTCCCAGAGCGTGCATTGAGTTTGCTTTTAATCTCTTCTAGAATGGCCGTAGCCTTCGATGCCCAATTAGCTGCCGACTCGGGCTTGGTTATCATCAGCCACTCGGCAAGCACCATATCGACCATATATTCGTGAATGAGCTGCTCGAAATATCTTGCCGTGGTTGCAGAGAACTGTTGTGGCACGCTCATTACAATTTGGTAGGTATCCGTCTCGTCGAAGTTGTTGTTGAGTTCAGTGCCATCTTCGCACTCGTCTTTGGTGTATGGATAGAGGGCTTCCACGCATTGTGAGTGGACTAAATCAAGAATTCGAGTAACTCGGTCCACGTTTCCGTCCTGCGTAATGTCGAACACCTGATGTCGCTCATGAGGCGCATCCTCCTTCATCACGTCCGCTTCCACATAAGCAATATTAGAGATGTCGTAGAGCAAGGCTTCTCGGCTGAAGAGCAAGGTCACCTTACGGTTGTCAGCCTCATTGGTCATGCTTGCATTCTTGAGATATTTTGCTATTGTGTCGGAGTTGCCAATAACGTAGCCATAGGGGCCGAAAATCAATTTGGTGCTACTCATATCTTAGGTCGGTGTTATAATTAATGTCTGTAGGTGTATGTGTGCGTGCAGGACGGATGCGCTTGTTTAGTGCCGTGACGAGACGCATCAAATCAGCAGAGGCCAAGCTAGCATAGGTCTCCGCCTCCGTTTTGGCTGCAATAGAGAACCACTCGGCTAGGGCGTTGTCTACGATGTAGGCGTGTGCGCTCTGTGCTATATCATTCTTTGCCGCCTTGTTAAAGTTGAGAGGGACACGAAGAGAAATGTTAATGTCGTTGTTCTCCGTCTCGCCTTCTTCGGTGGTTATCATCTTTCCACCATAAGAGTAAACTCCGTTGAGAATTTTCTCACGTGTCTTGGCGTAGAGGACGTTGTCGGCGGTGTATCCCTCTTCCGCCAGATATTCACTTAGATGCGAGAGAAGATTGGCATACGATTTCCCAATGGAGCGAAGAATGATGTTTTCGTTCTCATCGGCAAGTTCCTGAATCTTTGCGGTCTGCTCTGCTTGGTCGTCAGTGGATGCCATCTCGCCAAGGGCGTAAGCCTTTAGGAGAATATCGTAAAGCAGCTCATTGATGAATAGTGTAAAGGATAGCGTTTGTTTGGGCATCGTCAGAAGGTTTTTGGGGTTGTTGGTAGGTGGGTGGCGTGCGCTTGGCAAGAAGCAAACGAGCGTAAACGAGATGTTGCTCCGCCTCCTTGCCGTAAATCTCCGCTTGGTTAGGCTGCGTCACTAATAACCACTTGTAGAGAACGTAAGCCACGTAGTATTTTACAAGGGCGTTGGTCACTCCGCTTATTTGCGAAGTATCGAAGTTGGTCGGCAACCTAAGAATGAGTTCTTCGTTCGCACTTGTGCCTGTTGTATTGAACTTGGGGACATATTTTCTGAATGCGGCAAGAATACTTGTCCGCGCCACTTCGATGGCAGGTGTAAGGAACACACTGTCGGTGGCCGCGGTGGCTATTCGGGAAAAGGCTTTCTCGTCGGTCTCCATCATTTTGGCACTGATGTATGCCGTTTGGAGGTTGATTTCTGAAAGGATGTCTTCTTGTTTTATGGTGATTGTTTGTGTCATAAAGCAAAGGTAGGTAGATTATTATAAAGCAGGTCTTTATTTTGCTACCGCATCGGCACCCACGTGCGAGGTCAGCGAGTGCCGGTGCGAAAGCTTGGTTTATTTGGCATTATGCTTGGCCTTCCACTCTTGGTATTTGTGAACGACTTCTTGCTTGTTTTGCCAAATCAGAGAGTCGAGTTGCTTTTGCAGTTCTTCGTCATCGGGGTTTCTGCGCTTCGCCTTTTGCATATTGCGGATGGCGTGTTCGGGTCCCACAATCGAATCCCAAAGTTCAAGCTGGTCTTCGTCCATCAGTTGACGCATACGTCTATTGTATTCCTCATCGGTGATGTTCTTGCCTCTCCAGTTCTTACGAAGTTCGTAGTCGAGGTTCTTGTAGTCCTGAGTAATACCGTTGTACTGCTCGTTGATAACACGTTGCTTTGACTTGTCGTCGCCCGAGGAAACATAGAACTTGCCTGCGAAAGGAATGTCGTTTGCCTTCAGTTCAGAGGTGTCACCATTATACATTGCCTCTAAGGTTTTCTTCATTTTGGTGAAGAAGGTCATTGTGCCGCCACCTGCTTGCTCGATGATGTACCAGATAGCACTTGGGTTCAACATTATGCCTGTAGCATTTTCAAGCGCACCTCTTCGGTTGGGCTGTCCACCAGTGTGCTCGTTGAGCCACTTGCTAGCGTTAATCATGATCTGCGGTGTGTTCTTCCCGGCACGTTGCCATTCGGGAGCCTGCTCGTTGTTGGTCGTGGCATTGGTAATGGGGCGGCCAAGGAAGTCGCGGTTGTAGAGGTAGGCATCGGTGAAGCCAGACACCACGGTGGGAATGAAGCCCTTAATGAGCATTCCGGGAATACTGATGTCGCCCGAAGCAAGATTGTAGGCATCATCGTCGTAGAAAGGTACCACGGAGAAGTCGTTGATGTTCGACACAAGTGTCTTGACAAAATGTTCGGGAGTAATCTTTCCGTTGACAAGGTCAACAATGGAAGCACCTGTGCCAAACATACCACGAAACTCTTGCGGCAGAGCGTAGTGAAGGAAACCGTGCTTGGCAATGGGGATGTTGAAGAAACGGTAGCGGTTCCACTCAGAGAGGCCGTAGTAGCCATTCTCGTCATCGTCATTGCCCCCACAAACTGCCGTGCCTAGCCATGCCGACAACATGCCCATAGCAAGTGCGCCAGCCACCACCCCGGCATAGCGTTTGGGGTTAGTCTTCATCCACTCCTTGTTCATTCGAAGAGACTGGAACACTGCATTGGCGTAGTTGTAGTGCTTGCGGAAGAAAGAGTTCATCCATGCCCCACTGCCGTGCGCATTGAAGTTGACACTACATTCCTTGGCATCGAAGATGGCTTGTTTCACGCTCTTGCCATGCTGGCGGCTCGTCATGTAGGTAGCGAAACGTGTGGCATTTTCCACACCAGCGTTCACATATTCGATGGCGTCAAGAATGCCCTTGATGGCCTTTCGTGACACATTGCCGTATCGGTTCTGCACATCACGCGTCATCTTGTCGAGTTGCTCTTGGTAGTCCTCGATGCGACGAAGATTGGTAATGCCAGTCTTACCACCGTTCTGGCAGAATTCGTAGTAGTAGCGGTCGGTGTCGTTGGTAAGGTCGAGGCTCCCCTTGTCGTATCTTCTGATAAGGTCGTAGATACCTACCACTCTTTCCGCACTTGTCTTGGCATTGCCATTGAGTAGTGCACCACCGGGCATTACCTTAAGGTAGTTGGTAACAAAGTCTTTAGTATAACCTGCGCCTTCTTTGATGAATCCGCTTGCCGCTGCGGTGGCAAGGTCACGTTGAGCGTTGCTCACCACAAATTCGGGCGAGAAGGAAGTCTGCACTGCGGCAAGGTAGCGAAGGAATTGTTTCTCTGTGGCATTGTAGTCGGAAGTGAAATCGAGCAACCCATTAACGGCTTGTGCCGCACGTGGGTTGGCATTGACATACACAATGTATTTCTTGCCGTTGCGGTTCACCACAATTTGGTGTTGGTCTTCCTCCCACTGAGGAGCATGCAAGCCAGTGACGAGTTTTGAATTGATGCGTTGATAGGTGCCATTGGCGAGTCCGTTCTTCACGTCGTCTTGCCAATCGGAGTAGGCATCGGCTATTTCTTGCTCTGTCATTCCATCGTGGATTTGGGGCAGAACAGGCACAAGGTTACCGTTGCCATCATACTCGTATACCACTTCCCCAGCACGGAGTAAGTTTGTTTGACTGCGCTCGGCCAAATTGAGCAAACATTGCTTCATAGCGTTGCGGTTGCCTTGGCTCACCGCGGTGGTGGCCATGTCGACCGTCGTGCCGAAGATGTAGCCTGCACGCGACTCGCGTCCGTAGGCTTTCTTCATCACCTTCTGGAAGTCTTCCGGGGTGAGACCGTTGCCGCCCGACACGTAATTATATACATCATCAGCCTTCTTGGAATTCCACCCACGAAGAGGTACGTAGTTCTGATACATGGCCTTTGTGTCTTGGTATTGCTGAATAGAAATATTGCCGCTCACATAACTCTTGCGTAGCGCGAAGTCGGTGAGGTTGCCCACTAGCGTCCATAGCTTATCGATGTCGGCTTGCCCCACGGCTCCCTCAAAGTTGGCAACCAAATCTCGTGCTTCTCGCTCAAGGTCGTACACATCAAAGGTCACACCATTTGCACGTTGCTCCTTGTAGTCGGGGTGAAACAACTCTGTCAAACCAGAATAGTCTCTGCGTTGCGCATTGACATATTGTTGTCGTTGCGCATTAACATAGTTGTCAGCGGTATATCCTATCACGGTGAGCAGGTCGTTGCGGTTAGGAAATGTACCTAAGCCGTCTGCGGCATATTGAGCGTATTCTTTATCGGAGACACGCTTGCCTTGTTGCATCTGGCTGACAATGTCGGAGATGTTTTTATTGTAGTCGTTGATGAGTTGCTGGTTGCCGCTCGCCATTACTCGCATTTTTTCCGCATAAGCCTTCTCTATGCTATTAGCCATAAACTTTTTGGCTTTCTCCATCACCGCATCGGCATTGCGCTCGGCCATCACCACGTTGCGCTCAAGGCCGTGCTTGCAGTTGAGGTAGATTTCCACATCGTCCATTGTGCGTGCGCCTCCTTGCTTGCCCTTGGTAGCTTTAATGATGTTGCCAATGTGTTCGCCAAGAGGTGCGACCAGTTGGCTCTGCACGGCATTGAGTTGCTCTTGATTTATGGCCGGGAGCGCATTCATGGTGCGCCAAGCATCCTCATCGTCACGAATGGGGCGACCCATGGCTTTTTCGATGCCGTCTTGCAATGCCTTAACAGAACGTGAATAGTCGAAGAATGATTCAGATGCTTCGTTGAGGAACTTGCGGCCATTCTCCTTGGGGTTTCGCATAGCTGCCCATAGACCACCAAACAAGGTCTTCGTGCCAAGGGTTTCGGCCTTCTGGTTGTAGTAGGCCATTGCCACGTTCATGGGGTCGTTGTTGGGGGCGGAAGGGGAACGGAAAAGGAGACCACGCTTTTGGTCGGCATTGCTGATTTCTCGCTCGGCTGCGGTTTCATGCTCGGCATAGTCGCCCACCTTGAGGTGGCTCTGCTTGGCAATGTCCTCAGCCTTGGCGAATACATCGGTGTGGCCGTTGTTGGTGAGATTTTTGTAGCTCTTCCAAAGAATGTAGCGAAGGTCGTTGTCGGTGAGCTGCGTGCCAAGGTTGATGCCGGCCTTGCGAAGAAGGTCGGTGAAGAGGTGCTTCACCTTTTGAAACAAGCTGCGGTTTTCGGCCTTGAGGAAGGAGCCGTCCTCGGCAAGGGTAGACATATACTCCTCGGTGGCGACGCGCTTATTCCCATTGTGCTTCTCCTTTGCGAGTTTGTCAATGGCTTGCGTGATGCTCTGCTCGGCGTTGTTGTAGACGTTGTCGAGGAAATCGTTGAAATTGCCCTCACCCACTAGTCTGCGCAGGCCGTGATGACCTACGGCTTCATGGAAGAAGGTTCTCTGCACATCGGCTGCATCGGCATTGTTGGGGAGCACGATGGTGATGTGCCCTGTCTTCGGGTCGCACCACCCTTGCGCTTTGGCTTGCTTCTCAGAAAGCCCTTCGGTGGAGGGGAG
>CAVKKI010000001.1:50192-58866 GCA_963656725.1 Oribacterium sp. | reverse complement strand
CGTTGATCAGTCACATTCCATCCTTTTAACACTGGGGCAATCACATCATTCACATTAGCCACAGCTTTCAAAACTCCTTTGCCTAAATAACGAGACTGATCGCCATCACGCAATTCAAGGGCCTCATTTTCACCTGTTGAGGCTCCAGATGGTACCGAAGCCCGCCCAATAACACCACTGTCTGTGGTAATTTCAACTTCTACAGTAGGATTTCCGCGAGAATCTAAAATCTCGCGAGCGTGGATTTTTTCAATTTTCATAATGAACCGTTTTAATTGGATTTTTATTGAATTTCGATGGGGCAAAATTACCCCAATAATTTTTCTTCCTCTATCCCCCAAAATGGTGATTTTTGTAATACTACAGGTGATATGGGCAAAAATTAAATTCTCTATAGCAAAAGGACTACAAAGTCGTATACCTACTCCCTTTGGAAATTAGCCCAAAGTTTATCATCTTCCCAAGTGATGACACCATTCTATTTACCCTCAAAAGCAAATTTCGTTGATTTCACAAAGTCATCTTTCTGGTTTCTTGCGGCTGTATTCTTACAGACAAAGTTCTCAAAACGCAAGATAGACAGCCTATAATCCTACTTTATGCTACTAAAACAATAATAATTACGGCAATTTGTTGTATATTTGCAGAGATAAATCACACATTTGTGCGATTTATCCAATAAAATAACACAAAAGTATCAACCCAATGTCTCGCTAGTACTCTTAACTAGGAAGAAAAAAAAGACAACAAAACAGACAATCAAAAATAGCTATGACATATAATATAGATATGCTTCGTGCATTTTATGGTAGTTACACTAAAAAGGTAGCTGACGCCCGCAAGAAACTTCAAAGACCTCTTACTTATGCGGAAAAAATTCTTTATTCACACATTATAGGTGAAATACCCACTGAGGGGTATAAGCGCGGAACTGATTATGCGCAATTCTCGCCTAATCGAGTATGTATGCAAGATGCCACGGCACAAATGGCCATTCTGCAATTTATTAATTCAGGACGAAATAAAGCCGTAGTACCTAGCACCATACACTGCGACCATCTTATCCAAGCCTACAAAGGAGCCGAGATTGATTTAGCTACGGCTTGCAATACAAATAAAGAAGTATACGCTTTTCTCCGTTCTGCAGCGAAGAGATATGGCATGGGATTTTGGGGACCTGGCGCAGGTATCATTCACCAAGTGATTTTCGAGAACTACGCCTTTCCTGGAGGCATGATGGTAGGCACAGACTCGCACACACCGAATGCCGGTGGCATGGGTATGGCCGCTATTGGTGTAGGTGGTGCTGACGCTGTAGACGTAATGGTGGGCACACCTTGGGAACTAAAAGTGCCTCGACTCATAGGGGTTGAACTAAAAGGAAAACTTTCTGGCTGGGCATCACCTAAAGATGTAATTCTTTATCTAGCTGGAAAGCTCACAACTAAAGGCGGAACCAATGCCATTATCGAATACTTCGGAGAGGGTGCTAAAACACTCCCGGCCACAGGTAAATCCACTATTTGCAATATGGGAGCTGAAGTAGGGGCTACAACATCCTTATTCCCCTATGACGATCAAATGGAAGCATATCTCAAAGCAACCGACCGGCTCGAAGTGGCTGAAATGGCCAATTCGGTAAAAGAGGAATTGAAAGCCGACAAGGAGGTTTTGGAGGATCCCGAACAATATTACGACGAATACATCACCATCGACTTGAGTGAACTTACACCTTATATTAATGGTCCGTTTACGCCAGATGCTGCATGCGCTGCCAACCAAATGGCGCAGAAGGTTGCGAAACACGATTACCCCTCTAAAGTGGAAGTTTGCTTAATAGGATCTTGCACCAACTCTTCTTACCAAGATCTTTCGCGCGCAGCCTCTGTGGTTAAAACACTGCAAGCTAAAGGAATGACGATGAAGGCTCAACTCATAGTTTGTCCAGGTTCTGAATTAGTGAAAGCTACCGCCGAACGCGACGGAATACTCAAAACCTTCACCGATGCTGGGGCTATCGTGATGACCAATGCTTGTGGCCCGTGCATAGGACAATGGAAACGCATAACTGACGATCCTACACGAAAGAATAGCATTGTCACCAGTTTCAACCGTAATTTTGCGAAACGCGCAGACGGAAATCCCAACACGTTTGCATTCATCACTTCCCCTGAAGTGGCTGTAGGATATGCTTATACAGGAACGCTCAACGAGCATCCCTCTTTCGCCAAAGGCTGGCCTAGTTTCAACCCCGAGGGCGAAGCATTACCTCTTAAAGGGTATGAACACAACGACCAACAGGTAAAAGCTACCAAACCAGCGTACGACATTGAACCAGACGCTAATACCAACGTAGAGATAGATCCTCAAAGTGAACGTTTGCAACGTCTTGCTCCATTTAAGCCTTGGGATGGTAATAACTTCACTACCCTCCCCTTGCTAATCAAAGTAAAAGGTAAGTGCACCACCGATCATATTTCAATGGCAGGGCCTTGGTTGCGTTTCCGTGGACATTTACAAAACATCTCACGAAACATGTTGTTAGGCGGCGTTAATGCTTTTACCGGAAAAACAGGAGAGGTGCTTGACCTAACGACAGGATCCCCTACTGAAGTATGGCAGGCTGCCGAACACTATCGCGACCAAAAAGGAGGCAGTGTAATCATTGGCGAAGAAAATTATGGCGAAGGTTCGAGCCGTGAACACGCAGCCATGGAACCTCGCTACTTAGGAGTTAAGGTTGTATTGGTGAAAAGTTTTGCTCGCATTCATGAAACGAACTTGAAAAAGCAAGGCATTTTAGCACTTACATTTGCCAACATAGCCGACTACGACAAAGTGCGTGAAGGTGACACTTTCACCATAGCTTGCAAGGATATTGCACCGAATCAGCCCATCTTGATTACTCTCAACCATAACGATGGAACGACCGAAGAATTCCTTGCCAATCACACCTACAACACATTACAAATTAAATGGTTCAAAGCGGGTTCTGCACTAGCAGCTCTCAACAATTAACGAATCATCTATAAAAGAAATTATCAACATGACCAATACGAAAATCAGTCTCTCTACCAACGGCACACTCATCGTACCTAATCAAGTGGAAGTACCCTTTATCACGGGTGATGGCATAGGCGTAGAAATTATGCCCGCCATGCAACAGGTAATCGACAAAGCCGTGAATGAAGCCTATCATGGAGAAAAACAAATATTGTGGAAAGAAGTGCAGGCGGGGCAACGAGCCTTCGACACATTAGGCACTTACCTACCCGACGACACGTTAAAAGCATTTTCCGATTATCATATAGGTATTAAGGGACCGCTTACCACTCCCGTCGGCGGTGGCATTCGTTCGCTCAATGTAGCCATGCGTCAAGGACTAGACCTCTACGTTTGTCTTCGTCCCGTACGATGGTTTAAGGGAATCGAATCTCCTGTAAAGCATCCAGAAAGAGTAAATATGGTAGTTTTTCGAGAAAACACGGAAGACATCTATGCTGGCATTGAATGGAAAGCTTCCTCACGCGAGGCGCGCCGATTCTATGAGTTCATTCACAACGAAATGGGAGTAAACAAAGTTCGTTTCCCTGACACCTCGGCTTTTGGTGTAAAACCTGTGTCGGCCGAAGGCTCCAAACGTTTAATCAAAGCTGCTTGTCAATACGCCATAAATAATGGAACAAAGCACGTCACTCTCGTACACAAGGGCAACATTATGAAATTCACCGAAGGGGGATTCAAACAATGGGGTTACGAATTGTGTGAGGATCTATTTAAAGACCAAGTGCGCATGGACGACTGCATCTGCGACGCTTTTCTACAAAACGCCCTACTCAAACCAGAAGCCTACGACGTGATAGCCACGCTCAATCTCAATGGCGACTACATTTCGGATATGTTGGCAGCTCAAGTCGGTGGTATTGGCATTTCACCAGGTGCCAACATCAACTACGAAGCAGGGCGTGCCGTGTTTGAAGCAACTCATGGCACAGCGCCCGATATTGCAGGAACAAACCAAGCCAACCCTTGTTCACTCATTCTATCGGGTGGGATGCTCTTAGAACATCTAGGGTGGAACGAAGCAGCTGAACTCACCAATAAAGCCTTAGAGCATCTATTTGAACAAGGCTTTGCCACTGCCGACTTGGCACGCTTTATGGAGAACGGCAAACCGCTTGGAACAAAAGAATTTACTTCGGCTCTATGCGATAGCATTGGCGAATAATCTATTGTTTACGCCATTAGAAAAAAGCGTAAGACGCCGTTTCCCCTCTTTTAATGATTTTGTTTACACACTTAGAAAATTAAACATGACCGATAAAAAAGAATACCTTATATATAAACTAGCCGACAATCTAAAGAGTTGTGTCAAAATTGACGCTGAACTCTTTAGAAAACTCGATGTGAAGCGCGGCTTGCGCAACGAAGATGGCACAGGCGTGCTTGTTGGACTCACCAACATCGGCAATGTAGTGGGATACGAACGCACTACCGATGGACTTACCCCCGTTGAAGGACGACTCTATTTTCGTGGTTATGAAATTTCCGATTTAGTGCATTCCATTCTTAACGAACAACGTTTCGGTTTTGAAGAAATTGCCTACTTGCTACTCTCTGGCAGATTGCCCGATGCTGAAGAACTAGAACAATTCCGCCTGCTACTTATTGACAATATGCCCCTGATGTCAAAAACGACGTTAAACATCGTGGAATTGGAAGGAAACGACATCATGAACATTCTAGCTCGCAGTGTTCTCGAACTCTACACCTACGACAATAATCCCGACGACATCTCGCGCGACAATCTCATGAGGCAGAGCATCGAACTTATTTCGAAGTTCCCCACCATCATAGCCTATGCCTACAACATGCTCCGGCACAAAACCCTCGGGCGCTCACTCCATATCCGTCATCCCAAAGAAGGATTTTCATTAGCCGAGAATTTCCTTTATATGTTATTAGGCACGCACTACACCCCACTCGATGCCCGCACACTCGACCTCTTGCTTATCTTGCAAGCCGAGCATGGCGGAGGTAACAACTCTACGTTCACTGTGCGTGTCACCTCCTCTACTTGCACAGACACCTACTCATCTATCGCAGCTGGTATAGGCTCTCTCAAAGGACCGAAACATGGTGGAGCGAATATACGCGTTCACCACATGATAGAGCATCTCAAACAAAACATCCGCCATTGGGACGACGAGGAAGAAATCAGTCACTACCTTCATAAAATAGTAAAGAAAGAGGCTTACGACTGCACGGGACTCATTTATGGCATAGGTCACGCGGTCTACACACTCTCCGACCCCCGCGCTGTGTTGCTAAAAGAGATGGCACGCAAACTAGCGGAAGAAAAAGGTCGCATGGAAGAATTTGAATTTATGCAACGCATTGAAAAATTGTCTGTAGAAGCCATCTACGATATTAAGGGAAAGAATAAACACCTTTGTGCCAATGTCGACTTTTATTCTGGTTTCGTTTACGACCTCATTGGTTTGCCCATTGAAATTTACACTCCACTCTTTGCCATGGCGCGCATTGTAGGATGGTGCGCCCATCGCAACGAAGAACTAGGTTTTGCCGGGCGTCGCATCATTCGCCCAGCCTATCGTTGTGTTGCCGACATCAAAGACTATATCACTATCGACAAACGGTAAAACGCCCTTCGTTATTCCAAAAGGAGAAGTTTGTAAATGTAGAAAAAGGCAGAAAATGTTGCAAACAGATAAAATATTTGCTACATTTGCCCACGAAACTAAGGCTAAACGCCTTATAAATCTTTCTTTTACATGAACAACTTTGCTTACACACCTTGCTTTATTATAGCTTCTGCCCTCAAAGCAAAAGCATCTGCTTGGTGTGAAGCAATGAAAAAAATTATCCCCCCCGACAACTAATTAGCAGCACCGCTCTAGCGAAGTGCATTTATGCCCATAAGCCCACATTGGCTTTGCTTGCAAATAAGCAAGTAGCGCCAATGTGGGCTTACTTTGTTTGTGTTTCTTTAATCTAGTTCCTAAAAAACAATAACTACAAACGTATTAACAATTAAAACAACAACGAAATGAAGAGATTTTCTACTCTAACGCTAAGTTTAGCTCTGCTCATGGGCTCAGCTGCAACAACGGCACAGGCGCAGATCCTTGTGCCCAAAGTGTCGACACCAGACGTCACTTACACCTACCAAATTCGCAATGCGGGAAGCAACAACGCCTACTATGCCAATAATAAAGTGGGCACAAGCAACGCCGTGCAATTCTCTCTATCTACCGTCCAAACTCCACTGCAAGTGAAACTGGAGGAGTCGAGTACTTCAGGGAAATATTATCTCGTAGCCACCAATTTGGGTGATGATGTCACCACCACCTACATTGGTTGTACAGGCACAAGTAATTCGAGCACCGTAACCTACTACGACGCAAGTGGCCGACAAAACGCAGAATGGGCCATAAAGCTCAACACCAATGCTAGTGCAAAAGGCTACTATCCTCTTTACAACCTCACGTTTGAAAGCGGAAGTTCTAGTTGGAATCTCTATACAGGGGTTAATGCTTCTGGTTCTAAAACAATGGCTCTTTGGAACAACACTGATCAAGGTTCCATTTGGAATTTCATCCCAGCCGACATCACCACTCTCAAAGCGCTTGCCGAAGACATTAAGAGTGACGTAGACCAAGCCACAACCACAGCCTCAAAAACCGATGTAACCACTGCTATCACCAATGCCGAGGCTGTCACCGATGAAAATAACGTATTGAGCTTGAGCGAAGCGTTGCTTGATGCCTACGGAAAGTTTCTTTTGGCGAAAGCAACAGTAGATGAGCCCATCGTTTCCACCTCCACCGAACTTGAAGATGGCGCTGCCTACACCATCACCAGCGTTTCGATGGGCGGAAAGAAGTGCTACATGAACTACACCGATGGCACGGGTTACGACGTGGTTAGCACTGAGGCTACCGACAAAACGAACTATCCCAAAACCGCTAAACTCATTTGCCGCAAAGTGGGAACAGGTCAGTACGTTTTTGCCAACAATGCGGGGAAATACTTCATCTTTAGAGGCACAACCAAAACAAGTGGTGCCGATGGTTCAAATAGCAACAAAGGATACCTCGATAGCTACGACAAGGAATGCATCATGACCCTAAAAGCGGACACAAGGTCGATTGCATACACTAGCACTCTAAAATCATCGTCAACTTACGTTTACGCACAATTTGCCAATCATAACAACCGCGTGTTCGTTATTAACTACGGCCCGAACGGAACAACTACCCCTTGCTACGACCAAGCAAATGGATCATTCTACACCACGCAATACTCTTCAGCCCTTTTAATTGAAAAAGCCTCTTACCCCAACACGGCCACTTTCAACGATGCCACAGGCATTGACAACGTAGAGAAGATTGCCACCTTCTCTGCCCCCTTCCCCACAGTTATTCCCACCGACGTTAAAGCTTACTACATCAGTGGCACTAACGACGAAAAAACATCGGCCACAGTGTCACGTGTAGACGGCGCGGCCATTCCTGCCAACACAGGGGTATTGCTCACAGCTGCTAGCACCACCTCTTCAGCCACAATGCTCCCTGCGACCGATGAAACAATCGCTTCTGTCACAAACAATATTTTGGGGAATACGGCTGGTGAAAGCAAAACGCTTGCCGAATCTGACAACGCTTACATTCTAACCAAGAGTGGCGACGAAGTAGCCTTCTACAAGGGAAAGGTGGGCACTGTGCTTGCCATGAACAAGGCCTATCTGCCTTTGAGCAGCGAAAGTTCAGCCATCAGCATGAACTTTAATGGCACCCCCACAAGCATCACCACGATTAAAAGTCACGCCGTAGTCTCTACACCTATCTTCGACCTTACGGGTCGCCGCGTGCAGAAAACGGTTAAAGGAAGCCTCTACATTCAAGGTGGCAAGAAAATTATTGCACAATAACACATTGTGTATCAATCCTATATAAACACCCCTAAAAATAGTTCACACACTATGAAGAAAATCTATATCACTCCCCAATGCGCAGTTCTAAGCTTTGCTACAGAAGGCTTACTTGCAACATCCCCCACAAACATTAACATTAAGGAAGTCAACGATTCCGAAGCAGTTGACGCTGCCTCATCTTATAGCAATAACGCTATTTGGAATAATAATGTTTGGGGCGAAGGAACTAAGTAGCCATACCTTCTCATTCCACTCCTAAAGAGAGTAATTTTTTTCATTATATCAACGCGAGGACACAAGCCACCATTGAGTGACGATGCGTCCTCGCGTAGCTTTTATGTAAGTAATTATCCTCTTCTCTCTTTTTAGATTAGAAATTCAAGCCATGAAAAATATGGTAATCCCCTAGTTCGAAGCAATCCATCTTATATTCGACTTTATTGCATTTCATGAATAAGCAATGCAGTTTTTCTCAACCGTTATTCTTATAACCGTACATCGGTCGGTGTACAATCGTACAACGTTCGGTGTACAATCGTACAACGTTCGATGTACAGTCGTACAACGTTCGATGTACGGTAATCTAAACAACGGTTCAGAAATCTTAACAATGACTGATTTAACTTTACATCAATCAGTCTTATTTACTAACTTCATTTACACACAGTTTTATGTCTTACTAATCAACTTTACAATGCAAAAAAGGTGGAACTATGA
>CAVKKI010000001.1:0-50134 GCA_963656725.1 Oribacterium sp. | reverse complement strand
TGCATTTATCGTCTACAATCGCCTTTCGTTTGCGCCACGGAGCGAGTGCTTAGAACAACCAATTACACTAAATTACGATACAAAAAAAGCGTAGGTTAAAAAAATAGTGTAACTTTGTCAAGCTTAAAATTGAAATGAGTTGTTCTTAGATTGAACCAAATTGAATAAACATTAGAAATCAAAATAAAACAATATAAGCATGTATACTGTAGACGAACTAAATGACAAACTTATCGATTTAGCATTTTCTGAAGATATTGGTGATGGCGACCATACCACATTATGTTGCATTCCTGAGGATGCTATGGGAAAGCAACGCCTACTAATTAAAGAAGAGGGCGTTTTAGCTGGCATGCGCATAGCCAAAGAAATATTCCATCGTTTTGACCCCAGCCTACAGGTTGAACAATTTATGAACGATGGTGACAAAGTAAAGCCAGGTGACGTACCTATGATTGTTACGGGTAAAATTCGTTCGCTTTTGCAGACTGAGCGTTTAATGCTTAACGTGATGCAACGCATGAGCGGAATTGCCACTATGACCGCAAAGTATGTAGCCCGTCTTGAAGGAACAAGCACTCGCGTACTCGACACTCGTAAAACAACTCCTGGAATGCGTATGCTTGAAAAAGAAGCGGTAAAGATTGGCGGAGGTTGCAATCATCGCATCGGTCTGTTCGACATGATTTTACTTAAAGATAATCACGTGGATTTCGCAGGAGGTATAGCTGCAGCCCTCGACCGCTGTGCAGCTTATCAGAAAGAGAAAGGCTTACATCTCAAAGTAGAAATTGAATGCCGCAGTTTCGATGAAATCAAGCAGGTTATGGCACATGGTGGAGCCGACCGTATTATGCTAGATAATTTCTCGGTAGAAGACACTCGCAAGGCCGTAGAACTTATCAATCACAAATTCGAAACCGAATCGAGCGGAGGCATCACCTACGACACCTTACGCGATTATGCAGAGTGTGGCGTTGATTTCATTTCAGTTGGCGCACTTACTCACTCTGTGAAGGGATTGGATATGTCGTTTAAGGCATGTTAATCACTCCTTATTATTTATTCTAGAACAAACGAATAATCATACGGGAAATGAAGTGCGGTTGACCAGAAGAAATCAGGCAACCCTTCATTTCCCTTTAGCTTCTCTCCCTTATGTCAATTATAAATCAACGTAACCTCGTTTCATTGCTTTGTCTTTGTTTAGCTTTCCTTCTAAATAATTTTGAAGGTCGGGCTTGCACCAGTTTCCTCGTTGGAAAGAAAGCCTCAAAAGACGGCTCTGCATTCATTACCTATAATCAAGATGATTACGGTTTATTTGGCCGTCTTCATTACCTCCCTGCAGCACGTCATGCTACAGGCGAAATGCGAGAAATTGTAGATGGCGACACCAATCATCATTTGGGTGCCATCCCTGAAGCAGCACAAACTTATGCTGTGATGGGATATATTAATGAATACCAAGTGGGCATAACGGAAACCACCTTTGGTGGACGAGAGGAATTGGTAGATACAACAGGAACCATCGACTACGTCAGTTTGATGACCATTGCCCTGCAACGTTCGAAAACAGCACGTGAAGCCATCGCAGTGATGACCTCCTTGGTACAGAAATATGGTTACGCATCTGAAGGCGAAAGTTTTTCCGTTGCCGACCCCAATGAAGTTTGGATTTTGGAAATGATAGGCAAAGGATCTGCTGAAAAAGGCACGGTTTGGGTAGCTGTTCGCATCCCAGACGATTGCATAGCCTGCCATGCCAACCAAAGCCGCATCCATCAGTTTAATCGGAATGACAAGAAAAACGTGATGTATTCAAAAGACGTAATTAGCTTTGCTCGAAAAAAAGGCTATTTCACAGGAAAAGATGCCGATTTTTCTTTTGCCGATGCTTATGCGCCCGCTGATTTTAGTGCTATTCGTTTCTGCGAAACTCGAGTGTGGAGTTTCTTTAATAAGTGGGTTGATGGAATGGAAAAATACTTAGATGCAGTAGATGGGAAACACATTGGAAAAACCGACCCTATGCCTCTTTATTTCGTTCCTAAGCAGAAACTTTCATTGCAAGACGTAATGAATTCTATGCGCGACCACTACGAAGGCACCCCATTTGACGTGACCAACGATGCGGGTGCTGGTATGTATGAAACTCCTTATAGACCCACTCCTTTGGTATGGGAACACAAGGGAAAGAAATATTTTAACGAACGCCCAATCTCCACACAGCAAACGGGAGGTACTTACGTCATACAGCTTCGCGATTTCATGCCTAATGCCGTGGGTGGTGTTCTATGGTTCGGTAATGATGAACCCAACATGGTTGTCTATACCCCCGTATATTGCTCTGCTACCCAAGTTCCTAACTGCTATAATCCCAAGGATGCGAACGACGTAACTTTTTCGTGGAATTCTGCTTTTTGGGTGGAGAATTGGGTATCGAACATGACTTATCCTCGTTACAGCCAACTCTTTCCAAGTGTTGAGAAGGTTCGCAAAGAACTTGAATCGCATTTCATAAATCAACAAGAAAAAGTAGAGAGCAAGGCAGTAGCCCTACTTAAAGAAGACCAAGCTCGCGCCATTAGTTTCCTAACAGATTATTCCTCAAATTGCGCCACACTGATGTTAGAGCGATGGAAGAAATTGGGCGAATATCTAATTGTGAAATACAATGACCAAGCTGTTAAGCCTGAGAAAGACGGCAAATTTCAACTCACGCCCGATGGATTGGGCGAGCGTGTGATTCGCCCTGGATATCCCGAGAAATATAAGGACGTGATTATTGAAAATACGGGCACGAAATATTTGATTCCCGAGGCTACGAAATAATCATTCCATAATTGTACGACTTTTACCTTATGGATGGTTCTAATAATTCTGAAATAGAAATTTGTATGCTATCGGGAGTGTATTTTTGAAAGTAAATGAGGAAGCATAGCGGGCTATGTGACCGAATTTACTTTCAAAAAGACGCTTCCGAGAGCATGCAAATTACATTTCAGAATAGTAGAATACTAAAATCAGAATTTTTAGAACCACCCTAAAGCATTTTATACTTGCTTTTAGAAGGTAGAAAAAGGAACGAAGTCCTTGTTGGTAAACGATGAGAAGAAAGCTTACAGTGATAATTTTCTACGGAGATATATGAAATTCGCCGTAGAACATTTACAAATTAAGGAGAAATATGTAACTTCGCACTAGGAACCACATACTTATGTACAATGAACTATATAATTAACAAGGTAGAAGCCCTTGGTGGTACGATAACTGCCAATGAAGTAAATGGAAATGCCGAATACATGCAACTCAACCGCGCCGTGCAACAGGGAGATTTGATGCGCATTCGGCATGGAGTATATGTTACTCCCAATGCCTTGCTTGACACCATGATTGATGTAGAACGAATTATTCCAGGAGGTGTTGTATGTATGTATAACGCATGGGCGCACTATGGATTGACCACCCTAGTACCTCCTGCTTTCTGCATTGCAATTGCTAGCAAGCGCAAAGTTGTAGTGCCGCAATTATTGCCTATTAATCTTTACTATTGGAAAGCAGAGAACCTTGAGTTTGGCATTCGAAAAGACTGCATCTCTGAACACCATGTGCGCATCACCGACCTAGAACGAAGTGTGTGCGACGCCATCAAATACCGCAATAAAATTGGTCTTGACATTTGTGCTGAAGTAATACGCAGTTACCTACGCAAAAAAGAACGAAATCTTAGCAAACTAACAGAATATGCAAAAAAATTGCGCGTGGCAAACGTGCTAAACAATTATCTTGAAATAGCAATAGAGTAAATATGGAAAAGAAGAATTATGGAAAATCCGTGCGAAGCCGTCTACTCAATCTGATGAACAAAACGGGATATAAATATATGTATCTGCTTTCAAGATACTTCAACGAGCGCTTACTCTATCGTGTATCAGTCAGTCCATATAAAGACAATTTCCTTCTCAAAGGAGGCTCCTTACTCTACGCAATCAATGGTTTAGAGGCACGTCCTACCATTGATATTGATTTTATGGCAAAAAACATCAGCCGCAACAGAGATTTTCTAACCAAAGTTTTTCAAGAAATAATCAATATTCCCTGTAACGAAGATGGAGTAACATTCAACAGCAATAGCATAAAGATTGAACCCATTACGGTAGATAAGAAATATCCTGGCACACGTTTTTCATTCACCGCACAAATCGATACCATCATTCACCATATGACTGTGGATGTAGGATTTGGAGATGTGGTCACACCATGTGCTGCCTCAGTCGATTTTCCTTTATTACTGCCGAACGTCCCGTCAATTAATCTGCAAGCGTATTCTTTGGAAACAGTCATCGCAGAAAAACTCCACACTATGATAGACCGCGACACACAAAACAGCCGGATGAAAGATTTCTTTGACTGCTATCAAATATTCACCACTCGCAATATCAATAGAGATACGCTATACGAAGCGATAAAGGCTACATTCGACAACCGAGGGCTACCCTACAATGCAAACCTACAATTATTTACTCCCTCCTTCGCCATTCAACCTGCGCGCATTGTGCGCTGGAATTCATTTCTGAAAAACATACAATGGAATCAACCTCTCAGTTTTCCAGATGTTATGCAAGTGATAACAGATGAGCTACATCCTCTTGTTGATAAATATTGGCACATTGATAGTGGCTCGTAACGATTGATGACCTAGTTCTTTTAAAAATAGGAATTTGCCTACATACCCCTCTCTCTCAAACCCCACGATGCCTCACCACATCCACCACATGGCTTCCCGCCCCAATGAGGTCAAGACGTTCAGACACACGCTTTTGGTAGTCGAGAAAACGGGCAAACGAGTCATCGCTCATTTGGTTGAGGCGCGTGCGCATGTAGTCGGCAGGGCCATCGGGCGAGAAAATGGTAACACGCTCTAGGCCCACCGCACGGTTTAAGCGGTCGATGTCGGTAATGCGCACATAATCGTAGAGTTCATCGGGCAAAGCTTGAATGTGAAAATCTTCGTCCACCACTCCCCGCTCCATCAGTCCACTGATGCGGTCTTCGTCAAAACAATAAGAAAGAATGCTATACTCATTCATTAAGTAAGCCACAAAAATCAGTCCGCCCGGTTTCGTCACTCTTTTGGCCTCTGCCAAAGTTTTGAGTTTTTCCTCGTCGCCAATGAGGTGATAGAGGGGGCCGAGCAGCAGCGTAACGTCGGCCGAGGCAGTAGGTAGAAAAGGCATGTGGCGAGCATCGCCCTGCACCACATGGGCTGCAGGCTCTCGAGCCAAAAACACCTCAATGTTTCGGCGCACTAGCTCCACCGCCGTCACGTCATAACCCTCGGCCATGAGC
Organism: Oribacterium sp.; assembly: GCA_963656725.1. GTDB lineage: Bacteria > Bacteroidota > Bacteroidia > Bacteroidales > Bacteroidaceae > Alloprevotella. The sequence continues at coordinate 44,782 of CAVKKI010000001.1, read as the reverse complement.
GCAGAGGTGTAGCGTCCCGTGCCAGCGCCAATGTCAAGCAGTTTGTAGCCCGGCTGAAGAAACCGATGCAAGTGGTGCATGGTAGTTTCAAATTCCACAATGCCATGCCTACGCTGCAAGCGCAGGTCTTCGGGGTGTTTGTTATAATGTTTCTCGAGGGGAGATAATGCCATAATTTTTTTACTTTCAGTTTTTAATTTTCTAGGGCGATGCTATTTTCTGTTTTCATTCGCCACGTAGCTAATTGGCCACCGCTTTTTTTAATGATGCACTCTGACCAGAAAACATTAGCTATAAGGCGCTAACTGCAAAGATAGTAAAACTAACGGGGATGCGAAAGAGTTGGCCCCGTCTATCGTTTCCTTCTTTTCTATCAAGCCACTAGTTTTTCTTATTAAGCCACTAGTGACGCACACTTAAGCCACTAGTTTTTCTTACTTAGCCACTAGTTTTTAATAGCAACGCTAGCTCGTCAGTGGGGGCGACGCGGCTCGCGTCGGCGCAAGAAGAAACGCTAATACATTAGCATATTTTAATATATAACAAATACGAAAGCCACCGCATCGATTATCATTTTTTCATCACCCCCTCACTAGCGCCGCTTCTTGCGCCGACGCGAGCCGCGTCGCCCCCACTGACGTGCTGCGCCTCTACCAGAAAGTTTAGTGCAAGCAATTGCTGTTACTTGCACTAATTACTTGCACTACCACTGATTATCAACCATTTCAAGAGTGTAAGCAGCGAATTTCATTGCTTACACTCCACCCTCATCCTGCACACTTGTGGCCACTCGTTTTTCACACTTTTCGCAGCCGAATGCAAGCAAGTGTAAGCAAACCGAAAGAAGGAAGGCAAAAGTGAAAGCGGAGTGCAAGCAAGTGTAAGCAACTTTTTTTTGCTGCTTACACTCTTGAAATAATTGATAATCAACAGCAGTGCAAGCAATTAGTGCAAGTAACAGCAATAATGCAAGTAAACTTTCTGGTAGAGGCGATGCAACATTTGTGCTATATTTTGCAACATTTGTGCTATTTTGATTTTGCTTGCACGAGGCAAGAAAAATGCCAAATTCAAGTCGGAAGCAACTACGAATTTGGCAATGAATATATCTTTTCTTCTGTTAATTATCTACAATCCCTCACTCCATAACTTTTTAAAGAAATCAAGGATATACACACATTCAACATCCCCCATTTTGCGATTAAGGGGATCGAGCGAAACAATCAGTTGCTTGCTATCGGGATAATCGGCCGCAAAAGTTCTGAGCCCTTTGAGATGACGTGGAAGCACCTCCTCCACCGATTTTATCTCAATGGCCACCCGAGCATCTCCAATCACCGCATCCACTTCTTGCCCCGTGTAGGCACGCCAATAGCTTAAACTTTCGCTACTTTCGTTATAGCTAAGCCAAGCTCTGAGTTCTTGCATTACCAAATGCTCAAAAGCATGACCATATTCAGCCGTGCCACGCACCAATTCGCCACGATGCAGCAAATGATTGGCCACCCCTACATCGAAATAATAGAAACGAGGAGCCTGAACCACTCTGCGCTTCAACGTTTGCGTATAGGCAGGCACTTTAAAACCTAACAGCGTGTCTTCTAAAATGTCGAAATAATTGCTTACGGTGTTTGCACTCACGCCACAGTCTTGGGCAATGTTATTGAGCTTAACAATTTCGCCGTCGGTCAGAGCCGCCACCTCTAGAAAGCGCTGAAACGAGCTAAGATTGCGCACAAGAGCCTCTTCTTTGATTTCTTCCTTTAAATAAACATCAATATAGGCCGACAAGCGGCGACGTGGATTTTTTGCTAAATAATGAGGGGGCAACATGCCATAGTTGATGGCTTGCTGAAGGTCGAAGTCGGGCAATTCGGCACTAACAAAGGGAAAAAGATAAACAGGGTAAGCCCTTCCGCCCAAAGTGTTATAACCTCTTCGTTTCAACTTGCGCGCACTCGAGCCACAAAGCACAAACACCAATCCACGCTCCGACATCAGCCGATGCACCTCATTGAGCAACTTAGGCACTTCGGGAATTTCATCGATGATGACCAACGTGCCTCGCTCCTTACCCGAGAGCATTTCGTAGAGCAAAGAGGGACGCCGCTCAAGGCGCTCCTTCAAGGTGGTGTCGAGAAGGTCGATGTAGAGATGATTGGGGAATTTTTGACGAAGAAAAGTGCTTTTTCCGGTCTGACGAGCGCCAAAAAGAAAAACACTATCTTCTAAATCATTGATTATGTTGCAGATACGTTCTATCATACACTCTGTTTTTAATCCGTTATATTGAGGATTTTCATAGATTTTCCGCAACAATATTGAGAATTTTCATAGATTTTCCGCAATAGCGTTGAGGATTTTCACAGATTTTCCGCAACAAAAATACGATAAGTAAATGAAACAAACAAAGCTTTTTAGGCATTTTTTCCATTATCACCCACAACTCTTTTTAAAGGCGGGCTGAAAGCCCTTAAAGAAAGTTCCACATGAACGTAACCCCAAAAACCTGCCCAAAATTTGGCAAGTGCCACAAAAAAACGCTAACTTTGCCTTTCCATAAAAACGAAAAAGAACAATATGAAAAAAGCTCTACTCTTTTTAATTCTTGTCACGCTGACCATTACCAGCGGATGCGCGAAAAACAGCGCGAAAAACGCTAACAACACCACTGCCGAAAGCACCGAAAAAGCCGAGCAACAATTGCAACCTTCGGTGGTGAAAACCATTGACGCCTCAGTGGCTGGAAAAGACGTGGTGAGCGCTATTGCCGAAAACTATAAAGGCAAAGCCGTGCTCATTGACTTTTGGGCCACTTGGTGCGGACCTTGCCGCATGGCCATGAAACAGGTGGACGAAATTAAGCCCGAACTAAGCAAAAAAGGTTGCGTGTTTGTGTACATCACTGGCGAAACCTCTCCGCTGGCCGACTGGCAGAATATGATTCCGAGCATTGCCGGCGAGCATTATCGACTCACCGAAAAACAATGGAGCGGACTTTGCGAGAGCCTCAACATTCCGGGCATACCGGCCTACTTGTTGCTCAACAAAAAGGGCGAGAAGGTTTACGATAACCTCGACGAGGGCGGCTACCCAGGCAGCGAAGTTCTGAAAAACAATATTGAAGTGGCGCTGACTGAATAAGAGAAGCTAAGCAAACCGCACAACTTACACCTATATATAAGGGAGCCCTTTCGAGAAAGTTGCCCCCACACAAGCGAAAATAAAGATGAAGATGAAACAAATCCTCCTCATCGTGGGCTTTGCGCTCTGCATAGGTGTTGGCGTGATTATGAACGTCAACGCTAAACACGATGCGCCCAACAGTGAGAGCACACCGACCACTGAAGCAACGGCCACAAGTCAAGAGACTGACGAGGAACGTTCTTCGGAAAACGCCACGAGCACACTGCCCGAAGGATTAGAAATACCCGTTTACGAATCGGCTCGAGGTGGACAAGTGATTAAGCACTTGGGCTACACCGTGAGCTACGACGCCGACTTTAAAACGCCGCAATGGGTGGCTTGGGAACTGACCGCTGAAGAGGCGCAGGGCGAAGAGCCGCGCTACAACAAATTTCAAGCCGACCCCGAGGTGAGAGGAGCAAAAGCCTACCCCAACGACTACACCAACTCGGGCTACGACCGCGGACACATGGCGCCGGCGGCCGACATGAAGTGGAGCCACGAGGCCATGGTAGAGTCGTTTTACATGACCAACGTGTGTCCGCAAAACCGCAACCTTAACCGCGGCGATTGGAAGGAACTGGAGGAATTGGAGCGCACTTGGGCCGTTCGCTACGGAAGCGTGAGCATTGCCGCAGGACCCATCTACTACACAAAGACTCCCGAACGCATTGGGGCGAACAAGGTGGCCGTGCCCGATGCCTTCTTCAAAGTGCTGCTTGTGGGCTACCCGAAACAACCCAAAGCCTACGGTTTCATCTTTAAAAACGAAGCCGGCAGCCGAGCGCTCAGCTATTATCAGCTCACGGTGGATGAGGTGGAGAAAGCTACGGGCATGAACTTTTTCTCGAAACTACCCGATGAGGTGGAAAACAAAATTGAAGCCAACAAACCCAACATAGAATAATGTACCGACTGCAAAAATTAGTCTCATTGCTCATTGCCTTGTTTTGCCTGTGCCCCTTGGCGCAAGCGCAAACCGACACGGCTGTGGAGACGCCTAAATACAAAAAAATCACACCGAAAACCTTTCGTTTTCGTCTTTACCTCACCGACAAGAAAGGCTCTACTTATAGTCTGCGTCACCCCGAGGATTTTCTTTCGCCCAAAGCCCTTGAGCGTCGCAAACGCCTGGGGGTGAAGGTGGACAACTACGATTTGCCCTTGAGCGAAGCCTACCTTAAAGAACTGCGTCAATGCCCCAGTCTGCGCATTCACAACCAGAGCAAATGGAACAACACCGTGGTGGTGGAGGTGGCCGACAGCGGCTACGTCAGCACCTTAGAGCAGTTGCCCTTTGTGCGCTCAGCTCGCTGCGTATGGGTGAGTCCCGACAGTGTGCGCGTGTTCTCGGGCAAGCCGCGACAAGAAATCATCACCAACAAACGCGACACCACCTTGACCGACGTTTACGGCTTCAGCGCCACCCAAGTGCGCATGCTAGGCGCTGAGAAACTGCACGAGGCAGGCTATTGTGGCCAAGGCGTGACGGTGGGTGTGATTGACGGCGGATTTTTCAACGCCGATCTCATCACGGGCTTCGACTCAAAGCGCATTCTCGGCACACGCAACTTTGTGCGCCCCAACAAAAGCGTTTACGAAGAACTTGATCATGGCATGATGGTGCTTTCGTGCATGGCCGCTAACGCGCCTCACTACTTGGTGGGCACGGCACCCGAGGCCAACTATTATTTGCTGCAGAGCGAAGACGGCGAATCGGAACAATTGGTGGAAGAAGACAACTGGTGTGCCGCCTTGGAGTATGCCGACAGCCTAGGCTGCGACCTCGTAACCAGTTCGTTGGGCTACTATCACTTCGACCACGCCTACATGAATCATAGCTACAAAGAGCAAAACGGCCGCACGGCTCTCAACAGCATCAGCGCCTCGTTGGCTGCTAGCCGCGGGTTGCTCGTGCTTAACAGTGCTGGCAATAGCGGCATGGGGGCATGGAAGAAAATGGGTTTCCCCGCCGATGCCACCGACATGCTCACCATTGGGGCGGTGGATCGCAGTTTGACCAACACCGCATTCTCTTCTATCGGCAACACAGAAGACGGACGCGTGAAGCCCGACCTCATGGCCTTGGGCGACGATGCCGACGTGTTCGACGACGATGGCACGGTTTGCGAGGTGAGCGGAACTTCCTTTTCTTGTCCCATCACAGCTGGAGCGGTGGCGTGCTTGATGCAAATGTTTCCTAACAAAAAGCCCACCGAACTCATTCATGCCTTGCAACAAACGGCCGACAACGCCGCCACGCCCAACAACATCATGGGCTACGGCATTCTAAATGTGGCCAAAGCAGCCGAGGTGTTAAAAGGCGGCTCGAAAACAAGCGGCAAGTAATAAGTTCCGGTAAAATTTAAGGCTAGCACCTATCGAATAAATTTTCAGAAAATTCTACGAAACGAAAATAGCGTTATGGCAAACGGTTATCCAGAAAACATTGAGCACAAGGGCATTGTTTATCCCTCGCCCATTTTCGGCCCCATCCATAGCCGCCGATTGGGCGTGTCGTTGGGCATCAACCTCATGCCTAAGGACGGAAAAGTGTGTACGTTCGACTGCATCTACTGCGAATGTGGCTTCAACAAAGACCATCGCCCCCGTCTGCCCCGCCCCACCCGCCAAGAGGTGGCCGAGGCGCTTGAGCAACAATTGCAAGAAATGAAGGCCGAAGGCCCCAAGCCCGACGTGCTGACTTTTGCTGGCAACGGCGAGCCCACCGCCCACCCCGAATTTGCCGCCATTATCGACGACACCATCCGCCTGCGCAACACTTACTTTCCACAGGCCAAAGTAAGTGTGTTGAGCAACTCCACGCAAGCCGTGCGCCCCGAGGTGCACGCCGCGCTCGAAAAGGTGGACAACAACATATTGAAACTCGACACGGTGTCGGCCGACTACATCAGCCGAGTAGACCAACCCACGGGCGAATATCACGTGGAGCGCATCATTAAAGCGCTGCAAGATTTTCATGGTCACGTCATTGTGCAAAGTTTGTTTATGAAAGGCACTAGCCGTGGCCAGAGCGTGGACAACACGGGCGATGAATATGTGCAGCCCTGGCTTGAAGCCGTGAAAAGCATCCAGCCCGAGGCTGTTATGGTCTACACCATCGACCGCGAAACGCCCGACCCCGACCTCGAGAAAGCATCGCACGAAGAACTCGACCGCATTGCGACACTCGTTCGAGCTGAAGGCATTAAGGTGGAAGTGGCTTACTAAGCTCGCCAGTTCGCTCTCATTTTCTCTTTTTCGGCTATTCCATAAATTCTTCTCTCTCCACTAAAAAAAATGCCCCACTATTTAGTAGCCCTTTCAGGGGGCGCCGATTCGGTATGTCTCTTGCTCACCTTGCTCGAGAAGGGCGAAGTGGGAGCAGCAGCGCACTGCAACTTTCAGTTGCGCGGTGAGGAAAGCGAGCGCGACGAACAGTTTGTGCGCCAACTCTGCCAAGAAAAAGGGGTGCGCTTGCTGGTGAAGCGTTTCAACACCACTGACGAGGCGAAACGCACGGGCGAAAGCATTGAAATGGCGGCACGGCGCTTGCGTTACGATTGGTTTCGGCAACTGCTCGGCGAACTGCAACTCGATGCGGTGGCAGTGGGGCATCATCAAGAGGACAATGCCGAGACCATCTTGCTAAACTTGGTGCGAGGTACGGGATTGACAGGACTGACAGGCATGCAGCCCTTCAGCCAGAAGCAGGGTTTTGCCATCTACCGGCCGTTGCTCAGTTGGAGCAAGCAAGAAATTTTGCAACACTTGGCACAATGCGGCCAACCTTACGTGACCGACAGCACCAATGCCGACACGCATTATCGGCGCAACAGAGTGCGCCACGACGTGCTGCCCTTGCTACAAACAATTAACCCTCAAGTGGTGAGCGCAATCAACCAAATGGCGCAACACCTCACGGAAGCGCAAAGTCTGGCGGCTGAGGGGTTGGAAGCGTTGAAGCGACGCTGCCAATTTCAAGTCATAACACAACCCGCCAAAGGTTGGAGTTTAAATTGGGAACAACTGAAAAATGAGCCTAACGCCCCAACGCTACTTCACCACTTGCTTCACCCTTGGCATTTCAGCGCCACACAAATCAGCGATGCTCTGAACATGCGCACGGGGGCGCTTATTGAAACGCAAGAAGCGCTACTCACTCGCAATGGTCGACTTTTGATTTTCAGTACACGCACCGCATCCCCTTCCGCAGCAACGCTTCCACTCCCACAGAATGTGAATGAAGAATCGCTTTTTGAGACAGAAGGTTTTACGCTCAGATTGAAACTTTTGCCACGAGCGGACATCGCCACGCTGAAATGCCCACCCAACGTAGCGCTCATTGATGTGGAGAAAGCGTCGTTGCCGCTAGTGCTGCGCCCAACGCAACAGGCCGACCGTTTTCAGCCACTAGGCATGAATGGTTCGCAATTGGTGAGCGACTACCTCACCAATCGGCATCGCTCAAGAATTGAAAAGCTTAATCAAAAGGTCGTCAACGATCAATCGAAACGCATTGTGTGGCTAGTGAATGAGCGACTGGCGCATCCTTTCCGACTCACTGATAAAACAAAGCTAGTGTTGCGCATCACATTCGAGCCGAAAACGTAAGCGGCAACGCGCTTCATTAAAAAGCATTCTATTCTGCTTTCATTCGAATGCCTTTCCATCCCAAGCAAAAGGCTTTTAGTCATTAATGAAAGGCTTCAGAATGAAAACACATTCTTCCCCCACCCTAATTCTCTTTACGAATGAAATTTCTCAAACTTCTTCCGTTTCTATTAATAGCCTTACTCGCCGCTTGTGGTGAAGACCGCAGTGGGGAGCAACCCTTTGCGCCCACCGTGCAAACGGGCATCTACACCCTTGTGGGCGACTCCGTGCAACTGCAAGGCGCCGTTACGGCTTCGCCCAATAGCCGACTGCTTGAATGCGGTTTTGTGTATGGCAACGACACGCTTAAATCGAAGGTGGTGGCCGACACCTTAACCACTTTCTCAGCCTACACCACGCCACTTGAGCCCGGCACTTATTATTATGCGGCTTACGCGCGCAACGGTGTGGGCACAACTAACGGCGACACGCTTTATTTCACCATTGAATAAGCCTCACACAACTTAGCTGCAAGCCACGTTCTACTTCTATAGAGAAACCATTGTTTGCTTCTGCAAGGCTTCACTTTTTAGATGAATTTACATTCCGATTGGGTTGGAATGCACGTAAAAAATCCCCGCTGACTGGTCGCTTTGCCAATCAACGGGGATAAAAAATATGAAATCAAACGAATTTCGGAACTTAAACAGGTGATCAAAATTATTTTGATTACCTACTTAGATGCGCTTAATCATTTCGCGGAAGATGTCGGCCATCAGGGGCTGCACGGCATTGGCAGCGCGTTGCACTTCTTCGTGACTTACTTCCACAATTTTACCCTCTACGCCGAGGTCGGTGATGATGCTGATGCCGAAGGTGCGAATGCCACAGTGGTGGGCCACAATCACTTCGGGAACGGTGGACATGCCCACGGCGTCGGCGCCAAAGATGCGATACATTTTATATTCGGCTGGCGTTTCGTAGGTGGGGCCTTGGGTGGCAAGGTAAACGCCCTCCACTGTTTTAATGCCCTTTTCCTTGGCAATGGCGCGGGCCATGTTGAGCAACTCGTGGTCGTAGGCTTCGTGCATATCGGGGAAGCGAGGACCGGTGGGGAAATTGGGGCCGTGCAGGGGGTGTTCGGGCAAGAAGTTGATGTGATCGGTAATGAGCATTAAGTCGCCAATTTCGAAGTCGGGGTTGGTGCCGCCGGCAGCGTTGCTTACAAAGAGATTTTTAATGCCGAGTTCATACATCACACGCACGGGGAAGGTTACTTGCTTCATGTTGTAGCCTTCGTAGTAGTGGAAACGGCCTTCGAGCGCCATTACCTCTTTTCCGCCTAAACGGCCAAAAAGTAAGCGGCCCGAGTGCCCCTCGACGGTGCTAACGGGGAAATTGGGAATATCTTGGTAGGGGAAATCGTCCACCACGTCGATCTCGGCAGCTAAGTGGCCGAGGCCAGTGCCAAGCACGATGGCGGTTTGGGGGCGTAGCTGAGTGTGTTGCTCAATCCACGCTGCGGTTTCTTTTATTTGTTCTAACATAATGTATGATGGTTTGATTAAAGTTATTCTCTTCGTTGTTGCGATTCTCTTCGTTGTGGAGGCTCTCCTCGTTGTGGAGACTCTCTTCGTTGTGGGCGGCCTCTAACTTCACCGTGATGGGCTGAACGAGCAACTGCTTCACAAGGGAGTCGTTGAGTTGGGAACGAATCAGCGCAAGGCGCGTGCTGTCTTTTTGCGTGGTGAGGGCGAGGGTGCATTGCTGCTGCTCGTAGAGCGCATTAATTTGTTGCGCATCTTTTGCCGAGAAGGGGTGATGGTCGGGGAAGACGATCGACACCACCCAAGCACCTTGCTCTTGCAAATAGCGCTGAAGCGGCGCAGGGTTAGCAATGCCCACAATGAGCAAAATGCGCTGCCCCTTAAGACTTACGTCATTCACCGGCCGCCCTTGAAGGTTGAGCAATTCGCCGTAGCAGATTTGGCTATAGTAGAGTTGCTGCTGAGGGGCGACGGGCAATGCAGGGCGTTCGTTTTCCTGGCATTTCGTCACCACCACCAATTGAGCGCGACGAGCAGCTGAGGGCCGTTCTCGCAATCGTCCCCATGGTAAGAGGTGATCGTGGGTGTAGAGGCGGTGGGCATCGGTGAGCAGAATGTTTAGTCCGGGCTTCACATAGCGATGTTGGTAGGCATCGTCGAGCACCACCACATCGATACGGGGCGATAGTTTGAGCAGATGCGCCATGCCTACGGTGCGTTTCTCGCACACGGCGATGGTGGCAAAGGGGCAGTTGAGCATCATTTGATAGGGCTCGTCGCCAATGTCAGCTGCGGTGTGATAGTGGCGGTTGGCCAAGAGGTAGCCTTTCGTTTTTCGGCCGTAGCCACGAGAGAGCATAGCCACGCGTAGGCCTTCTTTATGCAAAAGGCGCAAAAGATATTCCACATGGGGTGTTTTTCCCGTTCCTCCCACAGCCAAATTGCCCACCCCAATCACGGGTAGTGGGTAGCTTTGGGAGGGAAGCACGCCACGGTCGAACATCCACGAGCGGATGCCCGACACCATTCCCCACACAAGGGAGAATGGTGCAAGCAATATGCTGGCTGAAAACTTCAAACCGCCTACGAAAGCTTAGCGAATGTTGGGCACGTAGTAGATGCGTGCTTGCAAGCAGTTTTGAGGAGTCATGCCACGCAATCCGCTCACGAAGCGCAAGGGGGCATAGTATTCGCCCAAAGCGGTTTGGAGTTTTTCTTCCATATAGTCGCGCTTGATGGTGGAATTGGCCAATTGGTCGAGCCACGAAGTCTTTTTCGGACCAGTAGTCAAAGTGTAGCTCTTCAACTTAGCGCGTTGAGCGGCAACGGTAATGGCATCGTCGAGCGTGCCAAGTTTATCTACGAGTTTGATGTTGAGCGCTTGGTTACCCGTCCAGATGCGGCCTTGACCAATTTGGTCGACTTGCTGAGTGGTGAGGTGACGACCAGCAGCTACACGGCTAAGGAAGAGTGAATAGCCGCGGTTGACGTAGCCTTGCATGGCGGCAGATTCGTCGGCATTGAAGGGACGGCTTTGCGAACCGAAGTCGGACGATTTATTCGTCTTCACCACATCGAAGTGTAAGCCGAGTTTTTCGGTCATCAAGCCACTCACGTCGGGAATGAGGCCGAAAATGCCGATGCTACCGGTGATGGTGGTGGGCTCGGCCACGATGTAGTCGGCGCCACACGACATGTAGTAGCCACCCGAAGCAGCCATGCCGCTCATGGAAACCACCACGGGTTTCTTTTGTTTGAGCAACTGAATGGCGTGCCACATTTGCTCGGAAGCATAGGCGCTACCGCCGCCCGAATTGATGCGAAGCACTACGGCCTTCACGTCATCATCTTTAGCCAGTTTGTCGAGGTCTTCCACCACTTTCGAACCCACAATCATAGGGGTATTGTTTGAGAAATTTGAGCTGGCGCTTTCATCAACAATATCGCCTTGGGCGTAGTAGACGGCAATCTTACCCTCACCCTTTTCGGGCTTATAGAGTTTGGCCAAGTCGCTGGGCGACACAAAGTTCACCTTCTCTTGTTTGCTGAGTTGACGCAATTGATCGCGCACGCCATCCACGTAAGTCAAAGAGTCGACGAGGTGGAGCGAAAGGTAGTTTTTGGTGTCGGAAAAGGTGGCGTAGTTGTCGGCATATTGATTGAGGGCGGCCACGCTCAGTTTGCGTGAAGCAGCCACGTCTTTACACAATGCGCCCCAAATGTCACCGATGCAGGCGGTGAGTTGCTCGCGGTTAGCATCGCTCATTTGGGTGAGGATGTAGGGCTCAACGGCGCTTTTATAAGTACCTACTTTATAAACTTGCATTTTCACACCCACTTTCTTAAGCAAGTCGGTGTAGAAGATGGGCTCTGAGGCCAAGCCGTGCCAATCGAGCATGCCGCTAGGGTTGAGCAGTACTTTATCGGCAGTGGATGAGAGGTAGTAGGAGCCTTGACTGTAGGTGTCGGCGTAGGCTAGAATAAACTTTTTGCTTTGCTTGAAATCGAGCAAGGCTTTGCGCAATTCTTGCAACGAGGCGAAATCGGCCGAGAAGGCGCCGCCTTCAAGATAGATGCCAGTAATTTTTTTGTTTTGCTTTGCTTCTTTTATGGCATTGAGCAAATCGTCGAGTCCTTGATTTGACACGAGATCATTGCCAAGGATTTCGGCAAACGGATTTGGAGTGGAGCGCTCATTCAAACTGCCCGAAAGAGAGATGCGAAGCACTGAGCCGTCTTTCACACTAGGAGTGGATTCACTAGAAACGGCTACTGAAGCGAGCATAATCAAACCGACGATGCTCATGAACACACCTACGCACACTAAGCCCACGATGGTGGCTAGTACGTACTTAAAAAATTGTTTCATTGGATAGGTTTTATAGCGTCTACACCGATTATAAATAAGGGGTATAAGCGAGAGGGATTATCTGTGTTTTAGAAATCAATGTCCACTTCCACAGGGCAATGGTCGGAACCAAGCACTTCGGTGTGAATTTTTGCCGCTTGCAATTGGGGCTGCAAGGCGTTGGACACGAGGAAATAGTCGATGCGCCAACCAGCATTCTTTTCACGCGCTTTGAAGCGATACGACCACCAAGAATAGATGCCTTCTTGGTCGGGGTGGAAGAAGCGGAAGGTGTCGGTGAAACCGGCTTGTAGCAACTGACCAAACTTTTCGCGTTCCTCGTCAGTAAAACCAGCGTTGCGTCGGTTGGTTTTGGGATTTTTCAGGTCAATTTCTTGATGCGCCACGTTTAAGTCGCCACACACCACCACGGGCTTTTGAGCGTTGAGTTGCTCCAAATAATGGCGGAAGGCATCATCCCACGTCATGCGATAGTCAAGACGTTTGAGTTCGGTCTGTGAGTTGGGCGTGTAGACGGTAACAAGGTAGAATCGGGGCATTTCCAACGTAATCACTCGTCCCTCGCCATCGTGCTCTTCCTGTCCCATGCCATAGGTCACGCTCAGCGGTTGGTGGCGGGTGAAGATGGCGGTGCCCGAATAGCCTTTCTTCACCTGCGAGGAGTTCCAAAAGCTTTCGTAACCCTCAAACTCAATGTCGAGTTGGTGGGGTTCCATTTTCGTTTCCTGCAAGCAGAAGAAGTCGGCGTCGAGCTGCGCAAAGGTTTCTTTAAAGCCCTTACCCACACAGGCACGCAGGCCGTTGACGTTCCAGGATATAAATTTCATAGTTGGCGAAATGTTTTTGCGAAGATAGTAACTTATATTGAGACAATGCCGCATATCGCCCAAAATTTGTTATCTTTGCAGCAACTTTTTTTACTCAGACCACTTTATGAAACAAATAATTGCGCTGATTTCAATGCTCTTCGCTTTCACGGCAAGCGCATTGGCTCAGCCCCAACTCTCATTCGACAGCCCCACGCAAGACCTCGGCACTTTGCTGTGGCATGTGCCTCAAAGCGCCACCTTTAACCTCACCAACAAGGGCACACAAAATTTCACCATCACCAACGTGCGCACCGACTGTGGTTGCACCGAGGCCGAATGGAGCGACAAAACCATCGTCCCAGGGGCTTCCACGCAAATCAAAGTGAGCTACGATGCCGAGATGTTGGGACATTTTAATAAGAAGGTGGCCGTCTACACCAACTTAAGCGATCAGCCCTACTACCTCACGCTCATGGGCGTGGTGTCGATGTCGAAGGGCGAGGAGGTGTCGGCGCAATATCCCTACCAAGTGGGCGACTACTACCTCAGCACCGACAACATTGAGTTCGATGATGTAAACCGCGGCGAAAAGCCTACCTATGCGCTCTCTATTCTCAACTCAAGCAAAAAATCGTTCCGCCCCGAATTGATGCACTTGCCCAAATATCTCACAGCACATGCCGACCCTGCGGTGATTCACCCCGGACGTGTGGGCCGTGTGTTGCTCACGCTCGACAGCAATAAACTGCCCACAATGGGCTTGACGCAAACAAGCATCTATTTGAGCCGCTTTATGGGCGACCGTGTGAGCAAGGATACGGAAATTAATGTGTCGGCCACACTTCTACCCGACTTTCTCGACACTCCCACCCAGCACGCACTATCGCCTACGTTGGAGATTGACAGCACGCACATCACTCTGCCGCCCCTTGGAAAGAAGAAAAAGGTGTCGGGACAAATTGTGCTGAAAAACACGGGCAAAACGCCGCTCACCATCAGCGCGCTCCAAGTGTATAACCCGGGCATCAGCGTGAGCCTCAACAAGCGACGCATCGACCCGGGCGAGAGCGAGAAACTCAAAATCACGATCACCTCTAACACGAGCTACTTCAAGGGCCGCCGTCGCATTCTGCTCATCACCAACGACCCCGACCACTCGAAAGTGGTGATTGACGTGACCGTAAGCAAATAAAACACAAGAAACGGAATAAAGTGGCAAGACGTTTGGATATGTCGTAAAATGTTTGTAATTTTGCCACACCAAAATCGGAAAGTAGCGCAGTTGGTAGCGCACTACGTTCGGGACGTAGGGGTCGGGCGTTCGAGTCGCCTCTTTCCGACCTAAGCCGAAAGCAAGCCTTTAATTGGTTTGCTTTCGGCTTTTTTTGTAATAGCTGTTCACTAGTAGATAATCAAAATCATTTGGATTACCAACTGATGTAACAGGGTTAAGTGACTACATTGTCTGTCTACTTTTTCTTCTTCGCTCATTACCTCTTTTAATAAGGCTTCCCGTTCGAATTAAACGCGGAACGTGGTGAGCGTGCATCAGCTGAAAGCCGTGTGTGCACCAGCTGAAAGCAACACGGCCTTCAGTTGGTGGTAGCACGAACACCAATTGGTGCACGCCAACAAATAGTGCGATTTATTAGCATTTTTAATGCAGAAGCAACACCTCTTTGCACTATGAAGATTACTCATATATGAGATAGTTTTAGCAATTAAGGAGTTTTAATCAGGTAGTGCTCCACTTTTTACAGAAAAATGCGTAACTTTACATACTAAAATGCGGAAATGTGGCCCTAAAGTTCTTACTACGCCACACCATGCGCGGAATAGCAAAGAGGAAAACACGCTATGACTCAATGATTTCACAGCAAAGAAGCGGCTAGTTCTTAGCGAGCGACGACGCCGCATAAGCCTTCTATTTTCCTCCCTATATACTTATTATATATATACATTCATTTCTTCCCTTCGAAAAAATAAAAAAATGATATATCAGCATGAACTACAAATGGAACTACGAGGTCCCGAAACACGCGGAAGCAACTGCCGAGACCGAGTTGGCTCACCAGTTGGGCATCCACCCCGTGCTGGGCAAGCTGCTCTACGACCGCGGCATCACTACGCTGCAACAGGCGCACCAATTCTTCCGTCCGCAGCTCACTCAACTGCACGATCCCTTCTTGATGGACGACATGCAGAAAGCCGTGGAACGCTTGAACCAAGCAATGGGGCGCAAGGAGCGCATTCTTGTTTACGGCGACTACGATGTGGACGGCTGCACGGCCGTGGCACTCGTCTACAAATTTCTTCAGCAGTACTACTCTAACGTCGACTACTACATTCCCGACCGCTACGAAGAGGGCTACGGCATCTCGAAAAAAGGAGTGGACTACGCCGCTCAGACGGGTGTAAAACTCATCATCGTGCTCGACTGCGGCATCAAGGCCATTGAGGAAATTGCCTACGCCAAAAGTTTGGGCATCGACTTCATCATCTGCGATCACCACGTACCCGACAACGAATTGCCTTGTGCCGTGGCCATTCTCAACCCCAAGCGATTTGACAATCACTACCCCGACACGCACCTTTCGGGCTGCGGCGTAGGTTTTAAACTTATGCAAGCCTTCGCCGCCAACAATGGCATTGAGTTTAACAAACTCATCTCATTGCTCGACCTCTGCGCCGTGAGCATTGCCTCCGACATTGTGCCCATTATGGGCGAAAACCGCATTCTCGCCTACCATGGGCTTCGTTGTCTAAACTCAAATCCGAGCATTGGATTGCAAGCCATTATTGAGGTATGCGGATTGGCCGACCGCGAGCTCACGATGAATGACATCATCTTTAAGATAGGGCCGCGCATCAACGCCTCGGGGCGCATGCAAAACGGTAAAGAGGCGGTGGAGTTGCTAGTGGAAAAAGACTACCCCTCGGCACTTGAAAAGGCGGGCCGCATCAACCTTTATAACGAAGCACGCAAAGACCTCGACAAGCAAATGACGGAAGAGGCCGTGGAACAAGTGAAGGACTTGCCCGGGCTTGACGAGCGCCGCAGCATCGTCATCTACAACGAAGCGTGGCACAAAGGCGTCATCGGCATTGTGGCTTCTAGGCTCACTGAGCAATACTATCGCCCTGCGGTGGTGCTGACGCGATCTGAGGGCATGGCCACGGGTTCGGCTCGTTCGGTCACAGGTTTCGACGTGTATAAAGCCGTGCAAAGTTGTCAGGATTTGCTCGAAAACTTTGGCGGACACACCTATGCCGCCGGCCTCACGCTGCCCGTGGAACACATTGAGGAGTTTAGCCGCAGGTTTGAAGCCTACGTGTCGGAGCACATTCTCAACGAGCAAACCCAAGCGAGTCTACACATCGACGCAATGATTGACTTTAAGGACGTCAACTTCAAGTTTTATCAGCAATTGCGCCGCTTCGCTCCCTTTGGGCCGAATAATCCCAAGCCCGTGTTTTGCACGCGCCACGTCTACGACTACGGCACGAGTAAAGTGGTGGGTCGTGGACAAGAGCACATTAAACTTGAGTTGGTAGACAACAAAAGCAACAACGTGATGAACGGCATTGCCTTCGGCCAAAGTTCGCAAGCGCGCTACATTAAAACCAAGCGCGCCTTCGACATTTGCTACACAGTGGAAGAAAACACGCACAAGCGCGGCGAAGTGCAACTGCAGATTGACGACATCCGTCCCTGCGAGCAAGAAAACACGAAATAGAACACGCCTATATATAATAAGGTGTGTAGCTATCTAAAAAGGAATGCTTCTATATAATAAGGTATACCCCTTATATAAAAGATATGCTCCTCTATATAATAAGGTATGCCTCAACCTCTTTTCTAAGAATAAACAAAAACTTTGAGCCCATGCCACGCAAAGCATTCGGCTCAAAGTTTTCTCTCAACAAAACTACATATAAACGGGCAGGTTAGCACTCATTTCTACACTGTCCATGTCATTATTCTCTTCTATCGCTAACTTGTCCGTTTTTTCTTTATCGTATGATGCCAAAAGCACAAGCCACTCCCCCCAATCAAGCCGACACCAACGAGCGCTTAGCCAAAGCGTTGGCCACGTTGCGCCGCTATTGGGGCTATCCAGGCTTTCGCGGCATACAAGAAAAGATTATTCTAAGCATTTTAGAAGGGCGCGACACGCTCGGGCTAATGCCTACGGGAGGCGGCAAAAGCATCACCTTTCAAGTGCCGGCGCTCATGCTTGAGGGAGTGTGCCTTGTGGTCACTCCGCTCATTGCGTTGATGAAGGACCAAGTGGACAATCTGCGACGCCACGGCATTCAAGCTGCCGCTATCTACTCAGGACAAACGCGCGAAGAAATTTTGAGACATCTCGACAACGCCATCTTCGGCGCTTATAAGTTTCTCTACGTTTCGCCCGAGCGCCTAGCCACCTCTATCTTCCTTACCAAAGTGCAGCGCATGCACGTGAGTTTCATCACCGTAGACGAGGCGCACTGCATTTCGCAATGGGGCTACGACTTTCGCCCTCATTATTTGCAGATAGCCGCCATTCGTCAACACTTGCCCGAAGCCACGCCCGTGTTGGCCCTTACCGCCACGGCTACTTCGCGTGTGGTGGACGACATTCAGCAACGTTTGCAGTTTCGCAAGGGTTCGCAAGCGTTTAAAATGAGTTTTGCGCGTCCCAATCTGCACTATGTGGTGCGCCCCACAAAGGATAAGAGCGAGGAACTGCTCCACATTTTGCGCAGCGTGGCTGGTTGCGCCATCGTCTACACCCGTTCGCGACGCGGCACAAAGGAAATTTCCGAAATGTTAGAGAGCCAAGGCATCTCTTCGCTCTATTATCACGCCGGCCTCACGCCCCTCGACAAAGACGTGCGCCAAAAGGCTTGGCAAGAAGACCGTGTGCGGGTGATGGTGGCCACCAACGCTTTCGGCATGGGCATTGACAAACCCGATGTGCGCTTGGTGGTGCACATGAACGTGCCTGACTCGCTCGAGGCCTACTTTCAAGAGGCGGGCCGTGGCGGACGCGATGGACAGGTGGCCTATGCCGTGTTGCTCACCGACAACCAAGACGTTCAGCGCTTGCTTTCGCGCATTCCGCAAACCTTTCCCGAGCGCAGCTACATCCGAAAGGTTTATGGCGACCTTTCTTCCTTCTTCCAAATAGCCGAGGGCGAGGCTGAAGGGCGCACCTTCGATTTCAACATTGAGCGCTTCTGCCAGGTGTTCCGACACTTCCCCGTCACCTTGGTCAGCGCTCTCAATCTGCTCACACGGGCTGGCTACATTCACTTCAGCCTTGAGGACGAACACTCCTCGCGACTGATGTTTTTGGTGCGCCGCGACGAACTTTACCATGTGAACTACCTCAGCGATACAGAGGAACAAATTCTCAACACACTGATGCGCACCAACGGCGGTTTCTTCACCGACTACGTGGGTATTGAGGAAGACCGCATTGCACAAAGCTGCGGACTGACCTCGGAACAGGTGTATGAACACTTGAAACACCTGACGCGCTTGCGCGTGCTCAACTACATTCCGCACAAAAACATTCCGCAAATCACCTACACCATGCGGCGCATCGACATGGAGCAAGTGGAGATTATGCCCGACATCTACGACCGCCGCCTTGAGCAATATAAGGAACGCATCGATGCCATGGTGCGCTATTTCACCGAGACCGACACGTGCCGCAGCCGTTTTTTGCTTCATTATTTCGACGACGACGGCCCCGACTGCGGCTATTGCGACCTCTGCGTGGAACGGGAGCGCGAGGTAGACGGCATGACGAACGAGGAGCAACTTGAGGCGGCCATCGACTACGTGCAGGAATTCCTTTCCGATGGGCGCACTCACCACCTAACCGACTTTGCGCAATCGGGATTTTCCGAAAAAGTGTTGCAAGAAGCCATTCAGCAGTTGCTAAATGACGACAAGGTGAAATATCATGGCGCAGGGATACAGCAAATTAGTGAATAACGATTAGCGAATCGCAAATAACGAATAGCGAATAACGTGTAGCAGAAAATGAATGGGGAGCGCCTCCACACCAAAGCACAAAAAACTCCTCGCAACAAGGAGATTGCTACGAGGAGAAAAATCAAAACTTATGATTAAAAGAATGCTCTATGTTTAGGCAAGCACTTTGTCGTAAACGGGCGGAGTGGTGACGCCGTGTTTCACGAAAGTCTCGGCGATGAATGCCTGCTGTTCGGCGCTGATGGGCTTTTCGCCATTTTTAAGGTGATAGTAAAGACCTTTACCAAAGTGTTCCATCAAGTCTTGTTTAATGGCTGAAGCTACAGAGGTGCTCACTTCGTCGTAGATGTTCGACATGCCTTGGGCCACACAGCCATTTGTCTTGTTTGTATCTTTTGTGTTCATTTTTTTAATTAATTGTAGTCGAAACTGACTGCGAAAGTAATAAAAACTTTTTAGTTTTCAGTCTTTTGCCTTGCGTTTTTTGTTCTTCTAATCGCCGTGTTAAACTTTTTCTGAATGCTTTTGCGTGGGAGCAACGGCTATTTTCCAAATTTCTTAATCAAAAAGCTTGGTGTGAAGCGCAAGAAAATGCCCGCTGCCAAGTCGGTGGAGGAGCCAGGATGTTCTTTCACTCCCGTCGCAGCGTTGTAAGTGTATTTCTGATTGTGCCAATCGAACTGCAGACGCACGCCCCAAGCAAAACCTTTGGCTAGCTGCTGCGCATAGTCGGCCTGCAACTGAAATCGTTGCGGGCGGTGAAGCGTAGTGCCCTCTTCACTGGTGCTCATAGCGCTATAGAGTGGACTGCCGAAGATGGGAATGAATTGGTGGGCTTGCCAATAACTTGCCGTGAGTCCGAAATTCCACACTCGGGCTCGCAACGAGCCTAACACGCCATAGCCTTTATCGAAGGGCAGAGCCGTGCCCGCTTGTTGACTGTAGTAGGTGGCCATGCATTCGGCGCCGAGCGTCACGGGGAGTTTTGTGCGAAGCGGAACGTTCACGCCCACGCCTGCTGCGGCATTGAGCCACGTTTTAATCATGCGGTCGGTGGCTTCGGTGTTAATCTCTCCCCCAGTGTGCTGCATGAGCAGTTGCACGGGAATATACCATTGTGCTTGAGCCGTGCTTCGGGAGGGGAAAAACTGAGTAGAGAGGCCGTAGGTGAAACGCTCCTGATGGTCATCTTTTTTAAAGATAAAGTCTTGCCAATTCACCCAAGTGTCGAAATGCATCCACGGCAATTGCCACAACACTTGCAAGCCCGTTTCGGGGTCGGCGGTCAGGTTCATCTCGTCATTATAGAGCGGCTGAATGAGGCGGTGTTGCGTTTTGCCGTAAATCGTGCCCAACACAATGTTCAGCTGAGGCGTGAGCTGCAAATTGGCTCGAAACGTGGGAGTGCAGTGAAACGCTTTGGCGCTGTGGCCTTCGGTGATTTGCTCCAACGAGGAGTAGTTGCCGTTAGGATATTGGCTCGCTCCCCAATAGTGAAGCATGTGCACACCTACCTCAAGTTTCAAATTTTTCAGCGGCTGATAGCTCACACTCGGGGCTAACCACATGCCCGGCAGTGTGTAGCCCTTCATCGCATGGTGCGTGTTGTATTCATTATCGCGAAAAAAAGCCAATCCGTCAATGTTCACCCGCAATTCGCTCACCTCATCAGCATGCACTTGTTCAGAGGGTTGTGCAAACACCAACGTGTCCACTTGCGCCATCAGCCATGAAGTTTGCAGTAGGGCGAGGGAAAGAAGCAAGCTGCGCTTTATTCTAGGAAATGGATTGTTTCTCATCTAAAAAATCAATAGGGTTCTGCTGTAAATTCTTTCTTTTGCGCTTCCACATCCTGCTTAGCGTTCACCGCGTCATACATAAAGCCACGCAGCGTGGGCAAGCCCGCAACGCCAAACGTGTCGGTAATGGTCAGCGGTTGTTTGGGCAAGAAATAATAGCCCTCGGTGCGCCCTTTCGGCACATACGCCACGGGGCCCATCTGCATTACGGGGTGATTTTGAATGGGAGCGAAACGCTTTTCGTTGGGAATGGAGGCCGGCAACACATATTGCGCTTGAAGCGGAAATTCGATATACACCTCGTCCATGTTTCGCCAGTTGCGCTCCACCACCAAGTAGCCGTCTTCATCCACCGGCAGAGGGTCAATCTCGTGACCATTTACATAGAGTGTGGGGTGCAGTGTTTCTCCTCCTATATATATATAAGGTGTGCCGCTGCGCAGCCCCGTCCATTCGGGCAAGCGGAAATGCATTTTCAGTTTGTTGCTTCCTTTCATTCCCATCACGCGAAATTTCACACTGCCAGAGAGCGGCATATCCGTGATTTGGTCGAGCAAGAAATGAAGGTCGCCCAATTGGATGGCCGTGAGCGAGTTGGCGTAAAGATTTACGTAAAGATCGGTGTGCGAGGGCGAGGTGGCATACATCAATCCGGGAGCGGCAAAAAGCAAGGAGGCAGCCACCCATTTGTCAAGGTCGGTGGCGGGAAGCAAGGTGTCGCGCACCGTGTGCATCGTTGCATTATAGAGTGCGCGTTCCACGTGGTCCATATACTCCGCCCGGCCTTGCATCAAAAAAAGCATAGCCGCTTGATTAATGCCCTTGGCGGCCGAAAGAGCTTGCTGTTCGGTGAGGTAATCGCCCGTTCCGCCCATCACGTTAAGTCGTGGTTTTAGAGCATTCCACTGCTCAAGCGTGGTCTTTCGCTCGTCCCATTGTTTGCGCGTCAGTGTCAAGGGTTTCGTTTTTAGGCTAGAGTCAACCGACAAAGCCATCGCACGAAAATCGCGTCCGTCATATCCCCACGTCACCACACTGTCGGCTGGCACATAGCGCAGAGGGCGCTTCAGCCAAGGCGTGGCAGCGAAAAGGGCTTGCGTAAGCAAAAAAGTTAGAAGCAGAAAAAGCGTTCGCATATAAGAGAAGGGTTTTCAGAAACAGAGCAAAATTAAGAATTAAAATCCGCTTTAGCTTATTTAATAGCTTTTTTATGCAGCTTTTCGCAAAATCTACATACATTTGCGCATTCAAAAATCACAAAGGCTTTGCTATGAAACAAATTCTTCTTGCTCTGTTCTGCTTCATCGCCTCATTGGCCAGCTTGCACGCTCAAACGGATGTGCCGGCTCAACGCCGCATTTGGGACGACGCCTACATGCAAGAGCAGCGCCGCCAGTACGACTCGCTGATGGCAGACACCATACCCTTGGCCGCACAAGCCGCCAACAACCGGCTCAATCTTCGTTGGAACACCCCCTCGTTTGCCCTAGGCGCTTATGGCTTGGGCGGATGGGGCTCTGCCTATGGGCTCGATGGCTTTGGCTGGCGACTACACGAGGGCTTCAACGCACAATTTGGCTTAAGCGTGTCGGCGGGTTTAGGGAAAAAAGCGCCCCGAGGCGTAGGATTTGGCCAAACGGCGGCT
The DNA here is from genome assembly GCA_963656725.1 of Oribacterium sp. Classification (GTDB taxonomy): domain Bacteria; phylum Bacteroidota; class Bacteroidia; order Bacteroidales; family Bacteroidaceae; genus Alloprevotella. The sequence goes on along the minus strand of CAVKKI010000001.1, from coordinate 22,339 downwards.
TTTGCTTATGTGTCTCCGCTTACCAAGAAATTATCGATAGCTGCCGGACTTTTTGCTACGAACTACGATTGGGGAAGTTGGCGAAGCACCAACGTGGGCATTGGTGGCGTGTTGGCCTATCAGGTGAACGACAAAATCAGTCTTTACGCCTACGGCCAGAAAACGTTTCTGCCGCAACAATCGCTCTTTAGCGAATTTCGCCGCAACCCCTTCCCCGCCTTTTTCGACCAGCCTCGCGACGTGATTGGCGCCGCAGCCGAATTTAAAATCGGCGAAAACGCCATGATAGGCGTCAGTGTGGAACGTCGCACCTACAACACTTCTCTCCCTCCCAGATGACCGCAAACTCCTCCTCCCCCTCCGCTAAATCCAACCCCCTCACTCATTTAACGCATCAGCTAGCCCTTCTCAAACTCGAGTATGAGCACGAAAAGAAAGCCTTTCAGCGCGACACCGAAAGCATGGGCGTTGACCGCAAAGTGAAGCGCGGCGACTGTTGGTTTCCCTTAACGATTGGGCGAAGTTACTACAACTCGCTCAATCGTTTCGTTGTGGAACTTTATCGTAGCGTCGATGCCGACATAGAGCATAACTTTGAGTATGGAAAACAAGTGTGCTTCTTTTCACAAGACGGCAGCGGATTGCTTCATTACCTCTCATTTCAAGGCACGGTGAGCTATGCTGAAGAGAACCGTATGGTGGTGGAGTTGCCCGGCGAAGCCGCTCTGGCGCAACTGCAAAGCGTGGCCAAACTCGGCGTGCAACTTCACTTCGACGACTATTCCTATCGCGTGATGTTCGAGGCCCTTCACCGCGTGATTGAAGCCAAGGGCAACCGACTAGCCGAGCTACGCGACCTTTTTCACACCTCGCAGCCTGCCCAATGGGGCGCCGAGGCTGCCGTGCCCCTGCGCTTGCCGTGGCTAAACGGCTCGCAAGAACAAGCCGTGCGCGACGTGCTTCGAGCCAAAGACGTGCTCATTGTGCACGGCCCACCGGGCACGGGCAAAACCACCACCTTGGTCGAGGCTGTGAGCGAGGTGCTGCGCCGCGAACCGCAAGTGATGGTTTGCGCCCAAAGCAACACGGCCGTCGATTGGATGTGTCAGCAACTCTCCGACCGCGGCATTTCCGTGCTTCGCATTGGCAATCCGAGCCGAGTGACTGAGGGCATGCTGGCTCATAGCTACGAGCACCGCTTCGAGGCCCACCCCGACTACCCCACCCTTTGGCAAGTGCGCCGCACCATTCGCCAGCTTTACAGTGCGCCGCGCAAAAGTCGCGACGAGCGGTTTCATCAAAAAATAGCCCGCCTTCGAGAGCGCGCCGACGAATTGGAGATGCGCATTCGGCACGACTTGTTCAACGAGAGCCGCGTCATAGCTTGCACACTCACCGGTGCCGCCAACCCGCTACTCCTTGGCCAGCGTTTTCACACCCTTTTCATCGACGAGGCGGCGCAAGCGCTTGAAGCCGCGTGTTGGATTGCATTGCAGAAAGCCGACCGCGTGATTTTTGCGGGCGACCACCAACAACTTCCGCCCACGGTGAAAAGCGTAGAGGCCCTACGTGGCGGTCTGTCGCGCACGCTCATGCAGCAAGTGGCCGAACGCAAGCCCGAGGTGGTGCGATTGTTGCGCGTGCAATATCGCATGAACGAAGCGTTGATGCAATTCTCTAGCCAATGGTTCTATCACGGGCAGTTAGAGGCTGCTCCCGAAGTGCGCCACCGTTCGCTGCTCAACGACCTCGACCACCCCTTGGTGTGGGTGGAGGCTCCCGCTGAAGCGCACGAGCAATTTGTGGGCACAAGCTACGGACGCATTAATAAGACGGAGGCGCAACTCGCTCTGAAAGCCTTGACGCAATATGTGGAGCGCATGGGCCGACAGCGACTTCTTGAAGAGCGAGTGGACTTCGGCCTTATCTCGCCCTATCGTGCGCAGGTGCAATATCTGCGTTCCTTAGTGCGGCAAAGCGAAACGCTTAAACCTTTGCGCAAAAGCATCACGGTCAACACGGTCGACGCTTTCCAGGGCCAAGAGCGCGACGTGGTGTTGGTGAGCCTAGTTCGCGCCAACGACGAGGGGCAGATTGGTTTTCTTTCCGACCTCCGCCGCATGAACGTGGCCATCACCCGCGCTCGCTACAAGCTCATTCTGCTCGGCTCTTCGGCCACGCTTTGCAAACATCCGTTCTACAAGAAACTCTACGATTGCTGCGTGAAGAAGGACTTGACTGAAAGTTTTCCGCCAGAGTGAGCCAAAAATTCTTGCTTTGCAACTAAGTTGCACGGCAAATGCCCTATCTTTGCACCATGAACCAACGAAAGCACACGTTTAGCGCTTGGTTGGCAGTGGCGTTTGTGCTGCTGCTTTCCTTCTTGCCCCACCATCATCACGAAGGCGGGGCGGCTTGCTGGACATCGGAGGTTTGTCACACCGATGGGCGGGTGAACGATGAGCACACGGCTCACCATCACACCGACAACCATTCGCACGAGTGCTATTGGCAGAAGCAAAACAGTGTGTATGGCGCAACGCAAAGCGCATTGAGCCATGGCCACAATTTAGCCTTCCTTCCCTTCAATTTTTGGGGAACGAAAGGAGAACTGATTTTAGATAACCGCAACACCGAAGCGGCATTTGCCGTTTGTCGGTCTTTTTACGTTTGTCCGTGGGGCAAACCCATTTGGCGGCGAGGCCCGCCCGCGGTTTGTTGAATGTTTTTTAAGAAGACAGTCGTTGCCTTGCTTTTTCAAGAAGAATAAGCGAGGAACGACGAGTCGATAAGGAGGAAAGCGGAGTGGCTTTCCCGTAATAATCAACAAACCAACTCTTTTCATGTTTCAAAAAACACTTATTATAGGTGTGGCCGCAGCAACGGCTACACTCTTTGCAGCGTGCCAACATTCCCACACAGCGCACGCTGAAACCGACGAACACGCCACAACAACGGCTCACGCTAGCGAAGAGGGCGATGAAATCACACTCACTGCAGCGCAAGCGAAAGAGGCTCATTTGCAAGTGGAACCCATTGCGCCAGCCGCCTTCACCGAAGGCGTTTCTGTGAGCGGTCGCGTACTTCCCGCCACAGGCAGCGAGGCCACCGTCACAGCCACGATGGAGGGCATTGTGCGCTTCGTCGATAAAAGTTTAACCGAGGGCGCTTCAGTCAGTGCAGGCCGCGCGTTGTTTGTGATCGATGCGCAAAGTTTGGCCAACGGCAACCCCGCCGCCGTGGCGCAAAGCGAGTGGCAAGCGGCGCGAGCGGCTTATGAGCGCGCCACGCAATTGGCCAAAGAGCGCCTCATCTCGGCCCGCGAACTCGAAGAGGCGAAACAGCGCTTACAGTCGGCCGAGGCCACGGCCCGGAGTTTAGGAACGGCCTCGCAGCAACGCACCATCTCCTCGAGCATCGGTGGCTACGTGAAAAACATTCTCGTGAAACCGGGCGACTATGTGGCTGCCGGACAAGCCTTGGCCACAGTGACGCAAAGCCGAAAGGTGCAACTGCGTGTGGAGGTGCCCGAGCGCTATTATCAATTGCTGCCACGCATCACCTCAGCCAACTTCCGCACGGCCTACGACGCCCAAAAGGTCTACTCCCTGGCGCAACTGAGCGGCCGCTTGCTGTCGCGAGGAAAAGCTACTGATGCCGAGGGCTTCTTCGTGCCCGTGGTGTTTGAGTTTAATAACGAGGGCGACTTGCTCACAGGCTGCTATGCCGAGGTCTACCTTCTTTGCCAGCCGCGCCAAGGCGTGTTGTCAGTGCCCAACGAGGCCATTGTCGAGGCGCAGGGGCTGCATTATGTGTATGTGGAAGAACATCCACTCTCTTACCGACGCCAAGAGGTGCAACTAGGCGGCACTGACGGTCAACGCACAGAGGTGACCGAAGGATTGAAGTCGGGTGATAAGGTGGTGACTCGTGGCGCCACGCAAGTGCGCCTAGCTGCCAATGCGTCGAACTTGCCCGAGGGCCACTCTCATTCGCACTAAAAAGAAAAATGGTTGACTATTAGGAAAAACTCAAACACCGAATGCATTTATGCTAAATAAAATCATACATTTTTCTCTGCGCAACCGCGTGCTCATTCTTCTGGCTAGCGTGTTGCTAATGGCCGTGGGCTGTTACACGGCTTGGCAGATGGACGTCGACGTGTTCCCCGACCTCAACGCTCCCACCGTGGTGGTGATGACCGAGAGCAAAGGCATGGCGGCCGAAGAGGTGGAGCGCCTCGTCACCTTCCCCATCGAAACAGCGGTGAACGGCGCCACCGATGTGCGTCGCGTTCGCTCTTCTTCCACCACGGGCTTCTCGGTGGTGTGGGTGGAGTTTGATTGGGGCACCGACATTTATCGCGACCGCCAAATTGTTTCTGAAAAACTCGCCACGCTAGGCGATGCCTTGCCCGAGGGAGTGGGCACGCCCACCCTCGGACCGCAGTCGAGCATTTTGGGCGAAGTGATGTTTGTGGGGGTTACCGCCGACACCACCTCGCTCGGCACGCTGCGCACTCTGGCCGACTGGACCATCCGTCCGCGCTTGCTCTCCACTGGGGGCGTAGCGCAGGTAACGGTGATGGGCGGCGATTTAATGGAGTATCAAATTCGCCTTCACCCCGAGCGCATGCGTCATTATGGAGTGACGTTGAGTGAGGTGATGAACGCTACGCGGCAAATGAACCGGAACGCCTCGGGTGGCATTCACTACGAACGGGGCAACGAGTATATCGTGCGGGGCGTGCTGAGCACACAAAGTCTCGACGAACTCTCACAAGCCTTGGTGAAAACCACGGCTAGCGGTCAGCCCATCGTTTTAGCCGACATTGCCGACGTGCAACGGGGGGCGAAAGCGCCTAAAACGGGCGTGGCCTCGGTGTCGGGCCAGCCGGCCGTGCTACTCACGGTGACCAAACAGCCCAACACAAGCACGCTTCAGCTCACTGAGCAACTCGACTCGGCCATCGCTTCGCTGAAAACCTCGTTGCCCGCCGACGTTAAGATGAATACGCAACTCTATCGGCAACAGAATTTCATCGATTCTTCTCTTTCAAACATTAAAAAGTCGCTCATTGAGGGCGGCATCTTTGTGGTGCTTGTGTTGTTCGTGTTTTTGATTAACGCCCGCACCACCTTCATTTCGCTCTTCACCATTCCGCTCTCGCTGCTCGTCACGATGCTCGTGCTTCACGCCATGGGCCTCACGCTCAACACCATGAGCATTGGCGGCATGGCCATAGCAATTGGTTCGTTGGTCGACGATGCCATTGTCGACGTGGAAAACGTTTTTAAACGCCTTCGTCAAAATGCCTCACTTCCCCAAGCGGAACGGCAGAGCCGCCTCAACGTGATTTTTCACGCTTCGCGCGAGGTGCGCATGCCCATTCTCAATTCCACCCTCATCATTGTGGTGAGTTTCATTCCCTTGTTTTTTCTCAGTGGGCTAGAGGGGCGCATGCTCGCCCCCCTAGGCATTAGTTTCATTGTTTCGCTTTTTGCCTCCACGCTAGTGGCGCTAACGCTCACGCCCGTGCTTTGCTATTATTTGCTGCGCTCCAAAGGCGAAGCAAAGGCTGAGGGCAACACACCCCACGAGCCTCGTTGGGTGGTGGCCTTGAAGCGGAGCTACGCCAAGGCTCTGGCGTGGGCCATCGGTGCCCCGTCGCGCTGGATTGTGGGCGGCACACTGGCCTTGGTGGTGGCTACGGTGATTTTGTTTTTCACCCTGGGCCGCTCCTTTCTTCCGCCTTTCAACGAGGGTTCGTTCACCATCAACATCAGCACACTGCCAGGCGTGTCGCTCGCTGAGAGCGACTCGATGGGGGCACGGGCTGAGAGGTTGTTGCTTGAAGTGCCCGAGGTACAGGCCGTGGCTCGAAAAACGGGGCGCGCCGAACTCGATGAGCATGCTTTGGGCGTGAACACGAGTGAAATGGAGGTGCCCTTCAAGCTCGACAAACGCACGAAGGCGGAGGTGGTGAACGACGTTAGGCAACGCCTTCGCTCGCTTCCGGGCGTGAACGTGGAGATTGGGCAACCCATTTCTCACCGCATCGATGCCATGCTCAGCGGCACGAAGGCGGGCATTGCCGTTAAGGTGTTTGGCCCCGATTTGTGGCAACTTCACCACATTGGCATGCAGATTAAACAAGCCACCGAAGGCATTGAGGGGGTGAAAGATTTGAATGTGGAACAACAAGTGGAGCGTCCGCAACTCGTAATTCGCCCACGGCGCACACTCCTTGCTCGCTACGGCATCACGCTCCCCGAGTTTGCCGAGTTTGTCAGCGCTGCAATGGGTAGCGAAGTGGTGAGCCAAGTGCAAGAGGGGGCGAAAACTTTCGACCTCACCGTGCGTGTGGCCGACGACGACTTGCTCACTATGGAACGCATACACCAACTCACCCTCGACACCTCCGAGGGCAAACAAGTGCCGTTGGCCGATGTGTGCGATTTGGTGTCGACCGCTGGTGCCAACACCATTAATCATGAAAATGCGCAGCGCAAACTCGTGGTGTCGGCCAATGCAGAGGGGCGCGACATGCGCTCAGTGGTGAACGACATGCAACGCGCCATTGCGCAGAAGGTGATGCTGCCCGAGGGATACCGCATTGAGTATGGCGGACAGTTTGAGAGCGAAGCCTCGGCCTCGCGCCTGTTGCTCGGTCTTTCGGTGGTGAGCATTTTGGTCATTGCTTTGCTGCTTTTCATGCAGTTTCGCTCGTGGCACCAAGCCATTGTGGTGTTGCTCAATTTGCCTTTGGCCTTGATTGGTGGCGTGTTTGCCTTAGTGCTCACGGGGGGCGAAATCAGCATTCCGGCCATCATAGGCTTCATCTCTCTTTTCGGCATGGCCACGAGAGGCGGCATGCTGTTGGTGGACCGCTACAACGAACTGGCTCACCACCGCTTGGCTCGCCACGAGGTGGTGATGCAAGGCTCGCTCGACCGTTTGCTGCCCATTCTCATGACCGCTCTTTGTTCGGCACTCGCCCTCATTCCCTTGGCTTGGGGCAGCGACCTTCCGGGCAACGAAATTCAGAGCCCCATGGCGAAGGTGATGTTGGGCGGACTGCTCACTAGCACACTGCTCAACCTTTTCATTGTGCCCATCATGGCTCCCATTAAAACACAAAATAACAAAGAGAAAAAACGATGAAACAACGCCTTATAATATATCTGCTCTCACTGTTGCCCGTCATTGCAACAGCCGCTCCGCTAGCTGACACACTAGCCACCCAAGGGCTGACAAGCGTGTTGCAACAAGTGAACCGCAACAACCCCACACTGCAAACACAACGCGCCCAACTGCAAGCTTCGCAGCTAGCCAACGGCAGCTCGCTTTCTCTGCCCGATCCTGAGGTGGAGTTAGCTTATTTGATTGGCTCGCCCTCGGGCGTGCCTAACCGCACCAACGTGAGCGTGACGCAGACGCTCGACTGGGGCGTGCTGCTCGGCCGCCGAAAGGCCTTGGCGCAATGTGCCAACAAGCAAGCCCTAGCTGCCTATGCCTTGGAACAACAAAAGGTGTGGCGCGAGGCCGATGAGGCATACACACAGCTTGTCTACGCCAACAAACTCTGTTTGGAGCTACAACAACGCTTTGCCTTAGCAAAAGAGCTCGATAGTCTTTACCAAATGAAGTTTTCACGTGGCGACGTGAACCAACTAGAGGTGAACAAAGTGCGCCTTAACGCTTCGGTGAGTAAGGCCGAATGGCAACGGGCGCAAGCGGAACGCACTTCGTGGCTAACCACATTGCAGCGGCTCAACGGCGGCCTAGCCGTGGCCGTGGCCGACACGCTTTACCCCACCCTCAACACCGAGCAATTCACGTTGGCGCACCTTCAGCAACTGCTTCAGCAATCGCCCCTCGCCACCCTTGCGCAACAACAGTTTGAGGCGGCTCAAGCGCAAGTGGCTGTGGCTAAGGCCGAAGCCCTTCCCGCCCTCACGGTGGGCTTTCAGGGGGAATACATCCGGGCCAACAACTACAGCGGTCTTTCACTCGGTTTCTCTCTGCCGCTTTGGTGCAACACGCGCCGCCGCGTGAAGCAATCGAAGGCCGAAGCGCTGGCGCAACAGCTGGAAGTGAATGAGGTGAACCAAACGCAACAGCAACAGCTGGCGCAAGCGTGGCAAACCGCTCAGAGTTTGGAACAAACAGCCCACGATTTACAAGAGAATTTGGCCTCGCTCAACAGTCAGCACTTGCTGCGGCGCTCGCTCGAATTAGGCCAAATTTCGTTAATTGATTATCTTCTCGAACTGACCTTCTATTACGACGCTCGCACCGCTCAACTCGAGGCCGAGCGCGATGCTGAATTGGCCAAGGTGCAGCTTCGAAGCATCACCTACGGTTTCTAGATTCAAACCCACTGCTTACACGCTGCTTGCACTAAGGGGTGTGCAAGCAAGAAATATCGGTACTACCGACTGCAAAATCGGTAGTACCGATTTTTCCGTACCCCAAAAACTTTACAAGCGCATTTGCTGTTACTTGCACTAATTGTTTGCACTCACACTAATTATCAGGCGTTTCAAGAGTGCAAGCAAATAAAAAAGTTGCTTACACTTGCTTGCACTGGGTCGTCAGCACGTGCAAGCAGAGTGACAGCAGAGTGCAAGCATGACGTTTTTGCTGCTTACACTCTTGAAGATATTGATAATCAATGAAGTGCAAGCAATTAGTGCAAGTAACAGCAAATTGGGCGATTTAACTTACAGGGGGAGGAAAATTCCAATAAAAACGAGCAAATCAGTGGGGGCGACGCGGCTCGCGTCGGCACAAGCTCTGGCTCAAGTAGCAAAGAAATCAATCAAAGCCATAAACCCCTCAACAACCCACAAATTTAAAATTTCACAAACAACATAAGTTAACATAATAGACATAAATTCTGTCACATATGGTAAATTGCTACTAGCGCCGACGCGAGCCGCGTCGCCCCCACTGACTTGCTCAACACTACTAGCCCAACCCCAAAAACTATCAAGCCACTAGTTTTTCCTATCAAGCCACTAGTTCATCACTATCAAGCCACTAGTTTTTCCTATCAAGCCACTAGTGAAAACCACGAAAAGAGGCGTTCCGATCAGAACAATTTGAAGGAACGCCTCAAAAACAAACAACAAGTATTTTATTGAAAGAGAGTGAAAGTATGCTTTACTCCATAAAGCCTAAAGAAAGAAGTTGGGGTGCCTATTAGCGTCCACCGGGACGACCGCCACCGCCGGGGCCTCCGCCTCCGCCAGGACCGCCACCGCCACCAGGACCACCGCCTGATGAAGAGCCGCCCGAGGTGTTCACCATCGACGAGAGTGTGGCCGTGGTGAGCGTGGTGCCGCCACTAACAGTGGCATCGGCCGAATAACCTTGCCAAGTGGTGCCGCCGCTAACGGTGGCTCCCGTGGCTAAAGTATAGGAACTGCCTTGGCTAAACGAGGGCGATGACACGAGCAATGTGCACTGATTGAGTGTGCGGGGAATGAGGAACGACCAAATGACCGTGCCGTCCGACGAAGCGAGCGTGAGATATTGCCCTTGAGTAACCGCGGTGTTATTCACAATCAGCACGGGCTGGGTGGTGACAGAAGAAGTGGGAGTGGAGGTGCCACCACCCATGCCGATGAGTGTGCCGCCGGTTATGCTGAATGTGTTTTGGTCGCAGTCGAAGCCATCTTCGGGTTGGTTTGTGCCTGAGGCAATCACCAGTCCGCCCGAAATGTAGAGCGTGCCGTTCGAGTCGATGCCGTCGTTGTTCGAAGCGTAGGCATAGACCTTACCACCGCTAATGCTAATTTTATTAGAGGCGTTGAGCGCATCGTCGTAGGTGTTGGCCACAATGGTGCCGCCCGTAATGGTCAGCTCTTTTTTGCTCTCCAAGCCTTCCGAGCCTTCACCACCCGAACAAGTCACGTTCACCTCGCCCCCATTGATCGTAAGGTTGCCTTCTGCGCGAATGCCTTTGGCCGAACAGGTAAGCCGATTGTAACTATATTGTTTACCCGTGGTGGTAACGTTGATCGTACCGCCGTTGATCGTGACATCGCCCGAGCAGTTCATGCCCTTGCCACCGGCTCCGGTGCTTTTCAAGGTGAGTGTGCCGTCGGTGATGAGAATGGCCGCATCGCTCTTTAGGGCAGCGCAAGCCGAAGCGTCGTTGTCGGTGGAACTATAAACACCCGTGCCCGTAGTGGTGACGTTGAGTGTGCCACCCGACACGAAGAGGGTGTCTTCGCAAGTGATACCCTTGCCCGCTGCAGCCGACACATTGAGTGTGAGCGCGCCGCCGCTTATAAGCACTTGGCCGTTTTGCTCGTCGGTGTCGTCATCAGTTTTCGACACTTGAATGGCATCGTTGCCCGTAGAAAGCACTTGCACGGTGCCGCCCTTCATCTCGAAATATTGATTTACGTTAAATCCGTCCTTCACGGCGCTCTTCACGGTGATTGTGCCGGCCGATTTTTTCAGCAACACATACTCGCCACCCCAAAAGGCGTGAGCCGTGTTGCCCGTAAGGGTGAGTGTGCCACTACCCTTAAACTCTGTGTGGCCCTTCACCATGAAACAACCTTTCTGACTGCCGTTCGACCCATCGCTTAAGGTGTTGGTGGTGCCGTCGGCCAAGGTGACGTTGATGCGCTTGCCATTGCGAATGTTAATGGCAGCGCTGTCGGCGCATGTAAGGTTGAGATTGTTAAGCACAAGGGTGGCTTTGAGTTTACCATTCATCCAGAAAGAACCGTTGGTGGAGGTGCCTTGCAGCGTGTAGGTCACCTCATTGGGCAAGTCTTCGCTTTGAATGAGGGTGACGTGCGCCCCTTCTACCTTTGCGGTGAGATAGGGAGCGATGTTGCCAGCCAGGGTGACGTGGGCGGAGGTGCCGTTGTAGGCCACTAGCACGGTGTTGTCGGCCACTGCGGTGGAGTTAACGCAAAGGCTGTCCACCTCACTCAAGTCGTAGGTCATCGAACCAATAGTTAGGCTCGTGCCGCCCACAAAAGGCATGTCGGCGGCCGTGGCAGTGAATGCCGTGGTCACCTGTCCGCTGTTCACGCGCAGCGTTTGGGCCGAAGCCCCAACGGCTGCACTGAAAAGCAGAATTATAAAGAAGAGTTTTTGTGTTATCTTACGCATATCTTTTGGGTGTTTCCGTTAATTACTACAGCATAAACGCCGGGTTGCAAGGCCGAAGCCACTGTGCGCGTTTCACCAGCCGAAAGGGGTACAGAGGCGAGGCATAGGCCGGCTGCATTATACACTCTTACTTGAGCCGCAACAGGACTACTAACATTCAGTGCGTTGCCCGTCACGCTCACCTTAGCCTCGTTGGCCGTGGCGGTTGGCGCGCTGATGCTCGTGGAGGTAGATGCAAAATGCATGCCCGAAAGCGAGGTGAGCGGCAAAGTGATGGTTTGCGAGCCTTGGGTGGCGCAAAGTGTGCCGTTGGGAAAGGTAATTTTTAGTCCGTCAACACCGATTGACTGCTCTGTGCCATCGAGCTGCGTAAACACCAGGTAGGGATAAACCTGTGCCTTCGCCTGCCATGCAAATAGCAAAATGAATGTCGTTAAAACTAAAATTTTTCTCATAATAGACTTTATTATATGACTTTACGTTGCAAAGGTAGAACGCTTTGTTGCATTTTGCAACTATTATCAACCAACCCCACTTTTTTCTCAGTCAACACAAGGCGCTTCACCGACTTCGGGCTGCAACATAAAACGAAAGCACAAAAATCTTAGCACAAACGCAACACAAAAAGCGGGGAAAATGGCAAACGACCAAAAGTTTTTTCGTACTTTTGCGCCACCAAATAATCAATAAACCCAGAAAATGGACGACTATCACGCGGAAACGAACGTTTGATGCCGACCGGAAACAGGCTTAGTGCGAAGGCATACCTTATTATATATAGGTCTTATATAATAGGTAACGAAGGGAGATTGTCCTCACGTCATCGTACACAACGCTGCGTTTCTTGTTGGAACAAACGTTGTGCACTTCTTTTAAAGAGACTCTCCGCCCCATCACACACTTTCTAAAGAAAACCCTGTTTTTATGCGTACTTACTGGAACTTCGATCATACGCTACAAACCATTGACGAATGGGCACCCAATTGCTGGGTGCAGGTGACGTGTCCCACCCCAGAAGATGAGGACTTTTTGGTGAATAAACTCAAAATTCCCGATTACTTTCTTGACGACATCCGAGATAAAGACGAGCGCTCGCGTTATGAATACGACGAAGGGTGGTCGCTCATCATCCTCCGCATACCCTACGTAAAAGAGGTGGCATCGCGCACCCCACACACCACCATCCCGATGGGCATTATTCTCAATAAAGGCGTGTGTGTGACCGTGTGCAATTACGAAACGAACATGATGATTGACTTTGTGTCGTATCAGCAAAAACGCAATCAGGGATTTACCGACTCTGTCGACCTCGTGTTCCGCCTTTTCCTCTCGTCGGCCGTGTGGTATTTGAAACGCTTGAAGCAGATTAACGTGTTGCTCGAAGAGGCTAAGCGAAACCTCGACCGCCAAATCGACAACGAAGACCTCGTGGGCCTGTCGCGTTTGCAAGATAGCCTCACCTATTTCATCACCTCTATTCGTGGCAACGAAACGCTGCTTTCGAAATTGAAGTTTAAACTTCCCGTCGACGAACTCGACGCCGACCTCATTGAGGATGTGACGATTGAGATGAACCAGGCGCGAGAAACAACGAACATCTACACCAACATTCTCGACTCCACCATGGAGACCTACGCCAGCATCATCAACAACAACATGGCGGGAGTGATGAAGCAAATGACGTCAGTGTCCATCATCCTAATGTTCCCCACCCTCATTGCCAGCATCTTCGGCATGAACCTCATCAATGGCATGGAAACCGTGTGGTGGGGGTTCCCCGTGATTATTGTGGCCTCTATCTTCGTCACCGCCGTGTTCTACTGGCTATTCCGTTGGAAGGCTTGGATTTAATTCACCACGCGGCCCAAACGACGAAAGAGGCTCAAAAAACTCGCAAAAACTCTTCGAAAAGTGTCAATAATCAAAGTTTTTTATCAAACATTTGGCACTTAGGCATTAAATATGCAAATTTGCAAGGCATTGGCTAGGCTCTAAAGCCTAATAGCCATGCTAAAAACCCTACAATTAACCCCTAAAAAGCAACTATGCGCCCACGAACCTCGCTTAGAGAAGGCGCCCGTTGCACGAACGACCCCATCCTAACTTATTATGGACGAAATGAAACAAGCTGCCGAAGCAGAAGCACAAAACGTAAAGCCCACTGAGGCCACTCCCAACGAAACTGCTGCTAACGACACAACCCAAGCAACGGAGAATGCAACCGCAGAGACGGTGGAGGCTCCCCAAGAAAACAACCCAACTGAAGACAACACAACCGAAAAGGCCGCTCAACCCACCACCAAGACCGAAGTGATTGAGCGTCTGAAGGAAATTGCAAATAACGGCGGCGATGTGGACCGCGCCGAGCTAGAGCACCTGAAAATGCTCTACTATCGCCTTCACAACGCAAGCGTGGCTGCCGCACGCGAAAAATTTGTGGCCGACGGCGGCAACGCAGAAGAATTTATGCCCGCCCCCGACACCGAAGAAGAAGAGTTTAAAGCACAATTCAACCTCGTGCGCGAACTGCGTAACAAGGCGAACGAGGAACTAGAGAAGGAAAAACAAGCCAACCTCAAGCGCAAACAAGAAATTATTGAGCGCATCAAAGCGCTTGCCGCATCGCCCGACGATGCCGACAAGGGCTACAACGAGGTGAAAGAGCTGCAGGCTGAATGGAAAGAGATTAAGCAAGTGCCCGCTGAGAACGCCACTGAACTGTGGAAGAACTATCAGCTCTACACCGAGCAATTCTACGACCAGTTGCGCCTGAACCACGAAATGCGTGCCTACGATTTCAAGAAAAACCTAGAAATCAAAACACGCCTTTGCGAAGCCGCTGAAAAGTTGAGCGAAGTGGAAGACCCCATCTCTGCCTTCCATCAACTGCAAAACCTGCATCAAGAATATCGCGAAACGGGACCCGTGGCCAAAGAGCTACGCGACGAAATTTGGAAGCGCTTTAAAGACGCTTCAACCGTAATCAATAAGCGCCACCAAGACCACTTTGCCAACATCAAGGCACAAGAGGAAGAAAACTTAGAGAAGAAGACCTCCCTTTGCCAGAAGGTGGAAGCACTGAACATGGATGCGCTGAAAACCTACAACGAGTGGGAAGAAATGACGCAGCAAGTGCTTGCCATTCAAGCTGAATGGAAGACCATTGGCTTCACTCCTCGCAAGGTGAACGCTGAGGTGTTTGAGCGTTTCCGCGCCGCTTGCGACCGCTTTTTCCAAGCTAAAACCGCTTATTTCAAGGCTAACCGCGAGAAACTCAACGCCAACCTCACCGCTAAAAACGCGCTGATTGAAAAAGCCGAAGCGTTGAAAGACAGCACCGACTGGGCGGCTACCACCAAGAAGCTCGTAGAACTGCAAAAGCAGTGGAAGGAAATTGGCCCCGTGGCTCACAAAGTATCCGATGCCATTTGGAAGCGCTTCAACGATGCTTGCAACCACTTCTTTAACCAAAAGGCTGAAGCCAACGCAGGCCAACGCAAAGAAGAAGAGGCTAACTTGGATTTGAAGAAACAAGTGATTGCCGAACTCGAGAAACTCGTGGAAAACGCTGGCGACAACTTGCTGCAAAGCGTGCGCGACCTTCAGGCTCGTTGGAACGAGATTGGCCATGTGCCCTACAGCAAGAAGGAAAAAATGTATCGCCGCTACCGCGAACTGTGCGACAAAATCTACAACACACTGCACGAAACAGCAGGTCGCCGTCGCATGGACAATTTCCGCAAAACCGTGGCCGACAAGGGTGGCTCAGAACTTACTCGTGAGCGCAGCCGCTTGCAAAACATCTTCGATGCGAAGAAACAGGAAATTCAAACGATTGAAACCAACCTCACCTTCTTCCGCACCAGTTCGAAGAAAGGCAATTCGCTCGTGGCCGATATCGAAAAGAAAATGGCCCGCTTAAAGGACGACCTGCAAGAGATTAGCCAAAAAATCAAAGCCGTCAACGAGCAAATTAAAGCCGAGAAAGAAAGCAAATAAGCCACCCATTCCCTTCCGAAGAGGGACGAAAAGAGTAGTCACGCCTTAAAGTTTTGCATGAAAAGAACGAGATTGCTTAAAATCGCCCATCCCTACTTCGAGAAAGGTTAGAATAAAACCTAATAACCGCACCCCTTTTTCTGTTTTCACAACAGAATAAATGGGTGCGGCTTTTTGTAAGCAAAAAAGCATTTTTACACTCACACAGCAGCGTTTTTCCTCATCGAAAAACGAAATTAACGCTCGCAAATGGTTTTCAGCCGAAAATGCTTTGTCCATTCCCCATCAAATATTAACTTTGTCATTTGGAGCGATAGGCTCGCCTAATAAAGCTACAACAAACTTATGCAATTTAACGATGTGATAGGACAAAACACGGTGAAGCAGCAACTCAAACAAATGCTTGCCGAAGGACGCATGCCCCATGCCTTGCTTTTTGCCGGCCCTGAGGGATGTGGAAAATTGCCTATGGCATTGGCCCTAGCTCAACGATTGCTTTGCGAGCATCCCACAGCCGAGGGAGAAGCTTGCGGCGAGTGTAAATCGTGTCGCATGGCGGCTAAACTAAGCCACCCCGACCTTCACTTCATCTTCCCCACCATCAAAGCGCAAGGCCAGAAAGGCATGGCCGTGAGCGACCAATATCTGCCACAATGGCGAGAGCAAATGGCCGAAACGCCCTACTTCAGCCGACAAACGTGGTTGAAACGCATGGACGTGGAAAACCAACAATCGCTCATTAATGTGGCCGAAGCCAACAACATCATTGGCAAACTAGCCAACGTGAGCAGCCAAGGCGGCTACCGAGTGGTGGTGATGTGGCTGGCTGAGCAAATGAACGTGGAGTGCGCCAACAAATTGCTAAAGATATTAGAGGAACCCCCACAGCAAACGGTGTTCATCCTCACCGCCAATCAGCCCGAACGCTTGCTCAGCACCATTTTGAGCCGAACGCAACGCATTGACTTTCCGCCCCTGCAAATTGAAGAAATAAGCCAAGCGCTGCAAACGCTCAACGGCTTGCAACCCGCCGACGCCAACAGTGTGGCGAGAGCCTCAGCCGGAAGTTTCATCAAGGCCATAGACCAAATCATGATGAATGCCGACTCGGCGCAATTTTTCGACCTTTTCGTGCTCTTTATGCGCTTGTGCTATATGCGCAATGTGAAAGATTTACACACTTGGTCGCAACAAATGGCCACGTGGGGACGTGAAAAGCAAAAGGCTTTTTTGGAATACGCTCAACGATTGGTGAGAGAGAATTTCATCTTCAACTTTCACCAAGCGGAACTCAATTATATGAATCAACAAGAGTCGAACTTTGCCACAAACTTTGCCCGATTCATCAACGAGCGCAACGTCATCGGCATTATGGATGAGCTCAGCATCGCTCAGCGCGACATTGAGCAAAACGTTAACGCCAACATGGTGTTTTTCGACTTCTCGCTGAAAATGATTGTGCTGCTCATTAAATAAAAACATAAGGCGAAAGAAAGCGTTTCCAGGCTTTCTAAAGTCTTTTAAAACGAGAAGCGAAACACCTCTTCTCCACACAATTAGCCCCTTCCGCAGAACGCCGTCACCCAACGGCTCACCATCTGCGTCAACATATACACCCACCCTAATTTCAACAGAATGAATCAAGATAATCACAACATACCTTCAAACGATGAAGCCACCGCTTGCTTGCAGTGTGCTGGCGAAGGGTGCGAAAGCGTGAAAGGCGGTTGCCAAAGCGGCGGTTGTCACGGCGGATGCGCCACAGGCAACTGCAATTGCGGCTTTACTCAATGGGGCAACGCCGACCTGCGCGGACTACCCGCCGAAGGATGCGGACGAAGCGACCATCAGCTCAACTCTTACGACTACCTAGCCGACGTGCCAGGCAATCAGCAAACAACCGACTTCGTGGAGGTGCAATTTAAAAACACCCGCAAAGGCTTCTATCGCAACGACAACCACCTAGAACTGCAAAAGGGCGACCTCGTGGCCGTGGAAGCGCAACCAGGGCACGACATCGGCGTGGTGTCGCTCACCGGCAAACTCGTGTTGCTGCAAATGCAAAAAGCCAACCTTAAGCCCGGATTTGAAATTAAGCGCATCTATCGCAAGGCTCGCATCACCGATTTGGAGAAATACGAGGAGGCTAAGGCACGCGAACACGACACTATGATTCGCTCACGCCAAATTGCGAAAGACTTGCAGCTACAGATGAAAATTGGCGACGTGGAGTATCAAGGCGACGGCAACAAGGCCATTTTCTACTATATTGCCGACTCACGCGTCGACTTTCGAAAACTCATTAAAGTGCTTGCCGATGCTTTCAAGGTGCGCATTGAAATGAAGCAAATCGGTGCCCGACAAGAGGCTGGGCGCATTGGTGGATTCGGGCCCTGTGGCCGTGAACTCTGTTGCGCCACTTGGATGAAAAATTTCAGTTCGGTAAGCACCGCAGCCGCTCGTTTTCAAGACATTACGCCCAACCCGCAAAAACTGGCCGGTCAGTGCGCCAAACTAAAATGCTGCCTCAACTACGAGGTGGACACCTACATGGAAGCGGCTCGCCAACTGCCCGACCGCTCCGTCACACTCGAAACCATCGACGGCACCTACTATTATTTTAAAGCCGACACCCTAGCCGGCACCGTCACCTACAGCACCGACCGACGCTTGGCCGCCAACCTCGTAACCCTCACCACCGAACGCATCAAGGAGGTCATTGCCATGAACGCTCAAGGCGAAAAGCCCGACCGGCTTGATGAGGGCGAAGCAGCCGAACCGGCTCGCACCGTCGACCTTGCCGAACAAGATGATTTGACACGCTTCGACAAAGCACGCCGTTCGAAAAACCGCAACCGCAAGGGCGGTGGTAATGGGCGCGACAACAACAGAAATGAAGTCCGTCGCGAAGAACGAAAAGCAACTGAGAACGACGCTGCCACCCCCTCTCAACACGCTGAAGATAGGTCCGCTGGCAACAATGGGCGCAACCGCGACCCACGCCGCGACAATCGCCGCAACAATCGGCGCCGCGACAACGACAATCGTGCTGAAAACCGCAGCGAAGGCGGCCCAAACAATGGCGAAGGGCGTGAACGCAGAGAGCGTCGTGACAACCGTGGCGGCGGTGGCAACCGTCGACGCAACGACAACCGCAACGGGCGTCAGCGTCCCAACGACCGACCCGCAGCCTCAGCGACTAACGAATAAGTCAAGCGCAACACATCATAAAAAGCGCAACACATCATAAACTATGTGCCACAAAATCATAGCTCGCTGCCTTCCGCCCCTCCTTTCATTGCTTATTGCAGGGCTGCTTGCCGCTTGCAAAGAGAAGCCCGTGCTTTATAGCTACTGCTCCACACCAGTGGAGGGATGGGAATCGGTGGACACGCTAAAATATCACGTCGACACACTCAGCAGTTCGGGCACCTATGAAATGAGCATTGGCGTGCGCACCTCTGCCACCACGCTCTATCCCTACCAGTCGCTCTGGCTCGTGATGCGCCAAAGCTGGCACAACCCCGACCGAACCACCACCGACACGCTGCAACTGCAATTCACCAACGCCAAAGGCGATGTGGAAGGCCACGGTGTGTCAATCTATCAATTTGACTTCCCACTAGCCGCACTGCAACTTCCTGCAGGAGCTAGCGCCGACATTCGCATCACACACATCATGAGCCGAGAATTGCTGCCAGGCATTACCGACATCGGCGTCAAACTTCAAAAACAATAGCAACACACAGAAATGGATTCAGCAGAACTTTTTAAATGGGTGCTCGAAAACCTAGACTACTGGGTAGTTACCCTCTTTATGGCCATTGAGAGCTCATTCATTCCCTTCCCCTCCGAGGTGGTAGTGCCGCCAGCGGCATGGAAAGCTATGGACGCCGCCAGCGGCATGAACATCGTGTTAGTAGTGGTGTTTGCCACGATTGGCGCCGACCTAGGTGGCTTAGTAAACTATTACCTAGCCAAGTGGTTGGGCCGCCCCATCATTTATAAATTTGCCGACAGCCGCATTGGTCACATGTGTCTCATCACCCGTGAAAGTGTGGAGAAGTCGGAGGAGTTTTTCCGCAAACACGGAGCCGCGTCCACCTTCTTCGGTCGACTTGTTCCCGCCGTGCGCCAACTCATCAGCATTCCCGCCGGCCTAGCAGGCATGCGTCTCGACAAATTTCTTATTTACACCACTCTCGGAGCCGGTGTTTGGAACACCGTGTTGGCTTTGATTGGTTGGGGTATCTATCGCTTCACCGACATGAAGACCACTAACGACGTTTATCTGCTTGCCACGAAATACAGTCACGAAATTGGCTACGTTTTGCTGGTTTGTGCGGTGATTGTAGTGGTTTTTCTCGCTTACAAAGGGCTGAAGAAGAAATAGGCGAAGACCTCTCAATGAGGACGAAAGAAAAAGACGGAAAAACAGTAGCCGAAAAGTTCGCATTAGATGTGAATAAAGACAAACTGAAAGCCACTTCATCATCCTCATCAGCAAATAAAAACAAATTATTAGTCCTTCACGCATCCCCATTCCATGCGTAATTACTCATTCATTCTCCCCTTCATTTTAAGCATCCTGCTTGGAGTTTCAACACTTCAAGCGCAAACTTGCTGCAAGGCCGACAGTGCGGTTCGTTCCAAGCGCACCACGCTCACTTGGGGCATTGGTAAAACCAATGTGCTCGACACCTATTTGTCGCCATTGGAATATACGGGCACAGATTTTTCGATGAATTATCGCACGGAGCGACTAGCGCATTGGGGCAAAGGTCGCGTCACGGTGATGAGCCTTTACACGGGCCACTATGCCTATGCGAAATCGCCCACCGACGATGGAAAGGAAATGGATGCCGAAATAAATGCCTCGGGCGGTTGGCACTATAATTGGCACCCCGCCACTCGTTGGCGCTTTGCCGTGGGTGGACTGATGGAACTGACGAGTGGTTTCACCTACAACACACGCAATTCTAACAATCCGGCACAAGGGCGACTCGGTGCCTCGTTGTGGGCATCGGGCATTGCCAGCTACGATTTTCCCCTTTTCCGAAAAACAGCCACAGCTCGCCTGCAACTGGATGCGCAAATGATAGGCGCGCAATTTGCTCCCGAATACGGGCAATCCTATTACGAAATATTCTCACTAGGCCACCACTCGGGAGTGGTGCATTTCACGCAGCCTGTTAATTGTCCCACGCTGCGGCTCGCCACCGACATCACCTTGCCCATTAAGCGCGCCAACATCACGTTAGGCTACTTGGCCGACATTCGACAAAGCAAGCTTGCCAGACTGAAGCGCCACGCTTGGCGGCATTCATTTATGATAGGTTTTACTCGTAAACTGGTGCGACTATGAGAAGGTGGATTTATGCAATTTTACTGATCGCTTTAACGCCCTTCTTCGCTGCCTGTGTGACGGAGGAGGAGTTGGACAATAATTGTCAAGGAAACTTCAACGCTCTTTGGACCACCCTTGACCAGCATTACTGTTTCTTTAGTTACAAAAACTCGGAGTATGGATTAGATTGGGCGAAAGTTCGTCAGAAATACCTACCCGCCATTTCCGAACGAATGACGCAGAAGCAGCTCTTTGAGGTGTTGGCCAACATGACTTACGAGTTGCGCGACGGACACGTCAACCTCAGCGCCGCCTTCAACGTGAGCCGCTACGGCAAATGGTTCGACGACTACCCCATGAACCAAAGCGACTCGCTAGAGCGCATCTACCTTGGGCGGAGTGAGGAGTATGCGCAAGCCTCAGGCTTGAAGTATCGCATTTTCGACAACAACGTGGGCTACATTCGCTGCTCCACTTTCGAAAACGCCTTTGGCGATGGCAATTTGCAGGAGATGATTCGTGCGCTTTCCATGTGTAACAAACTCATTGTGGATGTGCGCAGCAACAGTGGCGGCATGCTCACCTCGGCCGAGAAGTTGGCTTCTCTTTTCATCAACGAAGAAACAGTGATGGCCTATATGTGTCACAAAACGGGCACGGGGCAAGACGATTTCTCCACTCCCGAACCCATTAAAGTCACTCCCTTTGTGGGGTTGCGCTGGCAGCGTAAAGTTTACATCCTCACCAATCGCCGCACCTACAGTGCCGCCAACTCTTTTGTGATGTTCTTGAAAGGTTTGCCCAATGTCACCATCGTGGGCGACCGAACAGGCGGCGGAGCAGGCATGCCCTTCAGCGCCGAACTGCCCAACGGGTGGAGCATTCGTTTCTCGGCTTGCCCAATGTACGACCGCAACATGCAGATGACAGAGATGGGCATCGACCCCGACATTAAAGTCGACATCACTTCCGAAGACTATCAGCGAGGAGTGGACACCATTCTTGAACGGGCTCTGAAAGAGGAATAAGCTAAAAAAGGAAAGAGGTAATTTTCAACCCTTTGCGTTGAAAATTACCTCTTTCCTTTTGACGGGAATAAAGTGTGTTTGGGATAAAAATTATTGCAGATTGCTCAGCAAAGCGCTAAGGTTGGCTGTGAACAAACGCACGGAGATGGCGAGCAAAATGATGCCGAAAAATTTACGCAGCAAGTAGATGGCGGCTGGCGAAATGATGTTCTCCACTTTCTCGGTGGCTTTCAGCACGATGAACACCAAAAGCATGTTGAGCAGCAAGGCAATGATGATGTTGACCGAGGCATACTCCGCACGCAGTGAGAGCAATGTGGTGAACGAACCCGCTCCGGCTAGCAACGGGAACACCACGGGGATGAGCGTAGCCGATTTAATGGGCCCCACGTTCTTGAAAATCACAATGTCGAGTATCATTTCGAGCGACATGAGGAAGATGACCAACGAGCCAGCCACGGCAAACGATTCCACATCCACATTAAAAAGTTTCAGCATGGCGTCGCCAGCAAAAAAGAAGCCGAGCAGCAAGCCCAGTGAGATGAGCGAGGCTTTCCAAGCGTTAACGGGTCGGCCCTGTCGTTTCAAATCGATGAAGATGGGCGTTGACCCCAACACATCGATCACGGCAAACAACACAATGAACGCGCTTACCACTTGCTGTAAATCGAAACGAGAAAATAAGTAAGTTAGAGACATAGTTATTCTGTTATTTTGGACATAGTTACTTTGTTATTTTGGAATGATTTCAAAACCTTCTGAAGGAATGCTTGCGTAGGGCAGATTTTTAAGGCATGACGTAGCCAAATTCTCTCTCTAGCTC